>NZ_CP007034.1:1587500-1905000 GCF_000512915.1 Barnesiella viscericola DSM 18177
TTGGAGAGTCCCAGCATGTCACCCCGCACTTGATGCGGGGTCCAGAAGGGTGCCGCTGGTGGTATTTCTGCTTGGGTATTCCCTGGATCCCGCATCGGGCTGCCGGAGGCTTGCGGGGGCTCCTCGCCTCCCGGCGCCGCAGGCATAAAAAAAGAGCCGGAGGGTTGTCTTCTCTTGACTTCCTTCCGGCTCTGTCTACTTTAAGGTGGCGGCTACCTACTCTCCCACTTGCGCAGTACCATCGGCGTGACGGGGCTTAACTTCTCTGTTCGGAATGGGTAGAGGTGGATCCCCCGTGCTATAACCGCCTTAATATCTTGATCCTTGACGTTTGAAAAATTTGAACTCTTTACACTCTTCTTTTCTCGCTTCCCCTTATCGGCCCTTCCCGACTCGCCTTACAGAAAGTTTCGGGAGATTAGTTTCGCTCGGCTGTGACATTGCTGCCTATACACCTGCGACCTATCTACGTCATCGTCTCTGACGTCCCTCGTGGAAATCTTATCTTGGGGCGGGCTTCGCACTTAGATGCTTTCAGCGCTTATCCCTTCCAGACTTAGCTACTCGGCTGTGCTCCTGGCGGAACAACCGATACACCAGGGGTCTGTCCAACACGGTCCTCTCGTACTAGTGTCGGCCCCCCGCAAATTTCCTGCGCCCACAACAGATAGAGACCGAACTGTCTCACGACGTTCTGAACCCAGCTCGCGTGCCACTTTAATGGGCGAACAGCCCAACCCTTGGGACCTTCTCCAGCCCCAGGATGTGACGAGCCGACATCGAGGTGCCAAACCACTCCGTCGATATGAGCTCTTGGGAGGGATCAGCCTGTTATCCCCGGAGTACCTTTTATCCTTTGAGCGATGGCCCTTCCATGCGGAACCACCGGATCACTATGCTCTAGTTTCCTACCTGGTCGACTTGTCTGTCTCTCAGTCAAGCACCCTTGTGCCATTACACTCTGCGACCGGTTACCAATCGGTCTGAGGGTACCTTTAGAAGCCTCCGTTACGCTTTTGGAGGCGACCACCCCAGTCAAACTACCCACCAAACAGTGTCCTCGCTCCTGCGAGTTAGCGTTCAAACATTCAAAGGTCCGTATTTCAACATCGGCTCCACGATGACTGGCGTCACCGTCTCACAGCCTCCGGACTATCCTACACATCGAATGCCCAAACGCAATGTTAAGTTGCAGTAAAGGTTCACGGGGTCTGTTCGTCCCGTTGCGGGTAATCGGCATCTTCACCGATACTACAATTTCACCGAACTCACGGTTGAGACAGTGTCCGGATCATTACACCATTCGTGCAGGTCGGAACTTACCCGACAAGGAATTTCGCTACCTTAGGACCGTTATAGTTACGGCCGCCGTTTACCGGGGCTTCAATTCAATGCTTCTCTTGCGATGACATCTCCTCTTAACCTTCCGGCACCGGGCAGGTGTCAGGCTGTATACTTCATCTTTCAATTTCGCACAGCCCTGTGTTTTTGTTAAACAGTTGCCTGGACCTATTCTCTGCGCCCCATCTTACTGGGGACCCTTTTTCCCGAAGTTACAGGGTCAATTTGCCTAGTTCCTTAACCGTGAATCTTTCGAGCGCCTTGGTATATTCTACCCGACTACGTGTGTCCGTTTGGAGTACGGGTGATATAACGATTTGCTTAGCGGATTTTCTCGGGAGCCTGCTTACCACCGCTATTCGATTGCCCGAGGGCTCTCGATACTCTCAGTTTCGGCACTCGGCCCGGATTTGCCTGGGCCGTGTCTACCTACCTCCTTTAACCTGCTATTCCGTCAGCAGGCGGGTGTGTCACTTCTCCGTCTCCACGTCGCTCATTATATCAGTAACGGAATCTTGACCGTTTCTTCCATCGGCTTCGCCGTTCGGCTGCGCCTTAGGTCCCGACTTACCCTGATCCGATTAGCGTTGATCAGGAATCCTTAGTCTTATGGCGAGGGGGTTTCTCGCCCCCTTTATCGTTACTTATACCTACATTTGCTTTTCCGTAAGCTCCAGCATCTCTCGAGAGATACCTTCACTGCCGACGGAATGCTCCCCTACCATGTCTTCCGACATCCACAGCTTCGGTAAAGGGCTTATGCCCGATTATTATCCATGCAAAACTCCTCGACTAGTGAGCTGTTACGCACTCTTTAAATGAATGGCTGCTTCCAAGCCAACATCCTAGCTGTCTTTGCAGTTTTACTTCGTTTGTTCAACTTAGCCCTTATTTCGGGACCTTAGCTGGTGGTCTGAGTTGTTCCTCTTTCGGACATGGACCTTAGCACCCATGCCCTCACTCCCGGGGTTCCAGTGCCAGTATTCGGAGTTTGTCAAGACTTGATAGGCGGTGAAGCCCTCGCATCTTATCAGTCGCTCTACCTCTGACACTTATTTCCCGAGGCTGCACCTAAATGCATTTCGGGGAGTACGAGCTATCTCCAAGTTTGATTGGCCTTTCACTCCTACCCTCAGTTCATCCGTAAGCTTTTCAACGCTTATCAGTGCGGTCCTCCAGTTGGTGTTACCCAACCTTCAACCTGACCAAGGGTAGATCACTTGGTTTCGCGTCTACTGCTGATGACTGTACGCCTTGTTCGGACTTGCTTTCGCTTCGGCTCCGCGACTGAATCGCTTAACCTTGCCATCAACAGTAACTCGTAGGTTCATTATGCAAAAGGCACGCCGTCACGCTTGCGCGCTCCGACCGCTTGTAGGCGCATGGTTTCAGGGTCTTTTTCACTCCTCTGTTCGAGGTTCTTTTCACCTTTCCTTCACAGTACTGGTTCGCTATCGGTCTCTCGGGAGTATTTAGCCTTACGGGATGGTCCCCGCCGATTCGCCCCGGATTTCTCGTGTCCTGGGTTACTCAGGTGTCCATTCGGCTTCTGTCCGTTTTCGCTTACGGGGCTGTCACCCTCTACGGCTACGATTTCCATCGTATTCTGCTAACTTCCTTCCTTGCCTTTGTTATGGATCCTTCTACCCCGGCCCTGCCGTAACAGCGCCGGTTTGGGCTCTTCCGCGTTCGCTCGCCACTACTTGCGGAATCATTGTTATTTTCTTTTCCTGCGGGTACTTAGATGTTTCAGTTCCCCGCGTTGGCCTACCGCTTGGCGGTATGGTCATTGCTGACCGGGTTGCCCCATTCGGACATTTACGGGTCACGGGCTATTTGCGCCTCTCCGTAACTTTTCGCAGCTTATCACGTCCTTCGTCGCCTCCGAGAGCCTAGGCATCCTCCATGCGCCCTTTCTTACTTTCTTTCGGCCGACAATCATTGCTGACCGTCTGTCGTTTTGGGTTGATATGGGTTTGCTTCGTGCTCGTGTTCTCTTTTTTCCAACATGTCAAGGATCTTTCTAGTGGAGAATAACGGATTCGAACCGTTGACCCCCTGCTTGCAAAGCAGGTGCTCTAGCCAGCTGAGCTAATCCCCCCGCTTTCTCTCGGCCTCTCTTCCGCTTGTCTCGGGTCCCTTCTTTTCGGTCCCTTCCGCGCGGCGGCTTCGGTGTAGTCCCAGGCAGATTTGAACTGCCGACCTCTACATTATCAGTGTAGCGCTCTAACCAACTGAGCTATAGGACTGTCTCAAATCGTGCCCTGGCGGGTGTCTCTTTGTTTCCTTTTTTTATATGAATGAAAAGAAGCAGTGCGTCAGGAGTCCGAACTTCTCTCTGTCCTTTCGGCTCTTCCTTGGAATCTCTTCTCCAGAAAGGAGGTGTTCCAGCCGCACCTTCCGGTACGGCTACCTTGTTACGACTTAGCCCCAGTTACCGGTATTACCTTCGTACGCTCCTTGCGGTTGCATGCTTCAGGTACTCCCGGCTTCCATGGCTTGACGGGCGGTGTGTACAAGGCCCGGGAACGTATTCACCGCGCCATGGCTGATGCGCGATTACTAGCGAATCCAGCTTCATGGAGTCGAGTTGCAGACTCCAATCCGAACTGAGACAGGTTTTCGGGATTCGCGCGTCATTGCTGACTGGCTGCCTTCTGTACCTGCCATTGTAACACGTGTGTCGCCCCGGACGTAAGGGCCGTGCTGATTTGACGTCATCCCCACCTTCCTCGCGGCTTGCGCCGGCAGTCTCGACAGAGTCCTCGGCTTGACCCGTTAGTAACTGTCAATAAGGGTTGCGCTCGTTATGGCACTTAAGCCGACACCTCACGGCACGAGCTGACGACAACCATGCAGCACCTCGCAGGCGACCATTGCTGGCTATGGACTTTCACCCATATTCCCCCTGCGTTTGAGCCCGGGTAAGGTTCCTCGCGTATCATCGAATTAAACCACATGTTCCTCCGCTTGTGCGGGCCCCCGTCAATTCCTTTGAGTTTCACCGTTGCCGGCGTACTCCCCAGGTGGAATACTTAACGCTTTCGCTGTACCGCTTACATTATATCGCAAACAGTTAGTATTCATCGTTTACTGCGTGGACTACCAGGGTATCTAATCCTGTTCGATCCCCACGCTTTCGTGCCTCAGCGTCCGTTGCACCCTAGCAGGCTGCCTTCGCAATCGGGGTTCTGCGTGATATCTATGCATTTCACCGCTACACCACGCATTCCGCCTGCCTCTTGTGCACGCTAGCTCGCCAGTTTCAACGGCAGCTCCCGGGTTAAGCCCGGGCATTTCACCGCTGACTTGGCGTGCCGCCTACGCACCCTTTAAACCCAATAAATCCGGATAACGCTCGCATCCTCCGTATTACCGCGGCTGCTGGCACGGAGTTAGCCGATGCTTTTTCTTCGGATACTTGCAATACGCTACGCGTAGCGCACTTTACTCTCCGACAAAAGAAGTTTACAACCCATAGGGCCGTCTTCCTTCACGCGACTTGGCTGGTTCAGTCTGCCGACCATTGACCAATATTCCTCACTGCTGCCTCCCGTAGGAGTTTGGACCGTGTCTCAGTTCCAATGTGGGGGACCTTCCTCTCAGAACCCCTATCCATCGTCGCTTTGGTGGGCCGTTACCCCGCCAACTGGCTAATGGACCGCATGCTCATCTGTAACCAAGATTGCTCTCTTTAGACATCTCCCCATGCGAAGATATGTCGTTATGGGGTATTAGGCCGGATTTCTCCGGGTTATCCCCCTGTTACAGGCAGATTGCATACGTGTTACTCACCCGTGCGCCGGTCGCCGCCAAAGGTATTGCTACCTCCGCGCTGCCCCTCGACTTGCATGTGTTAGGCCTGTCGCTAGCGTTCATCCTGAGCCAGGATCAAACTCTTCGTTGTATATCTGATTTTTCTTTTTTTATACCTTCAAAGTGATTCCCGGCCGAATTGACTTCGTTCTTTCTCTTGTACTACACTTGCTTCTTTTCAGTCTTGTCAATGATCTTTATCTCCCCCGCCTTCCCGAGGTCTTGCCGACCCCTTTCCAGCGGCGAAAGTGTTGCAAAGGTACACCCTTTTTCCTTTCCCCTCCAAATTTTTGAACAACTTTTTTTCAAAAATTTTTTTAGAAAAACCGTTCAATTCATACAACTTTTTTATTTACTGATTGTTATAAACAGTGCTGCATTTTGACTTTTTTCTACACAAAAGCCCCGGCCAAAAGAATTGGCGGGGCTTTCATTCTATTTCGTCCACTAATCAGCCGGGCAATTATAGCAATTTGAAACGCAGGCGGAGAATGCCGTCTTTGTAGTCGTGACTGATGATTTTGAAGGTTCCTATCTCGGAGGTATTCTCAACATGCCGCCCGATGCAGAGGCATTCGTCATAGTCGCCAACCTTGACCACGCGCACCGTGTCGGAGGCATTCTGCGGCAACCGTCCCAAGTCAAACCGGTCGCGAGCCTCGGCCTGCGTGATATATTGCGTTGTCACGGGCAGATGTTCCTGAATGACTCGATTGACAGTCTCTTCGACTTGCCGAATTTCGTCGTCGGAGGGCGGTTGCGGCAGTTTGAAATCGAGTTTGCTTTTCTTTTTCTCGATGTGAGCCGAGACGGCACGACCGCACCCGAAGAGGCGTACCATCGTCTGATTAACGATGTGTTCGGTCGTGTGCATGGGGGGATATTCTTCTTTATTGTGCTCGTTGAGTTGTGGCGTATCGTTCATGACTATCACTATTTAAGTTCGCTATTTCAACAGAAAATCGTATCGGAACGAAACCAGAACCCGAGTAAACTGAACATTGTCGTTCAAGGGGATAGAGAGTTCGGGGCGCACCCACAGTTTGCGGACCTTGAACAGCACACCGGGGACGATGCGATGCTCGACCATACGATACTCCGGGATATTGGTCAGATTGACTACGATTGAGGCCTCTTGAATGACACGACAAGCGGCATGCACCGTATAGCAGGTGTTGTAACCGAATGTCGAATCATAAAAGGGCATGACCCCTGCCCCGAAACTGAACCGACCGGCAGTCTTGTCCAACCCGACTTTCAGACCTCCGTCGTAATAGCGCCCGGCATAATTGGCTCCCGCAAAGGCATGGGCTGAAAACTGAATGTTCCACAACTTGGTATTCAAACTATAACGGCCATTCAAGCGCAGATACTGTTCGCTGAGGTTGCGTATCCACAAGGTATTTTCCAACCCGACCGACCAAGAGCCGCCTTGATAACCGGCGAATACATATTTGTTATTCCGCAACCCTACATAGATAGAACGAGTAGACACGGTGTCGGTTTGTGCCCATACGCCTACCGAAAGAGAGGCATAAAGGGCAAAGAGAAAAAGTCGCAATCTCATAATACTTTTGCCAATCTTACATTAAGTATATTGTAACCCAAATCGTTCAGATGCAGCCCGTCCAGCGAGTAGTCCATATTCAACTTCCCCTCATACAGAAAGTAATCATACACGTCGACAAAGGTGCCATAGTCCAATGACTCTACCATTTGCGAGAGGGCCAGGTTCAGCTCCTGAATGCAACTGTTCAAACGCTCGTTGTCGTTTTTGAAATTTCTTGGCAGAATGGAGATGACAAAGACCCGCCGCGGAGCCCATGTTTCGATCGTGTGCCGATACTCCTCAACGAAATCGGCAATAAACTGCGGGCGAGTATTATCATTAAGAATAGCCGAACCCATGTTGTTGGTTCCCACCAGCATCACCACATCTTTTCCCCGATAGTCGAGATTCCAAGTAAGCAAATCTTCCAGATGGGCTCCACCCACCCCGTCGTTTCTCACAATCCTCGTGGGGAATGCCGAGTACGTGTCCCACCCGGCCACCAGCGAGTCGCCCACGAAACAGAGCTCGGTAGACTCATCATTGGAACAGGCTCCCAAACCCACCATCAAAGGGAGCATCATACACAGGATTTTAGTTCGCACGTAGCGTATCATTCTTGGTATTCTTTATTTTCGGTAAAACCCAATTAAAAAAATAGCGATACAACAATTAAACCTATTATTTGCTACTACTTGTTATGAGTGTTTTGCCTACAAATGTAATATTATTTTGAAAAAGGGCCGATTATTTCGCACAAAATTAGAAAGGTACGAATGCCTGCCTCTCTGAGAAGAACAGACTAATAGAGCAAAGTTCACCCGCTAACCGTAATCGCTTTTACCAACTCATGGCCGATTGGCCGACTTGCTTTTGAACGCGGTTTGTACTATCTTTGGAACCTGGCAAAAACAAAAGCATATGATTTCGACAGAAGAGATAAAACAACTTATCGACAACAACGACTTGGAACGCGCGCTTGCGCATCTTGACGAACGCCTGTCCTGTGACTCGCAGGACGACGAAGCCTACTACTACAAAGGTTCCCTCTTTTGGAAGCAGGGCAACTGGAAAATGGCTATCGAAAACTACCTGAAAGCAACCGAAATCAACCCCGAAAGCCCGGCCCAACAGGCTTATGAGATGGTGATGGAAATCATCAACTTCTCCAACCCCGACCTCTACAACCCCTGATTGCGCTACGCAACCAGTATGCACAAGGCCCCGTAGACCAACAGTTGCACGACCTGTAAAACCCACGATACCTCGGGACGGGAGGCATAGACGCGATAGCTAATCCAGGTCGAAACCACTACATAGAGAGGCAACGACATGACAAATGCCCACGGCAACGAATTGTCGGTGCCGCTTTCGGTAAAGACCTCGGTGGCCCGACTCATGAGCCACGGCCAGGCAAATACCGGCAAGGCCATAATCAGTATCAACACCTTGAACCAGCCGGGAACCTTGCGTGAATAGTTCTCTTTTTCCATCTTACATGATTTTGAGTCAAAGATAGCGAAAGTCGAAAGCAGAAAAACAGGCTTGCTTGATTTTTATGCTGAGACACCTCCTATCTTCTACAAAGATAGCGAAAGTCGACAGCAGAGACAAATGAAAACGCAACATTCAAGTTTACCCATGCCGAGCCACCCTATATCTTCTGTAAAGAGACCAAAATCGAGATTGAAAAGTAAAAAGGGTGTCAATATAAAAAATTGATGTACCTTTGTCCCTGAATCTTAAACACACAAAAACTATGTCTACTTATACCGAAGACACTCGTAAAGTAACGACTCACCGCCTGATGGAGATGAAACTCCGCGGCGAAAAGATTTCGATGTTGACAGCCTACGACTTCTCCATGGCGACCCTCATAGACCAAGCCGGTATCGACGTGATTCTGGTAGGCGACTCGGCCTCCAACGTCATGGCCGGTAACGTGACCACGCTGCCCATCACTCTCGACCAGATGATCTACCACGGCAAATCGGTGGTGCGTGCCGTCAAGCGGGCACTGGTCGTTGTCGACATGCCCTTCGGGTCGTATCAAGGCAACTCCAAAGAGGCCGTGGCCTCGGCTATCCGCATCATGAAGGAGACGCATGCCGACTGTGTGAAGATGGAGGGCGGTGCCGAAATCCGCGAATCGGTTGAGCGCATACTCAGCGCCGGAATCCCCGTTATGGGACACCTCGGTCTTACCCCCCAATCAATCAACAAGTTCGGCACTTATACCGTGCGTGCCCGCGAAGAGGCCGAGGCCAAGAAGCTCATCGAAGATGCCCATCTGCTCGAAGAGATAGGTTGCTTCGGGCTTGTACTCGAAAAAATTCCGGCCGCACTGGCAACCCGAGTAGCCCAGGAGTTGACGATTCCCGTCATCGGTATCGGTGCGGGCGGCGGTGTAGACGGCCAGGTACTCGTGATGCACGACATGCTGGGCATCAACAAAGGGTTCTCGCCGCGGTTCCTCCGCCGGTATGCCGACCTGAGCACCACCATCACCGAGGCTGTACAAGCCTATATCAAAGATGTCAAGACCCGCGACTTCCCCAACGAGAAGGAGCAATACTAAAACGATACGCCCCCTCCCCCTTGCCGGAGGGGGCGTATTGATATTTTCCCGTATTTCGTCACACACCTTGCTTATCTCATACCATGACCAAAAGCCGAAACCTCTCCCTCGATTTACTGCGAGTTATCGCCTGCTATCTGGTAATGCAGCAACACGCCAGCGAGTTCTACTACATTGGCGACCAACTCAGTGTCGTCACCGGCGACAACACCTTCTGGATAGGTATCATCACCTCGCTGTGCCGCACATCGGTTCCCCTCTTCGTCATGTTGTCGGGATTTCTGCTGCTCCCCATGCAAGGAGACATCTCCACCTTTTTCCGCAAGCGGTTCACCCGCATCGTCTACCCCTTTATCGTGTGGTGCGTCATCTATGCCGGCTATTTTGTGCTGACCCGCGGCGAGTCCATCGCCGAGATGGGCATTCACATTCTGCACATTCCCATCAACTTCGGGAGCGAGGTGGGACACCTGTGGTATATCTATATGCTCATCGGGCTCTACCTGGTGACACCTGTCATCTCGCCCTGGATTGAACGAGCGAGCAAACGCGAACTGGAAGGGTACCTGGGATTGTGGCTTCTCACCACCTTCCTGCCCTACATACATCAGGTCTACCCCGAAGTCCTGGGCGAGGCCTTCTGGAACGACACGCCCCTGCTCTACTACTTCACCGGGTTCATCGGCTATTTCATACTGGGCTACTACTTGAAGCGATACGGCTATCCCTCGGCCGCCCTCTCATGGATACTGCTCATCGTGGGCTACCTGCTCACTGCCGGTATCTTCTGCTCGCGCATCGACACAGTGGCGACCATTCCCGAGCTGGAACTCAGCTGGCGATTCTGCACCGTCAACGTGCTGATGATGTCGGTTGGACTCTTCTCGCTCATCGGCCGACTGCGCCTCAACCCCACAAGCCCGCTCACCCGACTCGTCACCGACATCTCCATCAAGAGTTACGGCATGTACCTGGCCCACATTATTATACTTAACCTCTACTACCAGTGGTTCCAACCCGTGAGCGAGCATGCCTACATTGTCATACCGCTCATCGCCGTGAGCACCTTCATCACGGTCTACCTGGTAATCTGGCTCCTCGCCCGACTACCCAAAAGCAAATACCTCGTGGGATAGATCAAAAGAGAACGACTATCGCTATTTCGACGAGGTCGGCTCCTGCGCTTTCAGCAAGTCGCGAATCTCGGTGAGCAGCTTCACCTCGGCCGAAGGTTCGGCCGGAGCAGTCGCCTGGGCTTGGGCCTGCGCCTGCGCCTTGCGCTTCTCGGTGAGGCGGGTCACAAGTTTGATAAACAGGAATATCGAGAAGGCGATGATGAGAAAATCGAAAGTCGTCTGCAAGAAATTCCCGTAGTTGAGCGTGACGGCCGCCTGCTCCACGCCGTCGACCTCGCGCGGCGCCTTCAACACCCATTTCAGGTCGGTGAAGTTGATACCCCCTACCAACACCCCCAGCAGCGGCATGATGATGTCGGCCACCAGCGACGAGACAATTTTACCGAAAGCACCGCCAATAATCACACCCACGGCCAGGTCGATGACGTTGCCACGCATCGCAAAATTTTTAAAGTCGGTCCAAAAAGAACTTTTCATGACAGTATAATTTAGGATAATCAGATAGACTACTCACAGTCAACGATATGCAAATAAAGAAATTTTTCTTTTATTTTCACATTCGCATACACTGTATTCAAAAAAAATATATACCTTTGCACTGCAATTTTAGGAGTAAAGTACAAGGTTATGAAATATAAAATTGCCTTTTTGCTGGTTTTGCTTGCCCTGATGAGCAGTTGCGCCACCCCATGCGGTTGTTAAACAATATGGCAAGCGCAAATGTTTTAGGGAAGCGGGTCAACAAAGAGAAAAAAGAAGCAAGACATTATTTTTATTCAATAAACACTTAAAGTTTTATTACAATGATTAAAGTAGGTATCAATGGATTTGGCCGCATCGGACGTTTCGTTTTCCGTGCAGCTCAAACAAGAAACGACATCCAGATCGTAGGTATTAACGACCTTTGCCCGGTTGACTATTTGGCATACATGTTGAAATACGACACGATGCACGGTCATTTCGATGGCACGATCGAAGCTGATGTTGAGAAAAGTCAGTTGATCGTAAACGGTAAAACCATTCGTGTTACCGCCGAAAAGAACCCTGCCGATTTGAAATGGAACGAGGTAGGTGCTGAATATGTAGTAGAATCTACCGGTCTCTTCCTGACCAAAGAAAAAGCCCAAGCTCACATTCAGGCTGGTGCCAAATATGTAGTTATGTCGGCTCCTTCGAAAGACGATACCCCCATGTTCGTTTGCGGTGTAAACGAGAACACCTACGTGAAAGGTACTCAATTCGTATCGAACGCTTCTTGTACGACCAACTGCTTGGCTCCTATCGCCAAAGTATTGAACGACAAGTTCGGTATCCTCGATGGTCTGATGACGACGGTTCACTCGACGACCGCTACTCAGAAAACCGTTGACGGTCCTTCGATGAAAGACTGGCGTGGTGGCCGTGCCGCTTCGGGCAACATTATCCCCTCTTCGACGGGTGCTGCCAAAGCCGTAGGTAAAGTTATTCCTTCGTTGAACGGCAAACTGACCGGTATGTCGATGCGTGTTCCGACCTTGGACGTTTCGGTTGTTGACTTGACGGTTAACTTGGCCAAACCGGCTACTTATGCCGAAATCTGCGCCGCTATGAAAGAGGCTTCGGAAGGCGAATTGAAAGGTATCCTGGGCTACACCGAAGATGCTGTTGTATCGTCTGACTTCCTGGGCGACACCCGCACTTCTATCTTCGATGCCAAAGCCGGTATCGCTTTGACCGACACCTTCGTAAAAGTTGTTTCTTGGTATGACAACGAGATCGGTTACTCGAACAAAGTGCTCGACCTCATCGCTCACATGGCCAAAGTAAACGGTTAATCATTATCCAACAGATAATTCCTAAAAAAGCCGACCCCGAAAGGGTCGGCTTTTTTCATCTCAATCCGACAGGTACACCCTCGCCATATACCCTTAAAGGTATCCTTCTTTGTGCCACGCCACACCTCCCGGATTTACCGGTTCACACATATACAACACCATAACTCGACAAAAAGTTAGTCAGCAGCGGCAAGATTTCGCCCACCGCCTTACCCATGCTGCCGGTTACCCGCACCGGCATGTCGGTATACTGCGGCTCGATACCGCAAATCATCGATACGGCCCGATGCTCCCGCTCGGCGAGCCCGATTTCACACATCAACATATAGGCCACGCCGTCAAACTCGATTTCGGTCTCATGCCGCACCCGCTTCCGCGGATTCTCTTCGCGCTCATAAGCCACCAGCCAGTGCGATGCCGCCAAGGCAGCCAGGGCCGGAGCCTCCCATTCAATCGTTTGCATTCTGTTACTCCTTTCTCTCGATGCTATCCCGCCAGGGTATATTCACACTGCTTTTACCTGTTTTGCTCGTGTAGTCTCTCCCTTTGTTACTATTAATAAGGTAATATACCCCGGCAGAATATCATCAAATATGTTAATTATTAGTCTATTGTTTTTTTTTTCAGAAAAGTTTTCTACCTTTGTATTGGTAATAATACCACACAAATATACAATCAGATTACCCAAAAAGCAAATTATAAAGGTAATTTTACCAATAAAATTTTCCCACCATGGCCGAAAATGATGATAAGGTTTTGAGAATAAAGGAGTTGATTGATAACCTGGGAATTACCCAATCGGAGTTTGCCAAACGCATCGCCATCGATGCCTCGAATTTCTCCAAACACCTGACCGGCAAACTGCCCATCAGCGACTCGCTCATCAACAAGATTGTGGTCGAACTGGGCGTATCGAAAGAGTGGCTCTGCTCAGGTTCCGGCCTCATGTATGGAGCTGCGGGCACCGGCATGAATCCCGATGTGCATACCCACATACGCACCCTCACCCTCCCCTCGGGAGCCATCGTCCCCGAGGTGCGCAACGGGGCAAAGGTCTACGGACTCGACGTGACGGCCGGGAACCTGGGACGCGACCGCATGTTTACCGACGACCTGGTCATCGGCAGCATCGATGTGCCCTTCATCAACCCCGATTGCAGCATTGTCAAGGTGAGCGGCGACAGCATGAAGCCGGTTATCAACAACGGCGACATGATTGCCATTCGCGAAATCAAGAACCCCAACCTCATCTTTTGGGGACAAATCTACGTCGTGCTGTTGGAGGACTACCGTATGGTGAAATATGTGCGCAAGCACGAGAACCCCAACCGGGTAATCCTGCGCAGCGAGAACAAGGAGTATGACGACATCGAAATCGAGAAACGCGACATCTGCGACCTCTTTATCGTCGAGAACATCATACGCATCGACAACCGCATCTGATCAGGGGACGGCCAAGCCTCAAACCCAAGCGAGCCAGGCCTACACGCCAACCCATGACCTCCGTATCGGACAACGGGAAGGCTGGTCCCCAAAAATAAAAATTTATTTTTACCTTTTTTGTGCTATCTTTGTAACCGAATCACAACCTGCTTATCGGTGAAATGAAACAGTTGTTATCCATCATCTTACTCCTGTTTGCCGCCCACAGCCTGCGGGCTGTCGACTACACCTGTCATACCCAAGCAGGACAATTGCAATCGCTCATCGGTGTTCCAGGCAGCACCATTACCCGGCTCACGGTATCGGGTACACTCGATGCCCGCGATTTCGCCTATATCGGCGACTCACTCACCCAGTTGAGAAGCATCGATTTGACCGACTGCACGATTGCGGCGTTCGAGAGCCGCGACACCTACCTGGCCAATCAATCGCGTTTCGAGGCCAACAGCCTGCCGGCCCATACGTTCATCGGGTTTCAAAACCTGACAACGGTCAAACTACCCCGCCAGACCCAAGCCATCGGCGAAGCGGCCTTTGCCGGGTGCCCGGCACTGACCACCGTAGCGTGGGGCGACCGATTGCAAACCATCGACGATCTGGCCTTCTCGGGCTGCACGGCGCTCAATACTCCACTCCCGGCTACCCTCCAAACCATCGGCGAATACGGTTTCGCCCAATGCGCCTACACCCGGCTCGACCTGTCGGGCACAGCCTTACGCACAATCGGAGCCAACGCCTTTGGCAACTGCACCCGCCTGACCGAAGTCACCCTGCCCGCCTCGCTGCAAACGTTGGGCGAAAGGGGTTTTGCCGGTTGCTCGGCACTCACCGCAATTGCCTTGCCCGGTTCGTTGCAGAGTTTGGGTGAAGGGTGTTTTGCCCATTGCACGGCCCTGACTCGCGCCGAGTTTGCGACCCATGCGCTCGACACCCTGCCGGCCTACACTTTTGATCACTGCACGGCGCTCGCCGCGATACAGGTACCCGACGCGGTTACCCACATCGGCGAAGGGGCATTCTACTACTGCACGGCCTTGACCGGCTGCACCTTGCCCGACGGCGTACGATCTATCGGCGACTACGCCTTTGCCGGTTGCAGCCGCATGATTCATCTCACCTTCCTGCCCGAAGGGCTCGAACAGATAGGTCGATGGCCTTTCTACGGCATGCGTCAGCTCTACTCGGTTTCAATACCCTCGACCGTCACCTACATCGGCGACCACGCCTTCGACAACTGCACCCGCCTGGCCGCCGTCCTGGCCTACCCCACACTTCCCCCTTCGCTGGGCGAAGAGGTATTCCGGGAGGTACCGCAGGCCAACTGTGCGCTGGGTGTCCCCGACGAGAGCATCGAGCTTTACAGCGGTACACCGCAATGGCAGGAATTTGACATACGGCTCCTCTCCAACAAGGAGGAACTTACGGCCGACAACCGGCTGAACGTCCATTTCGAGCAAGGAAACCTCATCGTGCAATCGGACGCCCCCATGCGACACATCGCCCTCTACACCCCCGACGGACGACTCGTCTGCCGGGAGAGCGGCGAGACCAACGAATGGGCTATCGACACCCGATTGTACCCCGGACAGATATTTATCCTCTCCGTACAGATGGTTTCGGGCGAATACCACCATCTGAAAGTGGGCCGGAATTAACCGTTCGCCGCATAGAAAAACTTAGCTATGGGAAAAAACAAACTCAAAAAATTCGACGACCTTCAAGGCTATCCCCACGTATTCCAATACCCCTTCGCCCTGTTGCAGGAGAAGGGATTCGAGATGCGGGGCAAATGGGGTGAGACCTTCTTCAAGAACAACAATCCCATCGTGCTCGAACTGGGCTGCGGGAAAGGCGAATATGCCGTGGGGCTGGCTCGGCGCTTCCCGCAGAAAAACTTCATCGGGGTCGACATCAAGGGGGCCCGCATGTGGAGCGGGGCCAAACAGGCTCTCGAAGAGGGTATCCCCAACGTGGCCTTCCTGCGCACGAACATCGAGTTGATAGACCGCTTCTTCGCCCCCGGCGAGGTGTCGGAAATCTGGATTACCTTCCCCGACCCGCAGATGAAGAAGGTGCGCAAGCGGCTCACCTCGACCCGCTTCATGGAGCTCTACCAACATATTCTTACGCCCGACGGGCTCATTCACCTGAAAAGCGACAGCCCCTTCCTCTACACCTATACCTGCGAGATGGTCAAGGCCAACGGCTACCCCGTGCAGGTGGCTACCGACGACCTCTACCACTCGGGACTGGCCGACGACATTCTTGAAATCAAGACCTTCTACGAGCAGCAATGGCTCGAACGGGGCATGACCATCAAGTACATCAGATTCGTGTGCCAACCTCGCGAACAATTTGTCGAACCCGACGTTGATATTCCCTACGATACCTACCGCAGCTTCAACCGGGGGAAACGGAGCGGCAAACAGAGCAGTCAGGACAATGCAAACTCTAAATAACATATATCATGCAGCTATATCCTAAACTCATACTCGACGCACTGGCCAAAGTGCGTTATCCCGGCAACGGAAAGGACCTGGTCGCCAACGGCATGATCGAGGACGATATCCGCATCGACGGGAACAAGGTGAGCTTCTCCATCATCTTCGAGAAGCCCAACGACCCCTTTATCCGCTCGGTAGTCAAAGCGGCCGAAACGGCCATTCTCACCTTTGTCAGCCCCGACGTGGAGATCAAGGGCAACATCAACGTCAAGGCCAAGCAGATTGCCCGACCCAACCCCGAGAATCCCCTCCCCGGCGTGAAGAACATCATCGCCGTGTCGTCGGGCAAAGGGGGTGTGGGCAAATCGACCATCGCCTCGAATCTGGCCGTAGCCCTGGCCCGCCTGGGCTACAAGGTAGGCCTGCTCGACGCCGACATCTTCGGGCCCTCGGCCCCCACGATGTTCGACATCGAGGATACCGACGTCTACACCGAGAACATCGGCGGCCGCGACCTCATCTTGCCCGTCGAGCGCTATGGCGTGAAAATACTCTCCATCGGCTTCTTCGTCCGCAAGAACGACGCCGTACTCTGGCGTGGCGGCATGGCCAGCAACGCCTTGAAACAGCTCATCACCGACGCCGCCTGGGGCGACCTCGACTACTTCGTGCTCGACCTGCCGCCGGGTACGAGCGACATACACCTCACCCTCGTACAGACACTCGCCATCACGGGAGCCATCGTGGTCACCACCCCGCAGGAGGTGGCCCTGGCCGACGCCCGCAAAGGCATCAGCATGTTCACCGGCGACAAGGTGAATGTCCCCATTCTGGGTCTGGTCGAGAACATGAGCTGGTTCACCCCGGCCGAACTGCCCGAAAACAAGTACTACCTCTTCGGCAAAGACGGTGGCAAACGGCTGGCCGAGGAGGCCGGCGTGCCTCTGCTGGGACAGATTCCCATCGTGCAGAGCATCTGCGAGAGCGGCGACTCGGGTCACCCCGTAGCCCTCGACGACTCGGTCACCGGGCTGGCCTTCAAACGGCTGGCCGAGGCTGTGGTCAAGGCAACCGACGAGCGCAACGCCACCCGCCCCTCGACCCAGCGGGTAGAGGTTCACAAGTAAACACAATCCGACACAGGATTCCCCCCCTATACGACGAGAGCCGCTGCAAAACAAGTTTGCAGCGGCTCTCGCGTTTTCTCCGCTCGTGCCTCACGATACCTCACCGGCCAGCAAACGGGCGATGGTGGCGGGATAGAGCTCATGCTCGGCGGCATGCACCAGCCGGAACAGTTCGTCAAGGTCGTGCCCTTCGTAGGGGACAGCCCGCTGGGCAATAATACGCCCGCCGTCGACCGTCTGGTCTACATGGTGAATCGTCACACCATAAACCTTCACCCCGTAGGCCAAAGCCTGCTCCACGGCCCTCGCCCCGGGAAATGCAGGGAGCAGCGACGGGTGAATGTTGATGATGCGTCCGCCGTAGCGCGACAGCAACGTGTCGGTGATGATGCGCATGTAACCCGCCAGACAGACCCAATCGATGCCGTGCTTGTCGAGTTCATCGGCAATGGCATTTTCCATATCGGCCTTCGAGGGGAATGACTTGGGCTGGAAGGCGAAAACCTCCACGCCATGACGGGCAGCCCGCTCCACCACGGCCGCCGCCGGTTTATCGCACACCAGCACGGCCACCTCGGCCGGAATCTGCCCCCGTTCGCAGGCAGTCACTATCGCTTCAAAGTTGGTACCGGTACCGCTGGCAAATACAGCCAGCCGTTTTTTCTGAGACATAAGCAATTCTTTTTATACGAAACAAAACGAGATGGCGCTCAAAGAGCCGGTCATACCGTCGGTTCGAGCGCCATATAGGGTTGAAGGGAGGGTGACAATTACTATTTCACCTCCCAGGTCTCTCCGTGCAACAGGAACTCACGCAGCGAATGGTAAGGGACCTTGGCGGTTACCTCCTTCACCTGGCGAGCCACCTCCTGGTCGTAGACGGGAGCCTCCACGTTGCGAATCACACCGATGGCCAACGGCAACTCGTGCCCGTCCATCATGGCCAGGCTCTGGTGCAGGAAGTTGCCCGGCGACTTGGCATCGTGTACCAGAATGTCGTCGAGCGTAACCCCGTTCTCACCGATAGTCACCGCATTGAGTTTGTAACCGTCGAGCACGAGCCCCCGGTTGTGGTCTTTCCCGAAAATCATCTTCTCGCCGTGACGCAGGTGAATGGTGCGGTCGGCCCGGAACTCCTTGTCAGCCACATAGCTGTGAATGTTGTTGTTGAAGATGACACAGTTCTGCAACAGCTCGACCACCGAGGTTCCCTTGTGACGGGCAGCTTCGACCAGCACCTCTTGCGACACCGAAAGCTCCACATCGAGCGAGCGGGCAAAGAAGGTTCCCCGGGCACCGAATACGAGTTCGGCCGGGATAAAGGGGTCTTCCACCGTACCGTAGGGCGACGACTTGGTCACGAATCCGCGGTCGCTCGTGGGCGAATACTGACCCTTGGTGAGTCCGTAGATCTTGTTGTTCATCAACACCACGTTGATGTCGACGTTACGACGCACCGAGTGTATAAAGTGGTTACCACCGATGGCGAGGCAGTCGCCGTCGCCCGAGATTTGCCACACGGTCAGGTCGGGGTTGGCCGTCTTCACGCCGGTAGCTATCGCAGCGGCGCGCCCGTGAATGGTGTGGAACCCGTAGGTATTCATGTAGTAGGGCAATCGCGACGAGCAACCGATACCCGAGACTACCACCGTCTGGTGAGGCGGTATGCCCAGAGTGGCCATGGCCTTTTGCAACACGTTTACAATCGAGTGGTCGCCACAGCCGGGGCACCAGCGCACATACTGATCGCTCTTATAATCTTTTGCCGTATATACTTTTTGTTCTTCCATATCTTATTCCTCCTCCAAAAGCTTTGTAAAATGCTCAATCAACTCGCTCACCATGAAAGGTTGGGCCTGAATCTTGTTGTACCTCAGGAAGGTCTTGCCGGGCACCTTACCCGACAGATAGGCGGCAAACTGACCGTTGTTCAGTTCGCACACCACCACCCGCTTGTAGCGGCGAATAATCTCCTCGGTATTCAAGGGCAGAGGATTGATATAGTTGAAGTGAACGAATGCTACCGGTTTGCCTTGGGCATTCAGCGCCTCGACAGCCGAGTAGAGGTGACCGTAGGTACCGCCCCAACCCACTACCAGCAAATCGGCATCGGGGTTACCCTGCACGTTGAGCAACGGCAGGTCGTTGGCGATGTTGTCGATTTTTTGCTGACGGGCCCGCACCATCTTCTCGTGGTTGACGGGGTCGGTAGAGATGGCACTGGTCTTGCTGTCTTTTTCCAGACCGCCCAGCCGGTGCATGAAGCCTTCGAGACCCGGTCGAGCCCAGTAGCGCACCGAACGCTCGTCGCGGTCGTAGGGTTTCCAGACACCCAGTTGCTCGGGTTTCACATAATTGGGCTTGATGTCGGGATACTCGTCCATGTCGGGGATACGCCAGGCCGAAGAGCCGTTGCCGATAAATCCGTCGGTCAACAAGATGACGGGCGTCATGTGCTCCAAGGCAATCTTGGCGGCCCGGAAGGCCATATCGAAGCAGTTGGTCGGAGTCGATGCGGCCAGCACCACCACCGGACTCTCACCGTTACGGCCGTAGAGCGCCTGCAACAGGTCGGTCTGCTCGGTCTTGGTAGGCAGACCCGTCGACGGGCCGCCCCGCTGTACGTCGATAACCACCAGCGGCAGCTCCGACATCACGGCCAGGCCGATACCCTCGCTCTTCAAGGCCAGACCGGGCCCCGAAGTAGAGGTCACGGCCAGATTCCCGGCAAACGAGGCACCGATGGCCGTGCACACGCCGGCAATCTCGTCCTCGACCTGAATGGCTTTCACGCCCAGGTCCTTGCGCTTGGCCAACTCGTGCAGAATATCGGTGGCGGGAGTAATGGGGTAACTGCCCAGGAAGAGGGGAAGCCCCGACTTTTCCGATGCGGCTATCAAGCCCCAGGCCGTAGCCGTGTTGCCGTTCACATCGGTATAGATACCGGGACGCACCTGCGCCGACTCTACCCGATAGGTCGAGACCGACGCGTGTATGTTGTGGCCATAGTTGTAACCGTCGTTCATCACTTTGGCATTGGCCTCGTAGATGGCCAGTTTCTTGGCAAACTTATTTTTCAGTAAATGTTGTGCCTGCTCCAACGGCCGGTCGAACAACCAGCAGACGAGCCCCAGCGCAAACATGTTCTTGCACCGCACAATCGACTTGTTGTCGAGACCCGAATCGGCCAGCGAATCCTTGACCATCTGCGTGATGGGCACCGGCACAATCTGGGCATGCGACAGCCCGGCCTCCTGAATGGGGTCGTCGGTCTTGAAGGCCGCCTTCTCCAAATCGCTGGCCCGAAAACTGTCCGAGTCGATAATTACTACTCCGCCTCTCTTCACATGACGGGCATTAGTCTTTAAGGCTGCGGGATTCATGGCTACCAACACATCGGCCAAATCGCCGGGAGTGTGGACACCACGCCCTATATGAACTTGAAAACCGGAAACCCCGCCCAGCGTACCTTGCGGAGCCCGAATCTCTGCCGGATAATCGGGGAAGGTCGAAATTTCATCTCCGACACCGGCCGAAACATTGGAAAAAATATTTCCGGCCAACTGCATGCCATCGCCCGAATCGCCGGAAAATCGCACCACGACTTCTTCCAATACTTTCACATTCGTTTTTTCTGTCATTGTTACATTACATTTTTAATTCAACAGAGGTGTTTTAGATTTTAATGTCAAATAATTTTGGCAAAGATAGCGTTTTTTGTAAGCATTTGAAATATTTTCATAGAAATATGTAAGCATTCCTTCTACTTTCAGATTTAAAACATCGACATGAAAAGGGCCATATCGTAATAGGGCAACCCCAATCGCAGACTCAACTCTTTGTGCGTGAGTTTCCCGCCGAACAGATAGACGGCATTGCGCAGCCGATCGTCGGTCTTGATGTGACCATAGAGCATGGCCGGGTCGTTCAGCTCCATCAACAGGGGGACCAGCAGGTTGCTCAGGGCCATCGACGCCGTGCGCGCCACGGCGCTCCCCACACTCGACAGGCAGTAGTGCAGTACACCGCACTGTTCATATACCTTGTTACAGGGGGCCTCGCTGCAACTCGACGTTTCAAAACAGCCACCCTGGTCCATACACAAATCGAAGAGCAGAGCTCCCCGTTTCATCATTTCGACATAGTTCATGCCCAGCCTTCCCCGGTCGGGCACCTCGGTACCAATCACCACATCGGCCGAGCGCATGGCGTTTTCCAACACATGAGGGTGCATGTTCGAGGTAAAAACCGAAGGGCCTACTTCGAGCTGGGTAGCCCGCAACCGGTAGAAATCGTTGTCGAAGATACGCACCAGCGCCCCCAACCCGCTGGCGGCACGGGCCGCCGCACGTCCGGCCAAACCGCCGCCTATAATCAGCACCTCGGCGGCAGCTACACCGGGCACACCGCCCAGCAGCACACCTTTCCCTCCGCTGCGGTTGCTCAGCAGCTCCGAGGCCAGCACGATGGCCGCCCGTCCGTCAATCTCGTCGAGAATGTCGGCAAAGAGATAACGCCCCTTGTCGTCGACCACCCGGTCTATCGCCACGGCCGTCACCCGCTTCTGCATCAACACTTTGAGAACCGAAGCCGATTGATATTGCGGCTGCAACAGCGTGAGCAAGAGCCCGCCCGGACGAATCGAGGCGGCTTCCTCCTCATTGAGCGGAGTGATTTTGAGCACCACATCGCACCGGAATACCTCGGCAGGCTCAACCGCCTGAGCCCCGGCCTCGGTATAATGCAGGTCGGAGTATTTGATTCCCTCGCCCGCCCCTCGCTCGATGAGTACGGCAAACCCTTCACGGGTGAGCAGGGCAACCCCCTCGGGGGTGAGCGGGAAACGTTTCTCCCCGCCATTGTGTTCGGCCGGCAAGCCTATCGACAGATGCCGGCTGCCGGGCTTTATCCCCAGCAACTGTTCTTGGGGAGCCACCCCCACATTGGAACGGCATGCAAAATCATCACCTGCCATACGTGTATTGTTTTTTGAAATTTTGATTTATCGCTTAAAAGTCAAATCACACTTGTCATACCGGGGTGGTTTGCGCCCCGGAGCCGGGAGAACTCTCCCCGGCCGACTCCTGCATAAGCCGGGAGAGACGACACACCGCCTCATCGACCGAGTGGGTCGACTCGTATTGCTCGGCATTGAACGTGTGGTCGGCCTGCAAATAATAGGTCTCCCGCTGTTTCAGCATCTGGGCGATGTAATCGCCCAGCTCTTCGGCACTCTTGCCCATCACCAACGGGCGTTTGACCCGTGCCCGCAACAACCGCCGGCACAAGGTAGGGACCGAGGCCGACAGATAGACCGTCACCCCCCGGGTGCGCATGTAGTCCATGTTGTCGAAGAAACAGGGAGTACCTCCACCCGTCGCCACCAGCACGTTGTCAAACTCGGCCACCTCGTGCAGCATGCGCCGCTCGATGTCGCGGAATCCCGCTTCGCCTCGCTCGGCAAACAGGTCGGCAACCCGCTTGCGGTAACGCGCCTCGATATAGGCGTCGAGATCGATAAACTCTACTTGCAGAAGTTCGGCAGCCCGTCGTCCCAAGGTCGTCTTTCCGGCCGCCATATACCCGATTAAAAAGATTGGTTTCATGGTTGTGTAATAGGAGTTACAGTATCCGGAGCCTCCTGGTGAGCCGACTCTCCGGCAGCGACCAACGCCTCGTGCTTGGCCCGCCACGTCTCGCCGAACTGGCCGGCCTCAAACCCGGCCAGGCTCTCGTTCAACATCTGCTTGTCGGCCGCATTCAAAGGCAGGCCCACGATAAAACTCGAAGCGGCCTCCTTCCCTTCGAGACCGGCCAGCAACACGGCCTTGTTGAGCAGGTAATCCATGTTGGCCGGCTCCTCTTTCAGGTACGAGTCGTAAAGCGCCAGAGCCTCCGACAACTGCACACGGGCGTCGGCCTCGTCGCCCCGGTCATAGGAGATAAATCCTTTCACGGTATAAAAGTAGGCTTTCAGGCGGTTCTGCCCGTCGGGACCGATCTTTTCGATAGCGGTCGTCGCCGTTTGGTAGGCGCTGTCGGGACGCCACAGATTCAGTTCGTTCAACACCTTCCCGAAGTAGACGTCGATATTCTCGTCGTCGGCTTCAATCGCCTGTTCCAGCAACTCCTGGGCAGCCAGGCAATCGGCAATTGTCACCCCGTCGCCGTCGAGCCGCGACACCGCCTCGGCATAGAGGCGGGCACTCTCCTCCCGATCGCTCTTTCCGGGAGCACAGGCCACGAGCCCCCACAAAATCAGCGGCAGAATGCCGCACCAGACTATTCTCTTCATCTTCTCTCGGTCATTAAGGTGAACCTCTACGGCACGAGGCACGGTTCAGACTTGCGCCCAGTTGGCCACAAACCGTTTCGCCCTCGCACTAAGTTCTGTAAAGATACGACAATTTCTGAATTGTTGAGCAAAAACGGGAGCCCGTTTGGTATCGGACTACCCCGAAAAGTGAAAATTCACACTGCTCGGCACTCATCTCTCCCCGTTTTGAAGAAAACAGGAGGCAGCTCGGCCTTGTCAGACTTGAAAACTCCGTTTTCTGTTTGTCACTGCGCTCTCCTTTCACTATCTTTACAGAAAATAGGCTGCGGTTCGGCCAAGCAAATTATGCAAGCATTTTTGCTTTGCGCTCACCTTTCACTATTTTTGCATCATTCAATCCAGCGAAAATCCTAACTTATGGCCAAATACAAATACTATGTAGTGTGGGAGGGACGAGCCCGGGGCATCTTCAACTCGTGGGAAGAGTGCAAGGAGCAGGTCGAAAATTTCAAGGGTGCCAAATACAAGAGCTTCGACGACCTCGAATCGGCCACCGAGGCTTTCCGCAAAGCCCCCGACGACTACTTCGGGATTCTGCGCAAGATCGGCGAGCACTCGCGCGAAAAGCTCGCTGCCCCCACACTGCCCCCGACCGTCATTGCCGACAGTCTGGCCGTCGATGCCGCATGCAGCGGCAACCCCGGCCACATGGAGTATCGCGGTGTCGACACGAAATCGGGTATCGAGCTGTTCCACGTAGGGCCCATGCCACAGGGCACCAACAACATCGGCGAGTTTCTGGCACTGGTCCACGGGCTGGCCTACCTGCAACAGCGAGGGTCCCAGATTCCCATCTACTCCGACAGCTGCAATGCCATTGCCTGGGTCCGGCAGAAAAAGTGCAAGACCAAGCTGACGCCCAACGCCGTCAATGCGCCCATCTTCGACCTCATTGCCCGGGCCGAGCGCTGGTTGCAAACTCATACCTATACCAATCCTATCATTAAATGGGAAACCGAGCAGTGGGGCGAAATCCCGGCCGACTTCGGTCGCAAATAATCCGCGGCTCGATTATTCTCCTTCTCTACATAGACAAGGGCTGCCCCAACGCGAGGCAGCCCTTGTTTGTTTTTTTCTGGCACAGAGGCCGAGGGAATCAATGACGCACAACCTTGGCCGTAGTCACGACGCCCGACTCGTCGACAACCTGAACAATCATGATGGCCGGAGCAGAAGCATCGAGATCGAGCATGAAGCTGGTTGCATTGGGAGTCGACTGACTGAGCAACCGTCCGTAAAGGTCATAGACGCGAACGGCGCTTAGCATCGTCTGACCGCGCACGACAAGCCGACCTCCATAGGTATAAATCGAGACGACATCGCCGCTCTCCTCGACCGACTCCATGACGCTGCTGACTTGTGGTTCCTCATACTCGCCCGCCGGGATAATCTCATAGAGCGTCGGTATATTATTCTCGTTCCACTCGATGCGCACGGCTGTCACCATGTCGTAACCACGCGTGTCGATAACTGTACAAAGATGATCGAGTGTACCGGCTTTCACCCATTGATTGCCATCATAGAGCGAGATAGCGGGCAACTCGTAGGTGGGATCGAAAGTGGTGTTGTGATAAATCTCAACAGCCTCAATATCGATATTCTCGATGAACGTGTGCTCCACGAATCCTGCCTCGCCGGCACGATAGCTGGTAATCATGTTCTTGTCGGACAAAGCCGAAATCATCGCCTGGTTGTGATCGGTAGTCTGCGTCACGCGGTCGGCCATGACACAGCTGAACTCGGCCACTTTGAGCCAATAGCTACCGACCACATTGGTGATATAGAGACGGAGATACTTGCCCGTAGCGCCATTGGCGTTGGTGGTGAAGGTGCGGGTGTTGGCGTTGATACCTCCGCTGTCATAGGCCGCCACCTTCGTCCAGCTCTGCCCGTCCAACGACACCTGGAACTCGCCGCTGCCGATGAGTTGGTCGTTCTCCATGAAAGTAACCGTTATCTCAAAAATCGAGTGCGGCTCGGCATATTCCAATTGCAACCAGTCGCCCACCTGAGGCTCGGTGTTGCTCCAGAAATGCGTGCCGGTATTGCCGTCCACAACATTGCTGATATTGTAGCTCTGGTAGGTGCCGAGCGAAGTGCTGGGTGTGGGCGTGCCTATCTCTGCCGTGGCACCGGCCACGGTGCAGGAGAATTCGGCCAGCTGTATCCAGAACGAACCCTCGACGCTAGTCACCATCAGGCGGACATAACGAGCGTTGGCACCATTGGCCGCACAGGTATAGCGGTTGTTGACCAGGTTACCGTGGCTGTATTGGGCTATGGTATTCCAGTTGCTTCCATCGGTAGAGAGTTGAATATCTGCCGTACCCGAAAGAATATCTTTGCCGGTGAAGACGAGGGTAACGTTGTCGATAGAATAGACATCGCCATAGTCCAGTTGGATATAGTGCCCCTTAGCCGTGTTCTCACCACTCCAGAAGAAGGTCCCGGTGTTACCATCAACAGCCAGTTCGAGAGGATAAGAGGTGTTGTCCTCGGTGTAGACCTTCAAGTTGGACGAAATGGTCGGGGTAGGTACAACGGTTGAACCAGACGAGAAAGAGACAGTCAGGACATCAAAGCCAAGCGATTCCGTCTCACCGTCGGCACCACTGCGAACCAGACGGACGTAAGCCGCATTCTGCGACGACACGGGCAGAGTTGCGGGAGTCCATATCTTGCCATTGATCGAGGTTTCGAAGGTCACGCCTTCGGGCAAAGTCATCTCCTCTACCGTCACCTTCTCAATCGACCCGAGGTAGAGACCAACGTAATCGCCGTCAGCCAACTCGACACCGCTCAGCCCCGTGAGTGTAGCTGCGGCATCCGTCACAGTCAGGTTGAATGTAGACGGGTCCAGGTTGGTGACCACTTGCGGTTGCTCGGGTGCCGGCCAGTCACCGGGAAGTTCAGCGCCCAGAGTCTCATACAGATAGTCCACAAACGGGCGGGTGTAGGAATTGGCGGGGTGAACCTCATAGCCCACTACATGCGAGTCGGTACCGTAGCCTTCGAGCTCGGAGATAAAGTACTGCGGATCGATACCCAGACCCGTGTAGAGTGAAATGATGCTTGCGAACGATGACCACGACTCGGAGCGGCTCATCGACGCTCCGTTTTCAAGCAGGTCAAGCGACTTCTGGATAATGATTGCATAAGCCTTTATCTTTGCACACCAGGCCTTGACATCGGTAGCGAACAAGCGATAGTCGCTGTTCTCGCTGTTTGCCATCACGGTTTCGATATATTCGCAAGCGGCTTGCAACCGGGCCATCTCTTCACGAATGGCAGTACCCTCTGCCGGGAAATTGCCAGCACTGTATTTTGACTTGAAGGCCTCGTAAAGATCGATAATCTCCTGATCCTCATAAATAGCATCGGTATAGCGGGCGAACAACCGAATCTGTTCCGCCGTCTCCGTGTCGCCAGCCTCGGCCAGGTAGTCGAAGCAGTCATACCAGTTTTGCGACACGTCAAACCGATCGGGATTCCAGCAATAGTCGGCCAGACCGAACAGACCCACCTTGGCCGCCTGTGCCTGCTTTTCGGGGTTGAGGATCACACCACCCAAGGTGCTGATGCCGCCCGTCTCGGGGACGAGGGCATAGTGTGCGGTGAGTTCGCGCATATAGAGGCGGTCGTCGTTGTTGTCGTTGACCGTAGCGTTCCACCAGAACAACGGGTTGCGCCCTATGTAGCCGGCCATCGCATCGCAATCCTTCTTGTCGAGGTCGCCGCATACGGCATAACCGGTGAAACCGATAACCACGTCCTTGTCGACAGTTGCCATCTGGCTCAGATAGGAAGATGCTCCTGAATACATGAGAGCGTATGTGGCAGGGACATAGAAAAGGGGCGCAATCTTCTCGTCCTCGGCCTGGCTGGGGAACTCCTCCTTCAACCGCTTCTGCGTCTGGTCGGGCAGATGCGCCTGCATCTGTGCCGACGGATTGCGATCCATGTCGTCGATACATACACTGAAAGCACGCACGCCAAGGTCATACATGTGATGGTATTTCTCCATCAGCAACTCGACCCCTGCATCTACCGTCGACGTGTTGGAAAAGTCCATCGACACCTGACCGCCGGGAGCAAGACCCGGGTGGGCTGCCCAAACAAAGTGTACGTTGCAGGCACGAGCGGTCTCGGCCATGCGGCGCACGTCATCTTGCGTGATCCACCCCATGCGACGTTGCTCTTCGGTAATCTCGGTCGGATACTCTTCGGTCCAGTAGCCCAGGTGATAGGGGTCCATCTTGGGCGCATAGATGAAGACGTTCATCTTGAATCGTTTGAAGAACTCGAACAGGCTGCAATGGGCATCGACCGAGTAAGGATTGCCATAGAATCCCTCAATCGCACCACGCCACTGGCAGTGAGAGTAGTCCTCATAAGTCACCTCATGCAGCGCAGCCCCTGCCGCCTGATCCAAAATCTGCTCCAAGGTAGCGAAAGCATAGTATTCCGAACGCTCGCCATTGCCCAGCACCACAATATTGCCGTCGGCAATCTGCATCACATGGGAGTCGAAACGGTTAGGAGCCTCGGTGAACACCTCCTTGGAGATGCCTTGGCTCGTGGCATAGGTATCAGCCACATCGCCAGAACCGGCCACACCCACATACAGGTTGGTCAATTCGGACGAAGCCGACTCACCCGGTTGGTAGACGTAACCAGCCTCTTCCAGCACCTCCTGGATACGATCCTTAGTCACATGACCGATGCCAGCGCCGCACACCACATTGATGGTCTGCGTCAGCTCCACCGTACCACTACCCTCGGTCGTCCGCTGGGGAATGGGATAAATGGTATAGCTCTGGGCATTAGCCACAACCATACCAATCAAACATACAATTAGTAATAAGCCTTTTCTCATTGGGTTATA
This sequence comes from Barnesiella viscericola DSM 18177, assembly GCF_000512915.1. GTDB lineage: Bacteria > Bacteroidota > Bacteroidia > Bacteroidales > Barnesiellaceae > Barnesiella > Barnesiella viscericola. The sequence continues at coordinate 1,615,971 of NZ_CP007034.1, forward strand.
GAATTTAAGTTAACACGGATTGACAGAGTATAAATATCTGCAAATTTTTACATTTAACAAAAATCGTTACGCATTTATTACACTGAAATACAATATAATACAGAATAATGCGAGCAATAATCGCTATAATTATTAAAAAACAAAGTTAATAAATTATTTTGCATAAACGATGATTTCGGTCAGTTTTTTGACATCATGACAGGGTAATAGGGCCCGGAAACGAATCTCATCGCCAACTTCGGCCTCATCGACCGAACCGGGCGGCGTTTGCACACACCTGCACCACCCTACATCGTCAAACGGTAGATTCGAGCCGTGCAACAAAATTTCAGCCGATTTCAACCGGCTGAAAAATGATTGTAGCCCCTTTCCCCACAGCTTTTTCCCTCAATTTCTTCCAACCATAATGAGCAAAAAAAAGCCTCATGTAGCATAAAAATTATATAGGAAATTATTTGAATCTTTTACTTTTATTTATACTTTTGCAGTGAATTGCCACTGAGCCGGACGCAATGCAAGCCGGCCCGAAGGGGGGCTTTAACATATCAAAAGGCGTTTACTTGACGCTATTGTTCTTGACAATCCTGAATCTCGCAAATTCAAATTCCTGTCAAAGACATAGCAACAGTAGATGCCCCGCTGATATGTTATGGTATCGAATTTGTTATAATAGATACTATACATATCGGCGTGGGAATCTGTGTTGCTCGCCCCGACAGGAAGGCAATGCGAGAGCCTAGGATTGTGGGACGGGCAACGAGTACAGACTCCCACGTCTTTTGTTTTTACATAAGGATAATGTTTCTTGAAAGAGGGGGGACCTTTCAAGGCAAAAAATTCTTCACATAAAATGAAACACGTTTTGTTATTCGTGAGCCTGTTGCTCTTCTCGCTCTCATCGTATGCAGCTCGCGAAAGTGTACTCGTCAAACCTTTTACCCACGGTACAAATGTTAGCGAAAATTACAGTAACTCCGTGCGTAACAAAGTCATGGAAGGCATCAACAGCAAAGGCCGCGTAAAAGTGCTCGACAGCGCTACCGACGACGGAGCCGAAGCCGACTATACGCTCGACGGACAAGTAGTTTCGATTACCATTACCAAAGGCAGTGACGACAAAGGGGCTACCTATTCGGCCAAAATCAACTATCAGTTGAAAGTGACCCGCATCAGCGACAACGAAATCATCGCCACACAAACGTTCGACGCTTCGAGCACCTCACTCTTCTCGAAATTCCGCACCGAGCTCGATGCTGTCAATTCGGCAGTCGATTACATCGACGCCCAAATCCCCGACTTTGTAGACGAGGTATTCAAATCCTACGGTAAAGTCATCGAAATCGCCGAGGTAAAGAAAGAAAATGCCAAAAAATTATACATCACCCTCGGTAGCGAGGACGGTATCCTCAAAGGTCAAAAACTCGATGTGCGCGTACAGAAATCGATTGGTGGCCGTACCATCTACAAAGTAATCGGCGAAATCAAGGTTGAATCGGTTGAAGGGGCTGATATCTCGCTCTGCAAAGTGACCAAGGAGGGAAAAGAGATCTACAAGGCCATGACCGAAACCCCCGACGACGTATCGGTTGTCACCAAAGTAAACCAAAACATTCTGGGCCTTTAATCCCCTTTATTTAAACACATTACAATCAGCACTTCCATAAAGGAGAGGCATGACGCCCTCTCCTTTATGGAACTATCATCACACACAAAAATTCCATGAAGAAATTTACCTGGCTACTCCTTTTTTCCCTCTCGGTAGCTACATTGCAAGCACAAGATAATTTTTCAAGAGATGTCATCTATCTCAGCGGTGAAGGCACAATCACATTGAAGTCGACCGCATCGTCTTCCGAAAAGAAACAGGCCATTCCCATGGCAGTAAAATCGGCCATCGACACCTATCTGTTTGCAGGAATCCAGGGAGTTGACGATGGTAAACCTATCCTGAAAGAGTCAGACCGTTCAACCCACTCCTACTATTTCGACCGCCTGTACGAGAACAACCGTTACGCCGTATTTGCCAAACCCACCGACTCGCCCAAGCCCAAGAAGAATGCTCTCGGCCTGTGGGAGGTTACCGTCACCGTGCTGCTGTACAAAGATGCTCTCGACCGGGATCTTCTGCAAAACGACATGCGCCAACCCGAAGCCTCGGAAATGTCAGCCGAAGAGGTCTCCGACAACGGCATCAACCCCTCAATCATGGTGGTTCCTTACAAACAAGATAATGAAACTTACCAACAGATACTCTCACGCGATTCGGACAAACGTATAGCCATCAGCAAAGTACAGGAAGAGTTCCGCTCGATAGGCGTGACCACCGTCGATTTCGAGGCCAAATACAATGCCGCCCTGCGCTCCAATGAGTTTGAATATGAAAACGCCGGCTCCTTCGACGACCAACTTATCAAGAGCAGTGGAGCCGACATCTACGTCAGCGTCGATATCATCAAACGCAACACCGGGTCGAAAGGCAGCGTATCGCTCACCCTCAAAGCCTACGAAACGGCAACCGGTAATCTGTTGTCGTCCAAAATATCCAACTACTCGGGTACGACCTCGTTCGACCGCCTGTGTGTAGGAGCCATTCACAAAGTATCGGAAGAGTTTCTGGCCGAAGTGGTCGAGAGTCTGGCCAAAACCATAGACCGGGGTACCTCGGTTACACTGCGCGTTGGCATTGCCGAAGGCTCGTACCGCACGCTCAACGACGAGGTAGGCAACGACGGATTATTCGTCATCTCGGACTATATCCGCACCTGGATACGCAAGAATGCCGTCGGCGGTGTATTCCATCAACAGGGTAAAACCGACCTATCAATGATTCTCGACAACATACAAATTCCCAACAAAGACGAGAACGGGATTCTGCAAGATGCCAACGACTTTGCCGTGCGGCTGACCCGCTATCTGAAAAAGCTGGGTATCAATGCGTCGAACCGTCTCGACGGAAATACCATCTACCTAACCATTGAAGATTAATCATGAAACGAGTTCTTATACTTATATACGTGGTTACACTTACCTCTTTGACCTTTGCCGGGAATCCGCCGGCATGGGTCAAAGCCAAACCGGTAGACAATGACTACTACATCGGCATCAGTTCGGCACTAACTACCGAAAAGAATTTCCAACAGGTGGCCCGCGACAAGGCCTTGGGCGACCTCATCGGCGAAATCAACATCGAAATCGAGAGCTCCTCGCTGCTGAACCGGCAGGAGATCGACGAGCAATACAGCGAGTCGTTCCGCCAGGACATCAAGAGCACAGCCGTTGCTCAGTTGGAAGGTCACGAAATGGTCGACAGCTACAACGACGGCGAGCGCTACTGGGTCTACTACCGACTGAATAAAGCCGAATATGAAAAGCTGATGCAGAAACGGCTCTCCGATGCCATCAACCAGGCCTACGGCTATTGGGTAAAGGGCCTTCAAGCCGAAAAGGCGGGACAGCTGGTCGACGCCATGGATCTCTATCTCTCGGGGCTGTCGACCATCGAGGAGTATGCCAACCGACGCCTTCCCGTCGACCACCAGGGGAAGAGTACCGACGTAGGCATCGAGCTCTACACGTCGCTCAAACTGCTCTTCTTCGACCTCACGATTCGCACCAATCCGCAAAAGATAACGGCACAATCGTTCAGCAAAGAGCCCTCAATCGTGCAGATTGAGGTTCTCCGTGGAGAGACTCCCGCCGTAGGGCTCCCCCTGAAAGCACGTTTCTCGATAGGCGAAGGCTCGGTATCGCTTGACTCCAAGACTCAGAACGACGGTTCGGCAACGCTCACCCTCACCAACATCACCTCGAAACTCACCTATCAGGAGATAGAACTTCGTGTCGACGTGAAGGTACCCACCCGTTTCAACACCTCGTTCATGAAGCAACTCACCGACGACCTGTTCGACCATATCCCCGTCATCAAATTACCCGTAGAGGTGGAGCAATCCCCGCTCAAAGTCATTCTCTACACCAAAGACCATGACACCAATACAAGCCTGCTCAACATGATTTCGAGCTACCTGAACGACTATTTCGACATCGTATCCGACCGGGAAAGCGCCGACCTTTCCATCTGGGTCACTCCCTCTATCCGCAAGGGGGGTATCGTCAAGAGCGAGATGTATGACCTTTACGAAATATTCGCCTCGTGCGACCTCACAATCACCGATTTGGCCACGGGCAATATCGTCGCCAACTTCGGGCTGCAAGATGTGCGTTCGCTGGTTCCCGAGAACAGCTCCAATTCCAAGATTCGGTCTACCGCACAGCGCGACCTGTTCAAGAAACTGCGTCCGGTCATCGAACGGAACCTGCAAAAGGCCCACTTCTCACGAAAGGCGCAATCGGCCACCGACCTCTCCCCCGAGGACTACGATGACACCTCGATGCCCGAAATTATCGAATAGCAGAAACAATTCAATTATTTACTAATCTATAACATCAATCAACATGAAAGCAATCAAATTGTTTGTGATATCACTGGTCGTGATGTCTTTAGCATCTTGTTCTTCGGCCAAACAGGCTACGGTCAACAACGGTGAACAAGAAATTGAGCAACTGTGCCATTTCCTCACCAACGAAGAGTATTTCTATGCCAACGCCACGGCCGAAAGCACCGACATGCAGATGGCCAAGGACAAAGCCGTCAACTCGGCTCGGGCTGCTATCGCCGCCTCCATATCGACGGCCGTAGAGAACTTCTCCAAACGCTACCGTAACGATGTAAACAACGAGTTGAACGAGAAGACCGAAGAGCGTCTGCAAATCCTCACCAAACAGACTATTTCGGGCTCGACCGTCGTTTGCGACCGCATCGTTCGCACCGTCGATGGCAAATACAGATCCTACATCTCGGTAGGTCTCTCGAAAAATCAGATTACCGACGCCATCGAAAGAGCTATCATGGAAGATGAGAAGTTGAAACTCGATTATCAACAAGCTCAATTCGACAAGGTAGCCGATGCCGAGATTACCAAAGCCGACGTTCAAGGCCAAGGTACTCAAAGTGCTCAATAATTCTGCTATCAAAAAAAGGGACCAGACTAATAGTACAACAACAGGGGGGCCGAACAGTCGGTACCCCCTATTTTTATGCCTGCAAATCGACGATTCCTCCCGAAGCAAGCATTACTCTTCGCCCAACCATACAAACGGCCGTGGGACGCCACGGCTCCCCGCTCCTATCTCTCTCCTTCTCCCCCCCCCTAAAAACAGCCGGGGCTGCTCTCCTGCATGGAGAGCAGCCCCGATTATATTCCTATTCAACCGACCGTTTAGTCGATGATGTCAAAACCGCAGTAGGGCACCAGCACCTTCGGGATCTTGATACCCTCGGGGGTCTGGTTGTTTTCGAGCAATGCAGCCACGATACGGGGCAATGCCAAGGCACTGCCGTTGAGCGTGTGGCACAGGTGCATCTTCTTGTCGGCACCGCGGTAGCGGCAGTGCAGACGGTTGGCCTGATAGCTCTCGAAGTTGGATACGGAGCTCACTTCGAGCCAGCGTTTCTGGGCGGCCGAGAATACCTCGAAGTCGAAGGTGATGGCCGAGGTGAAACTCATGTCGCCACCGCACAGACGCAGGATATGCCAGGGCAATTCAAGGCGTTCTACCAAGCTCTGCACGTGGTCCTTCATCTCTTCCAGAGCCTCGTAAGAGTGGTCGGGGTGTTGTATTTGCACAATCTCCACCTTGTCGAACTGGTGCAGACGGTTCAATCCGCGCACGTCTTTGCCGTACGAACCGGCTTCGCGACGGAAGCAGGCCGAGTAGGCGGTATTCTTGATGGGGAGGTCGCTCTCGTTGAAAATCACGTCGCGGTAGAGGTTGGTCACCGGTACCTCGGCGGTAGGAATCAGGTAGAGGTCGTCCTCGTTGCAGTGGTACATCTGACCCTCTTTATCGGGCAGCTGTCCCGTGCCGTAACCCGATGCAGCGTTGACTACATAAGGCGGCTGTATTTCGAGGTATCCGGCCTCGCGGGCGGCATCGAGGAAGAACGAAATCAGGGCACGTTGCAGGCGGGCACCTTTCCCTTTGTAGACGGGGAATCCGGCACCGGTAATCTTCACACCCAGTTCAAAGTCAATCAAATCGTATTTCTTGGCCAGCTCCCAGTGCGGCAGGGCATCTTCGGGCAGATTGGGCATAACGCCACCGGTCTTCTCGACAATGTTGTCGGCAGCGGTACGGCCCTCGGGCACCCCGGCATAAGGCAGGTTGGGGACGGTTAACAGAATATCGGTAATCTCTTTCTCGGCCGATACCATCGACTCTTCGAGTGTTTTGGTCGACTCCTTGATGGCAGCCGTCTGAGCTTTCACGGCCTCGGCCTCCTCTTTCTTTCCGGCTTTCATGAGTTGCCCGGTCTGGGCGGCCAAGCCCTTCAACTCGGCCAGTTTCCCGTCGAGTTCGGCTTGCGAAGCACGACGTATCTTATCCAGTTCGAGCACCCGGGTGATAGCCTCTCTCCCGTCGAAATGCTTGATAGCCAACCGGCGTATCACATCTTCGGGATTCTCTTTAATGACACTTAATGTAAGCATAGTCTAAATTTCGTATATTGTATTCTCGTTTACGACAACAGTTCCTTTACTTTGGTCGAGATGGCACGACCGTCGGCACGACCGGCCAGCTGCTTGGTGGCGACACCCATCACCTTGCCCATCTCCTGCGGGGTCTTGGCACCCACCTGGGCGATGATGGCTTTGAGGGCTTCGGTCAACTCCTCGTCGGTCATCTGCTTGGGCAGATAGGTTTCGATAACGGCAGCCTCGGCCAGTTCGGGTTCGGCCAGATCGGGACGGTTCTGCTCCGAGTAGATCTGAGCGCTCTCCTTGCGTTGTTTCACCATCTTGGCCAATATCTTCATCGCCGTCTCGTCCGACAGTTCGCCGTCGGCACCCTTGGCGGTTTTAGCTTCGAGAAACTCTTTCTTGATACCCCGCAGGGCTTCGAGTCTTACCTTGTCTTTTGCCAGCATGGCACTTTTTATGTCGTTGCTGACCTGATCAAATAAATTCATCTTCTTCTATATTTTACAGGTTTCTATCAAAATTTTATGGTGCGGCGACCACCGTTGCCGCTATCCTCGCGCTTCTCGCCCCCCTCGAAATTGTCGCGGAAGTCTTTGGGGCGGTCATAGGCGGGAGCCTTCTCGAGCTTGTCGATGAGCTCGTCGTTGTCGAGCTGGTCGGGACGCAACACGATGTATTGCGACTGGGCGATGTGCTCGTCGGCATCGCCTCCGTACTCGCCTTTGAAGGTCAGGTCCGAGACCTCGAAACCGGTGGCCAGAATGGTAATCTTCACCTTCTTGCCCAGCGAAGAGTCGTGGGTGTAGCCCCAGATTACCTTCACCCGTTTCTTGAAGCGGGTCATGAAGGCACTCAACTCTTTCGACTCCTGAATGCGCAGCTCGTCCGACTCCTCGGGCGAGAAATAGAGGTTGAACAGCACCCGCTCCGAATCGTAGATGTCGCTCTCTTTGAGCAGCGGCGAAATCAAGGCATTCTGTATGGCCTTGCTCATGCGGTGTTCGCCTTCGCCCTCGCCGGTACTGATTACGGCAGCACCTCCGTTTTTAAGGGTGGTGCGCACATCGGCAAAGTCGAGGTTTATCTTACCGTTCTTCGACACCAGTTCGGCAATACTGCGGGCCGCGTTGGCCAAGGCGTCGTCGGCCTTGGAGAAGGCGTTGGTCCAGGAGAGGTCGGGATAGATTTTGCACAACCGCTCGTTGTTGATGACCAGCAGGGCGTCGACGTGCTTGCGCATCTCCTCGACACCGGCAAAGGCCTGCAAAATCTTGGGCTCGCCCTCGAAGAGGAAAGGTATCGTGACGATACCCACCGTGAGCATGCCCTTCTCTTTGGCGATACGGGCCACGACGGGTCCGGCACCGGTACCGGTACCACCACCCATACCGGCGGTGATGAATACCATGCGGGTCTCGTCCTCGAACAGGGCCGAGATGCGGCCGTCCTTTTGCTCATACTCCTCGGCCAGGCGCTTTCCCTCTTCGGGTTCGCCCCCGGCACCTTCGTCGCCGATAGCCACCTTGATGGGCACCGGCGAGTCGCTCATGGCTTGGGGGTCGGTATTGCAAAGAGCCAGGCTCACTCCCTGGATATTCTGACGGTACATGTAATTGACGGCATTACCACCGCCGCCGCCTACACCCACTACCTTTATCTTGATAGGCTCGTCCTTCTTCTGTTCAACTCCGGGGACGATGAAGTCGGGTAACTGAGAGTTATTTATATCCATATCGTTCATGGCGTTCATCTTTTAAAAATTATCGTTTTCATCATCGAGCAGCGTCTCGGCCTTCCGCAGCATGTCTTTCCACTTGCCGAAGAGACCGGGCCCTTTGGACTTTTCCTTCTCCTGTTTCTCCTTCTCCTTGCGCTCTTTCTCGCGCTTCTTCGCCTCCTCGGCTTCGCGCTTGCGCTGCTCTTTCTCCTCGCGTTTGCGACGTTCCTGCTCCTCGCGCTCCCGAGCCTTCTGCTCTTTCGGGTCGACCGGTTTTACCTCCTCTTCCGGAGCCTCGTCGTGCGGCTCGTCGACAGCCTTGGGCAGTACCGTCACGCAGTTCTCCCGGCCGCAATAGAGCAGACCCAGAATTTGCAGATAGTCGGCGCTCTTCGATTGCGAAGCCACGTCGAGCAGCATGTCTTGCCGCAGAGCTCCTTTGCGCACCCGAATGTCGCACTTCTCGGCCAGCAGTTCGGCCAGATTGGAGAGTTTGGCCGCGCCACCCACAATCACCATGCCGGCGCCCAGACTCTTGCGGTCGCACTTGGCATAATCGAAGTGGGCGTTGACGTTGGCCACAATCTCCTCGATACGGGCCTTGACCACCTTCGAGAGGTCGAGGCTCTTGATTTCGGAGAGGTTCTCGCCGCGCAGCGTGATGTTCGACTCCTCGCCCATCACCTTGGCCGAACCCAACCGCACCTTGAACGACTCGGCCTCGGGGCCGGTCACTTTGAGCGTCATGATGTCGCGCGTGATGTTCTGCCCGCCCAGCGGTATGGTCGAGAGGTAGCGCAGCAGTCCGTCCTTGTAAATCGATACGGTAGTCGTCTCGGCGCCGAAATCGACCAGCATGACACCGGCCTGACGGTCCTCGTTGCTCAGTGCCACATAGGCGGTCGAGAGGGCCGTGGGGATATAGCGAATGACCGAGGGTTCTCCCCGGAAGCATTGGGCTACGCTCCGTTTGAGTTCGTCGCGGGCGACAATCAGTTTCAGCCCCATTTTCAGGTTCGAGCCTTCCAGCTCCTCCCGTCCCGTGCGCAACTGGTCGTCGACCGTCACCTCGGTGCGGACCACCTCCAAGATGTCGGCCCCGGCGATAGGCATCTCGCGGGCCTCCTCCTGCAAGTGGCGGATTATCTCCTCGGTAATAATCGTACCCTCGGGATAGTCGCGGCTGATCATGTGGTCCTCGGCATGCAGCGACTGACCGCCGATACCGACATAGACCTGTTTGATTTTTTTCGAGGTACTTATCCGGTTGTTCAGTTTCCGGATCAAGCGTTTTATCTTAGACGAAACATCGTCGGCATTGACCACGAAGCCTCGTTTCACACTGCCATTCAACGGTTCGGTATCTATGCCAAGCACAGTAACCACACCTTTCAGAGAGCGGGTTGCTATCGCGCCCGTAATCTTCGAGCTCCCGATCTCAATAGCTACTATGTATCTATCCGTATCCATATTGTTATATTGTTATTTATTTCACCATTTTTTCCGGCGGGTACAAACCACCTGGTCCTTGAACTTCAACGAGACGGTGTCGTACATCGACCAGCCCGTCTGGTTGAAGACCTGTCGATAGACCTGCATCAGGTTATCGAGTTTCGCCTCATAATCCTGTGCCGAGCCCAACAGAATCGTCTGCCGTCCCACCCGGGGAATCAACTCTATTTCATGACGCTCATTGACATAGATTTGTTCAATCTGAGCGTTCCAAAACGAGTCGTTGTAAATGTACCGGGCCAGCGGCAGCAGGTCGCTGTAAGTCATCACGCTGTCCACACACCCGGTGACCAGAGGCAAGTGAGCCCGATATTGAGCCCGGGCCACCATGCGACGCCCCTCGGTATCGACGTAGTAGTTGCCACCATTGGCCATGACCCGCATCACGGGCACGCGCTGGGTGACCTCGACACACACGATGCCCCCCGCTTTCTTATAACATTCGACCGAACCCAACACGCCGTTCAGCCGCAGGGTCCGCTCCATCTTCTCGGTGTCGATCTGGCTCAACGGTTTGCCGCAGGGATCCAAATCGTACTCCTCGATATATCCATACACATCGGCCGGTGAGACATAGTGCAGGGCAGCACTGTCGAGTATCTCGACCTGCAAGTCCCGGCACTTGTCTTCTGCCGCGTAGGAGCGGAGAATAAAGAACGAAACAAACAGGTAGACAACGAGTACTACCATGAACAAAAATCTCAACAATACCTTCATTTCGCCTCCACAATCGACGCTATCTGGGGCAGCAGACGGTCTATGTCACCGGCCCCCATGGTCAATAAAACGTCAAAGTTACACTCTTTTATCCGTTCTAACAACTTTTCGCGCAAACAAAGTTCTTTCTCTCTGCACGTTATCTTGTCGAAAATAATCTGCGAGGTGACTCCCGGTATGGGCTGCTCGCGGGCCGGGTAGATATCAAGCAGGATAACCTGGTCGGCCATCGAGAGGGCCTCGGCAAACTGAGGGGCAAAGTCGCGGGTGCGGCTGTACAGATGGGGCTGGAAGATGACCGTGAGCTTGCGCCCGGGATAGAGCGCCCGCACCGAACGGATACTGGCCTTCAACTCGTCGGGGTGGTGGGCATAGTCGTCGATCATCACGCGGTCGTCGCGTTTCACCCAGAACTCAAACCGCCGTTTGGCTCCGCGGAACGAGGCCATGGCCCGGCGCATGTCGTCGTCGGTCACACCGTTCAACCGGGCAATCGCCATGGCGGCTACGGCATTCTCGATGTTGATGTCGACGGGGACTCCCAGCTCCACATCGGCCACCACGCCGTCGGGGGCCACGAAGTCGAACACGATGGTGCCGTTGCCTACCCGGATATTCCCGGCATGGAAATCGCCGCCGTCGCGGGCCGAATAGGAATAGACCTTAACCCCCTCCTGCACGCGAGGCACCAGCTTGATGCCCCGCTTCATGACCAGGCAGCCGCCCGGCTGTATGAGCGAGGTAAAGTGGGTGAAACTTTCGAGGTAGGCCTCCTCGGTACCGTAGATGTCGAGGTGGTCGGGGTCGGTAGCCGTCACCACGGCCATATAGGGGTGCAACCAGTGGAACGAGCGGTCATACTCGTCGGCCTCGATGACCGTGAAGGGCGAGTGGTCCGACAAGATGAGGTTGCTGTCGTAGTTGCGCAAGATACCGCCCAGAAAGGCGTTGCAGCCGATGGGCGACTCGTGGAAGATGTGGGCCGCCATACTCGACGTGGTGGTCTTGCCATGCGTTCCCGAGAAGCAGAGGCCCTTGCTCGACTGGGTGATGAGTCCCAGCAGCTCGGCCCGCTTGATTACCCGGAAACCCTGCTCCCTGAAATAGACCAGACCGACATGGGTGGCGGGAATGGCCGGCGTGTACACGACCAGCGTCGTGGCCGGGTCGCGACAGTAATCGGGAATGAGGTCGACCGACTCGTCATAGACAATCTCCAACCCCTCGGCTTGGAGTTCGGCCGTCAGCGGCGAAGGGGTGCGGTCGTAACCGGCCACCCGGTAGCCCTTGGCCAGGAAATAACGCACCAGCGCACTCATACCGATACCGCCGGCGCCTATGAAATAGAGTGAGGTATATGATTTCATTTCTTATCGACTATATCAAAGATTATATCGGCAATGCGCGCTGCCGAATCGCGCTGGGCCAGCAGGGCAATCTGCCGGCTCATCGACTGCAACTGCTCCTCGTCGTGCACGACCGAAAGGGCACAGGGCATCAACCGCTGACGGGCTTCGGCGTCGCGCACCAAGATAGCGGCCCCTTTCGACGAGAGGGCCTGGGCATTCTTGGTCTGATGGTCCTCGGCCACATTGGGCGACGGTACCAGAATCACCGGCTTGCCCAGCAGGCAGAGTTCCGAGATAGAGCTGGCCCCGGCTCTCGAAATGACCAGGTCGGCTGCCTTGTAGGCCAGGTCCATGCGGGCGATAAAGGGCATCTGCTTGATGCAGGCTGGATTGCCCGCCGCGTCGAGCGCGGCACGAGCCCGCTGGTCAAACCGCTTGCCACACTGCCACACGAGTTGTACCCCGCTCTTCACAATCTCGGGAATCGACTCGACCACGGCCGTGTTGAGCGTGAGGGCGCCCAGACTGCCGCCTATCAGCAGGATTGTCTTCTTGTGGGGGTCCAGTCCGAAAAATTCGCACGCCTCGTCGCGGGTCAACCGGTCGTCACACAAGTCCTGCCGCACCGGGTTGCCGGTGAGCACGATTTTATCGGCCGGAAAGAAGCGCTCCATACCCTCGTAGGCCACGCAGATGGCGCGAGCCTTCGAGGCCAGCAGCTTGTTGGTGACACCCGCATAGGAGTTCTGCTCCTGAATGAGAGTGGGTACTCCCCGGTGGGCTGCCGCCCACAGCGTGGGACCGCTGGCATAGCCACCTACCCCCACGGCCACGTCGGGGTTGAACTTGCGCACAATGCCCCGAGCCAGGCGCAGACTCTTGCCCAGACGCCACAGCACCTTGAAGTTGGCCAACAGGTTACTGCGGTTGAAACCGCTCACGGGCAGCCCCTCGATGGGGTATCCCGCCGCCGGCACCTTCTCCATCTCCATGCGGTTCTCGGCCCCGACAAACAGGATTTCGGCCTCGGGGCACCGGGCCTTTATCGCGTTGGCAATGGATATGGCGGGGAAGATATGTCCTCCCGTTCCACCGCCGCTAATCAATACTCTTATTGCTCGTTTCATACGACTGGTTATTATGCTAAGTTGGTCGGATTCGCAGCCTGCAAATCCTCCGGCAAATCGGTTTCGCGTTCCGACTTGATATTATTTCCCGTATCCTTGACGGCATATCGGCTCACGCTGAGCATGACACCGAAGCCGAAACTCATCATCCAGATGGAGGTACCTCCCTTGCTGATCAGCGGCAACGGCTGACCCGAAACGGGGAATACCCCTACCACGATGGCCATGTTGAACAGGGCCTGCAACACAATCATCACCGCCATTCCCATCACCAACAGGGCCGGGAAGGCTTTGGTACACCGCCGGGCGATGAGGCCGGCCCGCGCCAGAATCATGAGATAGACCAGCAACAGGCCCACACCACCGACAACGAAACCCAGGTCCTCGATGATGATGGCATAGATGTAGTCGGAGAAGGCCAACGGCAATCGCGACGACTCCCGGCTGTTGCCGGGCCCTACGCCCGTGATGCCGCCGTGAGCCATGGCCATGGCGGCCCGATGCTCCTGCAAGTTCTGCGGGGTGGTCTCCTTCTCATACTCGGGAGTGGGGTCGAAGAAGTCCTCCAACCGGCTTTCCCAGGTAGACGAACGGGCTATCACCTTACCCCCCTTCTCCTCACCCGCGGCGGCAACGGCCTCGGTCTCGGCCGGCGCCTTCATCTCGGTGATGAGGTCTTTGGCCTGCATCACCGCCAGAGCCAAGATGACATAGACCAGGAAGATACCTATCAGCTTGTACCACTCTACACCGCCGATGAGCATCATGCACACGCTTATCCCGATGAACAGCAGGGTGTTGGTCAATCCCTGGGTAAAGAGCAGGCCGCTGAAAACCGTCACCAGCCCCACCACCCACAGGACGCCCTTCATGTTCACGCCCCGTTTGATCTGCGACTTGGCCAGCACCGTGGCCATGGCCAGCACGATGGTCACCTTGGCCACCTCCGACCCCTGCAACGAGATGCCCAGCACCGAGATGGTGCGCTTGGCACCGTTGATGGTATCGCCCCAAAAGAGGATACACACCAGCAGCAAGATGGCCAGCGGTATCATCACATAGGCCAGCACCTTGAACCACTTGTAGTGAATCTTCGAGGTGACATAGGTAATGAGGAATCCCGAGAAGAGAAGCATCACATGCTTGATGATGGGCGAATAGACATCGCCTCCCGTAATCTCGCGGCTGATGGCGCTGTACACCTCAATCACCGAGACGATATACAAGATGATGATGATACCCCAAATATAGGGATCGCTTCGCCTGGATTTCTCTACCGATTCGACATTCATATTCTCTTATCCTTATTTTATAAAGCCCTTACACAAGCCTTGAACTGGTCGCCCCGGTCTTCGTAGCTCTTGAACAGGTCGAAGCTGGCACAGCAGGGCGACAGCAATACCGTATCGCCCGGCGAGGCGAGGGCATACGACTTGTCGACAGCCTCCTTCATCGAACGGGCCTCGGTGATGTAGGGCACCTTGCCCTCGAAGAAGGCGTGCAACTTGCTGTTGTCGACCCCGAGGAATACTAGGGCCTTCACCTTGTCACGCACCAGCTGCTCGATTTCGGTATAGTCGTTGCCTTTGTCTTTCCCGCCCAAGATGAGGACTACGGGGGTCTTCATGCTCTCCAAGGCATACCAGCACGAGTTGACATTCGTCGCCTTGGAATCGTTGATAAACTGCACGCCCCGCACCGAAGCAACCCGTTCGAGACGATGCTCCACCGACTCGAAGTCGCTCAATGCCTTGCGGATAGCCTCTTTCTTGACATTCAGCAGGCAGGCCGACAGACCGGCCGCCATCGAGTTGTAGAGGTTGTGACGGCCGAGCAGCGACAGTTCGTCGGTCTTCATCGTGAGAGTCTCCTCGGGAGTATCGATGGTCAGCTCGCCGTGGTCGGTATAGGCCTGGGTGCCGGGCTCGTGTGTCTCGGCAAAGGGATAGCGCTGCGATTTGAGGGTGAGTTTCGACAGCTTCTCGTTGATGACGGGGTCGTCGTTCCAGTAGATAAAGGCATCGTCCTCAGTCTGGTTGCGGACAATGCGGAACTTGGCATCGACGTAGTTCTCCATCTTGTAGTCGTAGCGGTCGAGATGGTCGGGCGTGATGTTGAGCAGGACGGCGATATTGGCCTTGAAGTCATACATGTTGTCGAGCTGGAAACTGCTCAACTCAATCACGTAGTAGTCGTAGTCGCAGGTAGCCACCTGCAAGGCCAGACTCTTGCCCACGTTCCCGGCCAACCCCACCTTCAACCCGGCGCTCTTCAAGATGTGGTAGGTGAGCAGGGTCGTGGTGGTCTTGCCGTTGCTGCCGGTGATGCAGATCATGCGGGCATGGGTATAGCGGCCGGCAAACTCGATTTCGGAGATGACGGGGATATTCCGCTTGCGCAACTCCACAATCATGGGGGCGGTCAAGGGTATGCCGGGACTTTTGATTACCTCGTCGGCATTCAGAATCAGTTCGGGCGTGTGATGCCCCTCTTCCCAGGCAATGCCATACCGGTCGAGTTGCTCCTTGTATTTATCCTTAATCGACGACGTGTCCGAAACAAACACGTCGAATCCCTTCACTTGGGCCAGCACGGCGGCTCCGGCACCGCTCTCGCCGGCTCCCAATACTACAATTCTCTTTTTCTTTTCCATATCGAAACAACCTTTCTATCGCATTTTGAGCGTAACTATGGTTATCGCTGCCAGCATGAGGCAGACAATCCAGAACCGAACGACGATTTTGGATTCGGGCACAGCCTGCAACGGTTTTTGTATCAAAGCATTAATACCGGCATTCCCCGGTTTCTGGAAGTGGTGATGCAACGGGGTCATCTTGAAGACCCGTCGCCCCTCGCCATACTTGCGCTTGGTAATCTTGAAGTAGGCCACCTGTATCATCACCGAGAGGTCCTCGACAAAGAAGATGGCACACAAGATGGGTATGAGCAGCTCCTTGTGTATGCACAGCGCAAAGACGGCGATGATACCGCCCAACGTGAGGCTGCCCGTGTCGCCCATGAACACCTGAGCCGGGTAGGCGTTGTACCACAGGAAGCCGATGGTCGCCCCCATGAAGGCACAGGCAAATACCACCAGCTCTTCACTGCCCGGTATGTACATAATATTTAAATAGGAGGCATAGGCGATGTGACCCGACAGATAGGCCAGGATACCCAACGTGAGTCCTATGATGGCCGACGTTCCCGTGGCCAGACCGTCGAGACCGTCGGTGAGGTTGGCCCCGTTGGAGACGGCCGTGACGACAAATATCGTGAGCAGTATGAAGATAATCCAACCGCCGGTCTGGGCATGTTCGCCCAGGAAGGGCACCAGGTCGGCATAGTCGAGGTTATTGTTCTTGAAGAAGGGAATGGTCGTCTGGGTCGACTTGATATTCTCGGACTCGTACTTGACCACCTCGGTCGTCGTGCCGGGAGCCTGTACGGCCACATTCTCGCGGATCACCACCTCGGGACTCAGATAGAGCGTCAGCCCCACGATAAGACCGAGACCCACCTGCCCTACGATCTTGAACCGTCCGTGCAGCCCCTCCTTATCCTTTTTAAATACCTTGATATAGTCGTCGAGGAAACCGATGGCTCCCAGCCACACGGTCGTGACCAGCATCAATATCATGTAGATATTGCCCAACCGGCCCACCAGCAGACAGGGTACCAGTATGGCGATGATGATGATGATACCGCCCATCGTGGGGGTACCCTTCTTGGCCATTTGCCCTTCGAGCCCCAAGTCGCGTACCAGCTCGCCGATTTGCCGTATCTGCAACCGGTTGATGATGCGCCGCCCGATGATGGTGGCAATGAACAGCGACAGGATAAAGGCAGCCATCGACCGGAACGAGATATAGGAGAACAACCGCGCTCCCGGTATATCGAACATCGATTCGAGGTATTGAAACAGATAATACAACATATTGCGTTCTTCTTTTATCGGTTAATATCAAGCCTGCTCTTCGGCAAACAGTTTCTCGACCTCCTCCTTGTCGTCGAAGTGGTGTTTCACCCCTTCGATTTCCTGATAATCCTCGTGCCCCTTGCCGGCAATCAGAATCACGTCGCCCGGCTGGGCAAACTGGGTGGCCATGCGAATCGCTTCGCGGCGGTCGACCTGCAACAGGGCCTTGCGGCGCTGCTCGGCATCGAGCCCGGCCACCATATCGTTGAGTATATCGTTGGGATTTTCAAAGCGGGGATTGTCGGAGGTGAGAATCACCCGGTCGCTCAGGTTCACCGCCTCGCGGGCCATCATGGGGCGCTTGCCCTTGTCGCGGTTACCGCCGGCACCCACCACGGTAATGATGTGGCCTTTGCCTTCGAGCACCCCGTGAATCGTGTTGAGTACATTGTTCAGCGCATCGGGGGTGTGAGCGTAATCGACAATCACGGTATATCCGCGCGAGGAGTGCAGCGTCTGGAACCGACCGGCTACCGGCACCAGCAGGCTCATCTTGCGCAGCACCTCGTCGGGGTCCTGTCCCAACAGGCAGGTGGCGCCATAGACGGCCAGCAGGTTGTAGGCGTTGAAGCGGCCCACGAACCGCACCTCGACCTCCTTGCCGTTGATTTCGAGCGACATGCCGTCCATACGGCTCTCGATGATACGGGCCTTGAAGTCGGCCATCGTGCGCAACGAATAGGTGTGCTTTTCGGCGCGGGTATTCTGCAACATCACCATACCGGCCTTATCGTCGATGTTGGTCAAGGCAAAGGCCCCCTTGGGCAGGCCGTCGAAGAACGACTTCTTGGCTTTCAGATAGGCCTCGACCGTCTTGTGGTAGTCGATGTGGTCGCGGGTGAGGTTGGTGAAGATAGCCCCGTTGAAGTCGAGCCCGGCAATGCGGTGCTGGGCTGCCGAGTGCGAACTCACCTCCATGAAGGCATAGTCGCACCCTGCATCGACCATCTCGCGCAACAGGCGGTGCAGATGCAGCGGGTCGGGGGTCGTGTGGGTAGCAGGCACCCTCACCGTGTCGATGTAGTTGCACACGGTCGAGAGGAGCCCCGCCTTGTATCCGAAGGAGCGGAACATTTCATACAGCAGCGTGGCCGTGGTGGTCTTGCCGTTGGTCCCGGTCACCCCCACCAGCGTCAACTCGCGCGAGGGGTTTCCATACCAGGCCGAGGCCAGCAGCCCGAAGGCAATCGAACTGTCGGCTACCTTCACATACATCACCCCGTCGGCCAACTCGGACGGGAACTCTTCGCACACCACCACCCGGGCACCCTGGGCAATAGCCTGGGGTATAAAGGTGTGGCCGTCGACCGAGACTCCGCGAACGGCGACAAACAGATAGTCGGCCTTCACCTGACGGGAGTCCGACTCCACGCCCGACACTTCGTTCACGACAGCGCCCTTACGCTCTGTCACTACAATTTCCGATAATAACTCTTCTACTTTCTTCATATCATCGTATTCATTTCAATTTCAAAATCACCGTCGTGCCGGGTTGCAGCGCCGCTCCCCGAGGTATCGACTGTTCATAGACCCGACCGCGTCCCTGAATGCTCACATTCAGTCCGGCCTGTTCCAGCAGGTAAAGGGCATCGCGAGCCCCCATGCCGCTCACGTCGGGCATGCTGTCGCAATAGGTCTCAATGTTGTAGCAATCGCTCACATCGCCCCGTACACCCAGGCGTTGGAGCACCTGCCGCGTCTCGGCAATATCGCCCTTCATAATCGACGGAGCAAAGGTCTGCGTCGAGTCCGAAGGCATCGCCATGGGCACATCGAGACGGCCCATCGAGTAGAGCGTCTCGGCAATCTTCTTCAACACCCCGCCACAATAGCGACCGGCCGAAGGCATACCCGGCAGATCGGGTTTTCCCAGCAGGACGATGCACGAGTATTGCGGTTTCTCATAGGGGAAGAATCCACAGAAGGTGATGCGGTAGCGGCTCTCATACTTGCCGTCGGCACCGATGTTCCGCACCGTACCCGTTTTCCCGGCGATGGTCACCTTTTTCGAGCGAGCCAGCCGTCCCGTACCGTCATCGTCGTTCACCACGGCATAGAGCATTTGCCGCAGGGCACGGGCCGTCTCGGGCTTACAGGCGTGCTCCCTGATGTAGCTGATGTCGAAAACCTTTTCGGGCTTCCCGTTGCGCAACAGCTCCTTGACCAGACGGGGCTTGACAAACTTGCCGTCGTTGGCTATGGTGTTATAGAGCGCCAGCGTATAGATGGGCGGTATCTTGGTGGTATAGCCATAGGACATGCGCGTGAGGTTGATGCGGTCCTGTACCGTCGCTTTCAAATGGCGTATCGTGGGTCGGGCCGTTCCAGGAATACCCAGGTCGAAGGGTTCCATGAAGCCCACCTCGTAGATGCGTTGCACAAAGCGATCGGGGTCGCGCTCATATCCCCGCAGGATAATTTCGGACAGACCGATGTTCGACGAGTACTTCATCGCCTCGATGGCGGTCATCGACGCTCGACCGTGGGTATCGGTAATGGGGCGCACCCGGGCTCCGGCTGGATAGCGGAACACGCCGTTGTGACCGTTGATCACA
Source organism: Barnesiella viscericola DSM 18177 (assembly GCF_000512915.1). Taxonomy (GTDB): domain Bacteria; phylum Bacteroidota; class Bacteroidia; order Bacteroidales; family Barnesiellaceae; genus Barnesiella; species Barnesiella viscericola. Next base: position 1,635,463 of record NZ_CP007034.1, read on the forward strand.
TCGTTCGGACGCACCACCCCGTCGTCGAGGGCAATCATCATCGACAGGGGCTTGACTACCGAACCCGGCTCGTACCCCTGCACGGCATTGTTCACCGTTTCGAGATACTCCCCGCCGGGCAGACGCGAGAGGTTGGACATGGCTTTAATCTCGCCCGTAGCCACCTCCATGACGATGGCCACGGCAAACTCGGGCTGCGTCTCTTCGATGGTTTGCAGCAGGGCTTGTTCGGTAATATCCTGTATGTCAATATCAATAGTAGTCTTCACGTCGAGACCCCGTTGGGGCGGATCGGATACCCAGTCGACGATACCCGACGGAATCTGCTTCTTGATGGTCCGCCCCGGAATACCGTAGAGCAGCGAGTCGAGCGCCTTTTCCAGTCCGCTGTTGCCGTGGAAGGTCTCGTCCAACCCGCCGATGGCTCGCGAGGCCATGGTTCCGTAGGGCTTCTCGCGCTTGATGATTTTCTCGCGGTTAGGGTCGATATAGAAGCCCGAATAGGGTGTCGAATAGCGCAGGAAGGGGAAGGTCTTCAACAGTTCATAGTCGTGCCCCGTCACCTCACGCACCAGAACATAATAGCGTTTCTTGCGCAAAAAGGCACTGCGCATACCCTTCTCATAGGCGGCAGCCGTCTTGTTGGGGAAATATTTCGCCAGCATCTGGCTCAGAATCTTCACACTGTCGTTAAACTCCCTGGCCTTGAACTTGGGCACTCCAAAGTCAATCAAGGCCCGGTAATAGGTCATGTTGGTTGCCATCACCTCGCCGTTCTGGGCCAGAATGTCGCCCCGTTCGGGCATCACCTCGTGGGTAACCGACAGCATCTGAGCCGCCTTCTCGTTCCACTTGTCGGCATGAATGATGCAGGTATCGGCCGCCTTCTTGACAATGGCGATACTGAACAGCAGCACCCCGACGATGACCAGGGCATATCGCAACAATATGTGTCGTTTATTCCTTGTCTCCATCTGTCGGTCTCAATTTTACAGGAGGAGTATCGGGTATTTCGAGGCCCAACCGGTTCTCGTTCACCAGGGTGACAATGCGCGAGTGGCGCACCAACCCCATGTAGCGGGCAGCAGCACGCACCCGCTCGGTCTTGGCGTTGGTGAGTTCGAACCGCAGCTCTTTAATCGTCTCCAACTTGGTCTGGCACACATACCGGTTGGCAATCGACAGGCAAAAAAGAAAAACCACCGAAGCGATGAAGCCCCAGTGCGACCTGAAAAAATCCAGGGAGAAGATGCGTCCCTGAACCGCCATTTTCAGATACTTGATGAATCCTATCTTTTCGTCCTTTGTTTTCTTAGCCATACGGTTATACCCTCTCTGCTATTCTCAATTTGGCACTGCGCGACCGGGGATTGCGTTCGATTTCGGCCTCGTCGGGCACAATCACCTTGTGGTTGACCGCCCGGAACGGAGCCTCTATGCGGCCGAAGAAATCCTGCTCGGCACGCCCCTCGACATTTCCCGTGCGAATGAAGTTCTTGACCATGCGGTCTTCCAGCGAGTGGTAGGTAAGTATTACCAGCCGTCCCCCGGGAGGGAGCAATTCGACCGACTGCTCCAACAGGCGGCGCAAGCTCTCCATCTCGCGGTTCACCTCGATGCGCAGAGCCTGGAAGAGTTGGGCCAACTCTTTCTTCTCCTGCTTGCGGTTGACATAGGGGCGCACCACTTCGAGCAACTGCTCGGTTGTCGTAAGGGGCGACGTGGCCCGGGCCGACACGATGGCCGAGGCGATGCGACGGGCGCTCTTCAACTCGCCATACAGAAAAAAGAGGTCGGCCAGCTGCTCCTCGCTATACGAGGCCACCACTTGGGCGGCCGTCTGCAAAGCCCGCTGGTTCATACGCATGTCGAGCGGACCCTCGAACCGGAACGAGAATCCCCGCTCCGAGTCGTCGAAATGGTGAAACGAGACACCCAAATCGGCCAAAATCCCGTCGACCTGCTCCACGCCATAGTAGCGCATGAAGTTTTTCAGATACCTGAAATTGCTGTGGACAAACGTGAACCGCTCATCGTCGAGACTGTTGCGCCGGGCATCCTCGTCCTGGTCGAGCGAGAAGAGCCGTCCCCCTTCGCCCAGACGTGACAAAATCGCGCGCGAATGGCCTCCCCCGCCGAAAGTGACATCGACATAGGTTCCGTCGGGTTTGACAGCCAATCCGTCGATGCACTCTTCGAGAAGTGCAGGTATATGATACACAGCCGATTGCAGTTCCATTCGCAACTTGTCCTCCAACTTCACTTTTTTGCAGGGTAAAGATAGGCATTAATCCCCAATCCCGCAGTGCTCTTCTCCACTTTTTTCTCTATTTTTTTCTGCTGAGGCTCAACGGCTCCCGCCCGCCACAAACACGAAGAGATACCACCCCGTAATAAAAGCCCCGTTCCCCTCTATAAAAATAAAAAAAATAGCGTATTTTTGTACACACTTTTTATGAATAGTCATGAGTTCCGAACCTCTGAAAATCGATATTGAGAAAGTAGTCAGGGAAAAGACGCCCAAATATGCCAAGAGAATCCCGGGATTCCTTTTCCGTTATCTGAAACGGACCATTCACCAGGACGAGATAAACTACGTCCTCAGCACCTACAAGGATAGTACCGGTGTACAGTTTGCCGACGACCTGCTCGACTACATGAACGTACATGCCAACGTCATCGGCATCGAGAACATTCCGGCCGAGGGACGTTTCATCTTTGCCTCGAACCACCCGCTGGGGGCCCTCGACGGAGTCACTCTCATTCGGTTTTTCGGCCACTACTACAACGGGAAAATCAAATTTCTCGTCAACGACCTGTTGATGAATATCAAGCCGTTGGAGCCGGTATTCCTGCCCATCAACAAATACGGGTCACAGGCCAAGGAGTCGAGCGTACAGATTAACAAGGCCTACGAGTCGGACGAGCAGATGCTCATCTTCCCCGCCGGACTCTGCTCCCGCCTGCAACACGGGCAGATACGGGATTTGGAGTGGAAAAAGACCTTTATCGCCAAGGCAATCCAATCGCAACGAGACATTATCCCCATCTATTTCGAGGGCCAAAATTCAGCCTTTTTTTATCGATTTGCTAAAATACGTAAATCGCTCGGCATAAAATTCAACATAGAATTGATATATTTGCCCGACGAAATGTTCAGTAGCAAAAACAAAACGTTCAACATATACATTGGCAAGCCTATCCCCTGGCAAACCTTCGACAAATCCAAGAGTCTTCAAGAGTGGGCCCAGGTGGTGAAAGAGCAAGTCTATCAGATTAAAAACCAATCTCATGGAACCGATTATCGCGCCCGTTGACAAAGAGCTAATCAAATCGGAGTTGACCCCCGAACGATTCATGCGGGATACCCGCAAGGGCGGCAACAAAATATATATTGTCGATTGCAACAACGCACCCAACACCATGCGCGAGATAGGACGGCTGCGCGAAATAGCCTTCCGCTATCCGGGAGGCGGTACGGGCAAAGCGCTGGACATCGACGAGTTTGACACGATGGACCCGCCGTGCCAGCAACTCATCGTATGGAACCCCGATGCTGAGGAGATCATAGGCGGCTACCGGTTCATTTTGGGCGAGAACATTCGTCAGGACGAGCAGGGACGTCCCCGCATCGCCACCTCGCACCTCTTCGAGTTCTCCGACAAGTTCCTGCACGAATACCTGCCCCGCACCATCGAGCTGGGACGCTCGTTCGTCACCCTCGAATACCAGTCGTCACGGGCCGGTGCCAAGGGGCTCTTCGCCCTCGACAACCTGTGGGACGGATTAGGCGCACTCACCATCGACTATCCCCAGACCGAATATTTCTTCGGGAAGGTGACCATGTACCCCACCTACTCGCACGAGGGGCGCAACATGATTCTCTATTTCCTCAACAAGCACTTCCCCGACCCCGAGCACCTCGTGTGGCCACGTCACCCGCTGGAAACCAATACCGACGAGGAGAAGATGAGTCGTCTCTTTATCCACGACGACTTCAAGGAGGACTACAAGATTCTGAACCAGGAGGTACGCAAGCTCGGCTACAACATTCCCCCGCTGGTCAACGCCTACATGGGACTGTCGCCCACGATGAAGATGTTCGGCACGGCCATCAACGACGAGTTCGGCAACGTAGAGGAGTCGGGTATCCTCATCGCGATAAAAGAGATTATCGAGGAGAAACGAAGCCGCTACATCGAGACCTACGACAAACTGCCTCCGATCAAGATATCGTAGCGGCAACACCGCTCTCGTTTCTGTCGGGGAGATAAACTGATACAGGCCATGAAAATGTGTTCTCTCCTGTCCGCCGCACTGCTCCTTCTTTTCTGTCAATGCGGCGGCAATGATTCGTATATACTCACCGAGACCGACTGCATACCGGCTTTCGCCGGCGACTCCTGCCTCTACATCGACCGCGACGACGAGCCCCGTTTCGTAGGCCCGTATGCCGACGCCTCGCTCTTCTACGACGACCTGGCGCTGGTGCGTCATGCAGCCGACGGGAAATGGGGCTATATCGACGACTCGGGCGAACTGGTCTACCCAGCCGTCTACACCGCTGCCACCATCTTCCACGAAAACCGGGCCTGGGTGGTGCGCCCCGACGAGGCCCCTTGTGCCATCGACACCAAAGGACGTCTGCAACTCACCCTCACCCAAGCCTCCAAAGTCATGATTTTCTGCGAAGGAATGGCCGCTTTTGCCCAAAAGGGGAAACGCGGCGAACGATGGGGTTTCATCGACAAGAGCGGGAAGGCGGTTATCAAACCTATCTATCGGGCGGTAAAACCTTTTGCTCACGGACTGGCTGCCGTACAGGACGAGAAGGGCCGATGGGGCTATGTCGACCCACTGGGGGTTGAGACAATACCACCGCATTACGAGGCTGCCGAGTCGTTCTCGGCTCACCGCCAGGCTGTCGTGCAAGTTCAGGAGGGTGTTTTCCGGGTCATCGACCTGCAAGGCGACTCCATCTGGCAGACCGACTGCGAGGAGCTGGTCTCCGACGGCACCCTCTTCCGCATCAAGCGGGCAGGACAATGGGGCTGGTGCGACGCCAAGGGCAAAGAGATGATCGCCCCCGCCTTCGACGACAGCCGGGCATTCGGGCAGGCCGACCTGGCACCCGTGAAGCAACAGGGAAAATGGGGATATATCGACCGCAAAGGTCACTGGAAAATCAAGCGTCAGTTCACCGATGCGCAACCCTTCTTCGACGGATTGGCTCTCGTGCAGGCCGGGACCTTCTACGGCTTTATCGACCCCGACGGGCATTACCGCATCAACCCGCAATACGACCGCATAGCCGCCGATTACCGACAGCAGGCGCTGGGTGCAGGCAGTGCCTTCACCACCGTGAGCAGCGACCACGCCCGCTACAAATAGCAGCCCGGACACTCAAACGAGGAGGAAGGGGGGGTGTGAGAAAAACAGCCCCCGAAACGAAAGAGATACGGCCCCGACGGATTATTTCCCTTCGAGCGAACGCACGGAGAGTTCGCCCAGCGAGTTCTTCTTGATTTCGGGCGTTCCCCGGTAATAGACCTCGCCGTTACCGGTAGCCCAGGCCGACAACTTCTCACGGGCATGACAACCAATCACCCCGTTGCCCATGATGCGGCAGTTCACGTCGCGGGCCTCCAAACCGTCGGCCTCGATTTGTCCGGAACCGGTTACCGACAACTCGGCCTCCCGACATTTGCCCGTGAGCGACACCTTGCCACTGCCGGTCAATACCGAAGCTTTCACGATTCCGTAGTCGATTTGCCGACCCATAATCGAGCCGTTCCCTATCACCTTGGCCTGAAACGCGGCGCCGGTAATGGGCGACACAATCTGCACCAGACCGATGCCGTTATTCTCGACATACTCCAACGCGGTGGAGTAGACGATGACCGAGCCCTGCATTTGATTCTTGTCGCACGAGCCCTTGTACTTGATCGTGAGCACGCCCTTCTTGGAAGCAACCTCGATGTTGTCCAGGTCGCCGGTTGCCGCCATCACGACGACAACCCCGGCCGAATCGGCATTCTGCCGGTACGACACGTCGAAATTGTTATATACCTTCATCTTGTAGAAATCATCGACCGAGAGTTGTCTCACCGAGGTCTCCACGGCCTGCGCTCCCACAACCGTGGCAAGGCATACGGCCAGCATGGCAAATATCTTCTTCATCATCTTTTCTCCTGTTTATACGGGTTGATTGGGTAATATTTCATATTCTATCCGGTCGAGAATCGCCGTGAGCGACTCCACCGTATCGGCCTGCAACATGGCGATGCGAGTCTCCCTGAAATTGGGAATCCCCTTGAACAGGGGGGTAGCCGCCAAATGTCGACGAATGTGCAGGATACCCCGGTGTTCGTCGAGCCGGGCCACACTCTCGAGCATCTGCCGGCGCAGCGCCTCCATCTTCTCGTGTATCGTGAGCGGTGGCAACAGTTCGCCGGTGAGCAGATAGTGTTTCATCTCCTTGAAAATCCAGGGGCACCCGAAGCTGGCACGTCCCACCATCACGGCATCGACCCCGTAGCGGTCGAACTTCTCCTTGGCAATCTGCGGGGTGGTCACATCGCCGTTCCCGATAATGGGAATGTGCATGCGGGGGTTGTTCTTCACCTCGCCGATAAGTGTCCAGTCGGCCTCGCCGGTGTACATCTGACTGCGAGTGCGGCCGTGTATGGTCAGGGCGGCAATACCGCAATCCTGCAACTGCTCGGCCAGCTCGACGATGATGCGCGAGTCCTGATCCCACCCCAGACGGGTCTTCACCGTGACAGGTATCTTCACCGCATCGACCACGGCCCGGGTGATTTTGAGCATGAGCGGTATATCCCTCAACATGCCGGCACCAGCCCCCTTGCCGGCCACCTTCTTGACCGGGCAGCCGAAATTAATGTCGAGCACATCGGGGTGAGCCGCTTCACACAAGCGGGCAGCCTCGACCATCGCGTCGACAAAACGGCCATAAATCTGAATGGCCACGGGACGCTCCTCGTCGTGAATGTTCAATTTGCGGGTGGTGCTATTGATATTCCGCACCAGCGCATCGCTCGACACAAACTCCGTGTAGACCATATCGGCGCCGAACTCCTTGCACATCAGCCGGAAAGACTCATCGGTCACATCTTCCATCGGTGCCAGGAACAGCGGATATTGTCCAAAATCGAGATTACCTATTTTCATGCCTGCATCTGAATTGAGATGACGAATATATAAAAAACTCTCTGTTCCGCCGTCGTATAGTTGTAAAAATTAACAAACGGCTACTCATAAATTAACATCGACAGCTGCTCCTCCGACAACAGGTCGTTGGCCACAGCCAGCAAATCGTCGGCCGTAATCTGCTCGACCCGACGGGCTATCTCGGCCAACGAATCGAACCGGCCGTAACGCAGGAAGCTCTTGCCCAAGGCCAAAGCCACATTCTCCGAGTTGTCGGTCGACACCTCGATTTGCCCGATAAACTGGCGCTTGGCGGCAGCCAGTTTGGCCGGCGAGAGCCGCTGTTCGCGCAACCGTTTCAACTCGCGGCGCACCAGGTCGATACACCGGCGGGTGTCGTGATGGTCGGTACCGAAATAGATGGTAAACACTCCCGTGTCGGTATAGGAAGTGACCGACGACTCGACCGTATAGACATAGCCGCGTTTCTCCCGCAGGCTCACATTCAGCACACTGTTCATGCCGGGACCACCCAGCAAGTTGTTGAGCAACAGCAACGCGCGGCGACGCGGGTCGTGCAGGTCGTAAGCCCGGGCCCCGATGATAACATGCGACTGGTGTGTGTCGCGGCCGATTGTGCGCGTGAATGCCGGCACCGGCGAGGGTAACCGACGATTCATCGCCTTCGTGGGACGGGTGAGCCCGCCCAAATAGCGCTCGGCCAACGCCTTCACTCGGGCAAAAGGGGTAGCCCCCATGAAGAAAAAGACCATGTTCCCGGGAGTATAGTAGTCGGTAAGGAACCGGCGGGCCACCGCCGAGGTCATGCCGTTGAGCGACTCGACCGAGCCCAGAATATTGCGTCCCAGCGAGCACCCCTCGAAGAGCAGCGACTCGAACTCGTCGTATATCAGCTCGGTAGGGGTATCGAGATAGAGATTGATTTCGTCGGCCACCACCTCGCGCTCCTTGGCCAACTCCCGCTCGGGAAATTGAGAGTCGGCCACCAGGTCGCCCAGCAGCTCCATGGCCCGGGGCAGATGCACGCCCGGGAAAATCGTGTAGACCACCGTCTCCTCCTTGGCCGTGTAGGCATTCAGCTCGCCCCCCACCACCTCCATGCGGTTGAGGATATGCGACGCCCGCCGGTGGGTCGTACCCTTGAACAGCGTGTGTTCCACAAAATGGGCCAGCCCGTTGTAAGCCTCGTCCTCATCGCGGGTACCGGCATTGACCGTAAACCCGCAATACGAAACGGCCGACTGCGTGGGCCGGTGAATGAGTCGCAGACCGTTGGGCAACGTACAAATCTGATATTCTTCCATAAAAAAACGCCCTCCTGTTAGGAGCTGCAAAAATACGACATTCCCGCCCGTTCCACAAAAAACGGCGATATTATTCTACCCTTGTACAGGCTAACCGCCTTTCGATATCTTTTTTGAATAAGAAAGACAAGGGACTGTTCGTAGAAAGGAATTTATTAGCGGTCTTCAACGGTAATGAAACACATAACCGATTGACAGGAAAACACTCTGGCTCAACTCTCGCTTGGGCACATAGAATTTCTGCCCATTGTCCAACGTAATATTCCTCCGCCCGGAATAATAGTCAAGATTCGAGATAGAATACCCGCCCTTGAATATAAAACGCCCAACGGCAAAGTTGATCGAGGCCCTTGCATTCCAGTAGAACCATTGGAGCCCTTTATTGGGAAATGTGCGATAATCTACGGTCTGGCTGACGGCCCCCGAAAACTGTTTGATTTCATAGGTCAAAGAGTTTCGGAACGGACACGCCAGACTAAGCCCAGGCTCTACCTGAGCCCAAAGGCAACAATCGTTATCCGCACGCTTCCAGATAGCCGGAGATTTAATAATCACCGAAGGTTTCAATATCAACCACCCGATATTCCTTTCATTGTCTGTAAGCTCAGCCTCACGCCCGTCAATAATAGTCTGGCGACACGGCTGATTATATTGCCTTGTCAATTCCAATCCGAAAGCCACCCCAAGATTCTTATGGAAAAGCCAACTGATAGAGGGTTCCAATTGCCAGGCTTGCTCATTATTCAGATATACTCCTCCGTATAAGTTCGCAACAAAAGCAGTCTCTTTATCTTGAGCATACACACCGACAGTACCGTAACTCCATATCAAAACAGCTAAAATTACAAAATAGAACGTCCTCATAACTCAAATTCTCTCATGGGGTCATACATAGCAAAGATATAGAAAGTCTGCATCTTTTTCACTTCTCTATAAACATTTGTAGCAGACATAGCGACATTTCCCGACAAAAGCATCGATATCCGGGTAAGTTTCTCTTTACAGAAAATAGAAAACTTTGTTCCTTTTTTTGCCGCTGCTCTTACCATTCCCTATATTTGTAAAAAATAGGCAACACTATGCAAAGCATTACTGTATTCTGTTCGGCCTCCGACGCCATCGCCCCCGACTACAAGCACGAGGCCGAGGTGCTGGGCCGATGGATAGGAACCCACGGCTACCGGCTGGTCTACGGCGGGGCCAACGGCGGACTCATGGAGATTGTGGCCCGGTGCGCCCGCGAAAACGGAAGCCCCGTACTGGGCATCATCACCCGGCACATCATCGAGCTGGGACGGTCGAGCCAGCAACCTACCGAGCTGATTACCACCAACAACATGGGCGACCGCAAACGCCACCTCATCGAACAGGGCGACATCATCGTGGCTCTGCCCGGCGGCATCGGCACCATCGACGAACTATTCGACGCCATCACCACCAAGATGCTCGGCAGCCACGACAAGCCCGTCATCATCTGCAACACCGGGGGGCTGTTCGACCCCCTCATTCAACAGTTCGATCGGCTGCGCCAGCAGGGCTTCCTGCGCTACGACCGGCCCGACCTCTACCGGGTCGTGCCCGACGCCCGTGCCTGCTGCGAACTACTCGGCCACGAAAACCGTTAATAACCCAAACAACCGACCATATGAAAAAAAGCAACCTCTACACCCTCACCGGTGACAAAGGCATCACCTCGCTGGTGGGCGGCCTGCGCATCTCGAAAAACGACCCGCGGCTCGAAGCCTACGGTACCATCGACGAACTCAACGCCCACATCGGCCTGCTGCGCCAGATGGGCAACGACCCCGACGACGATGCCCTGCTTCGCTTCATACAGAACAAACTCTTTGTCGTAGGCTCCTATCTGGCCACCGACACCTCCTTCACCCAGCTGCGCGAAGCCAGCCGCCTGCACCCCGCCGACATCACCCACATCGAAGAGCGCATCGACACCCTCGACTCCATCGTGCCGCCCCTCAACGCCTTCCTGCTGCCCGGCGGGACAGCCGCTGCCGCACAAGCCCATGTGTGCCGCACCGTATGCCGCCGCGCCGAACGCCGCATCTGCCAGGTCGCACAAGAGGTACTGGTCGACGAAAACATCATGAAATTTGTCAACCGCCTCTCGGACTACTTCTTTGTTTTAGCGCGATTTAACAATTATCGTCAAAAACAAGACGAAATTTTTTGGGATAAAGATTGCTAATGCAAATAAATGAGCTATTTTTGCGAAAATTTTAGAGAAAGACCTATCAACAAGTTAAAATTTTAACACTATGTACTGGACATTGGAATTAGCATCGAAACTCGAAGACGCACCTTGGCCTGCAACAAAAGAGGAGTTGATCGACTACGCTATGCGTTCCGGAGCACCTCTTGAAGTCATCGAGAACTTGCAGGAGATGGAAGACGAAGGGGAGACCTATGAATGTATCGAAGATATTTGGCCCGATTACCCCAGCAAAGAAGATTTCTTCTTCAACGAGGAGGAATATTAACAGCCTTTATTTAGGTTAAATAACTGAATATCAGCGCGATGAACAATGAGAATTTGTTTGTCGCGCTGGTGTTTTATAGTCTCAAACGGTGCGATTTGTTTGTCTAAATTACGGTTTTTTCGCTCAAAATCGGAGTTTGTTTGTCTAAAATACATTACCTTTGTTTCTCCTCGGGAATATTAAAAAAAGGAGGAAAAAAGCGTATGGGAAGACCAAAAAGACTATATCCACTTGGCAGATACCGGCTCCGTGTCCCCAAAGATGCGGAAGCGGACAAAGCTTACCCTGTAGTTTTGGAATATACCTGGAACAGGGAGATTATCCGCAAAACGACAAATGTCTTTGCAAAAATTGCTGACTGGAATCAGAACGGCAATCAGGGACGAGGCGAATTGCGAGTCAGTTACGGAAGCGAGTATAAACGTCTTAATCAGCTTCTGCTGGCCCGTGTTGAACGGATTGACAGTCTACTTGCGGAGTATAATGAGAGGAATCCGAATCAGATTACAGCCGAAGTTGTGGCGGGCTTCCTTGCGGACAAGCCGCTTGCACGGCGAGACCAAGGGAAGGATTTTGTGGAATTTACTTTGGAGCGCCTTTCGTCCGATTACTCCCGAAACAGGATTGGCAGGAGCCGTTATGAAAACGGCAAGAGTTGCATGAATATCTTCCAGACCTTTCTACGGGCAACCAAACAAGGGTCCTATCGACCCGATGCAATCTATGTAGGCGATATGACTCCGGAACTGCTGGACAGCTACATAGCTTGGCGTAGAGACGTAAAGTTGAACAGTGATGCGACAATTAACCATGCCTTGACGCCGATATTGAAAGCTTGTGCTTATGCGAGCGAGATGGGCATGATGGAACCTGCAGTCAATGCCAGGATTCAGGATATGCGTATCGTGTCAAAAGTTTCGCTTTCGGAAGAAGAAGCTGAGTTTGATGGCAAAAGTCTGTCCAAAGAGCAAATGTTATCTCTTCTTGAATATTACAAGACATGTCTTGAACCTCGCCGCAAGGAGTTTCTGGAAATGTTCTTATTTGCTTTCCATGCCTGCGGACTCCGTGTTGTCGATGTGATGACATTACAATGGAAACATATCGATTTTTCCAGGAAAGAGTTGCGGAAAATCATGATTAAGACGAACAAACGTCACGTGATTCCACTAACGGAACCTGCCTTGCATATACTGCAGCGGTGGCAGGAGAAACGTGCCGGATGCCGGTATGTATTCAACTTAGTAAAGGACGATATGGATCTTGATGATGCAGAAGCTCTGTACAAAGCCCGTAACAATGCAACGAAATGTATCAATCAGTCGCTGGCGGTTGTCGGAGAACAGATAGGACTTCCGTTTACCCTCTCAATGCATGTGGCCCGGCATTCGTTTGCGGTCTTTGCACTGAATAAGGGACTTTCCATGTCGGTTGTCAGTCGTTTGCTCGGTCATGGAAGTACGGATATCACCGAAAAGGTTTATGCCAAATTCCTGCCCGAAACGCTGTCTGCGGAGATTGCAAAACTAGATGGAGAATTAAGTAATCTGACCATATAATTATCACAAAAATATAAAGAAATATGATATCATTACCTTTTAGAGTCGCATGCATCCTGATAGCAGGATTCTTCATTGTATTGATTCACTGCTGTCCGGAGAAGATTCTCCAAAGCAGCTATTATTAATTAATACTCAACTGGTTACGAGGATAATAAAATTTTTCGATTAGAAATCATAGTTTTGCAAGAAGGTATAAACAGCCAATTCTGCAAACTATGAACAAAGGAAAAACAATATTTGCACAGGTTATGTCTCTTATAAACACATACGAATTCACTAGTGTCCGGAGAAAAATTCTCCGACAAGGGTTTAATTATTAAACATCAATAATGTTATAAGCATTAGAAAATTTTTCGATTAGAACATCAGTAACTTTGCGGTAGCCATCAAGAGGTTATCCGCAAGCCATGAACAAAGGAAAAACAATCTTCGCTCAGATTATGTCTCTCATTAACGAATACGAGTTCAAGAAATGTGTCGACCGCTACAAAGGTGACCGGCATGCTATCAAATTCAATTGTCGTGACCAGTTCATGGTGATGAGTTTTGCACAGTTCACTGACAGAGCTGGTTTGAGAGATATAGAGACTACACTTAACCTCTGCGGCGACCTCTATCGCTCCGGAATCAAGGCAATACCTCGATCCACGCTTGCGGAGGCCAATGAGAAGAAGGATTGGCGTATATATCAAGACTTTGCGATGACTTTGGTAAAGGAAGCCACGATGCTTTACAAGGATGAAAAGCTGCGAATTGGTCTTGAGGAGATGATATATGCGTTTGACAGCAGTACCATTGAACTGTGTCTTAAGTTGTGTCCATGGGCCGAGTTTCATCATGGTAAGGGCGCGTTCAAGATACATACACTGATGGATCTGCGAGGCTCGATTCCCACATTTGTCATGCTCACGCCAGGCAAGGTTAACGATGCCAGGATGATGGACAAGATTCCTGTTGAAGCAGGTGCTTTCTACCTGATGGATAGGGGATATGTTGCCTTTGAGAAACTTTACAAGCATTTCCAGCAAAAGGGCGCCTACTTTGTTACACGCGCCAAGGACAATATGTCTTATGAGGTTATTGAGTCCAGACCTGTCAATAAAGACTCGGGCGTTCTTTCGGATGAGACTATCAGACTTGCTGGATATTACTCTACCAGAAAGTATCCAGACACATTGAGACTTGTTGTGTATGAAGACTTTGAGACTGGAAGAGTATATCGATTTCTGACCAGCAACTTTGCGATTGACGATCCGCTGACTATTGCGGAACTCTACCGTGAACGCTGGCTGATAGAACTGTTCTTCAAATGGATCAAGCAGCATCTTCACATCAGGACTTTCTACGGCACTTCCAAGAACGCCGTGTACACGCAGATATGGATAGCCATTTGTGACTATCTGCTGCTCATCATTGCGAAGAAGCGATACGGGTTGGATCCAAGTCTTCATTCTATCTCTAACTCAATCGGACAAGTCCTCTTCCAGAGGGCGGATATCCGTGAAATTTATAATCAGCCGACAACTCCCGTTTGTGTTCCGGAGGCGGGTTCTGTCGAGCAACCTACTTTATGGTAAAATTTCTCCGGACAGCAGTGGTATTGATTGTAACCTATACATATAAATTCAACAATCGCAAAGTATTTTGGGGTGTAGGGCTCACTACCATTGTAAGTATTCTTATCCTTCTTGGATTAGGAATACTTCGTCCATCTTGGGGAACAGAAACCGGCATGGCAGTCATTGTAGGAATCTGTACAGCCATAGGATGTGCAATAACACTGATATATGCAGCTGAGGACTTGCATCAAAAGAAGCAAACTAAGGGGAAGAATATTGCAGCAACTGGAAATGAACCTCTACAAGAAATTGCAGATTCTGAACACGACAAAATAACTTTATCCCCTCGTCTTGATACAGAATTGGCAAGAAAGATCTTTGCTAAAGCCATTGAAGCAGGATATATGGAAGAGGTCGGTTCTCATTATGAGTGGATTTTGAACAAAGTTCTTCTTGCATATATGTGTGGACGTATCTATTGCGAAGATTATCCTGAAAAAACCAAGTATGATGATAAGGTATTCTGGATGCCTGGCAGAGTGGAACTATTCCCGGGAACAGAACTAGATAAGTTATTTAACATGAAGGATCTGACTCAATCAAGACATTCAAGAAAAAACAAAGCAGCACCTGTAGGATCCGAGAAAATTGACAAGTTATTTGAGTAGCCAATGTGCTACTCTTTTTTTATTTAATCCACAATGAGTTACAAACGAATTTATTTCCTGTTATATACAACTCTAACACGTCTCTAACACAATTCTAACTTACTATATAATTCATTCTAACACCCAATTCCCTAAGGAGTTTAAATCTTTGCATCGTGATTCTGGTGCGATGTGCACAATCGTACCATATCGTATAATCAGGCTGATGGTCTGAGTGTGCATCAAGACTGTTCGGCCATAATCTGAGAAAAATATGGCAAAGAACACGAATGTAGAGAAGCTATGCGACCGGGAATTGCTTGAAAAGATTCTCAGCATAGTGGAGAGACAAGAGAAACTGCCGCCTCCGGCTCATGAAGGCGGACACCGTCTATATGACAATAAGTCTTTGATGGAGAAATTGAACATCAAAGAAAAGTATCTGAAAAAGTTGCGAGACAACGGCTATCTCGGCTACTCGCGTGAAGGTGATAAATACTGGTACACGCAGGAAGACGTAGACCGCTTTCTGCGTCGTTTCCATTATGAAGCTTTCGCTATTGGTGATGAACTTCCCAAACAGGAAGGAGGTGGCTATGTTTGACACCGTTCATTTGACCAACATGCTTCGTTCGGAAGTGGAAGGCATTCCGGAAACAGGTCTTCCGTTAGATGCCTTCCCGGACAAGATACAGGAGATTATCCTCAATCTTGCCAGATACGAAAATTTCAATGTGGAATATACTGCGTCTATTGTTCTTTCTGCTGTTGCTACTGCAATAGGCAACTCTTGTCATATTCGTATAAAGGGCGAGTGGAAAACTTGCCCATCCCTTTACATGATGCTGGTCGGACGTCCTGGGCTCGGAAAGACTCCTCCCCTCGGTTTTATCTATAAGCCGATTAATGAGTATGATGACCGGCTGCATGAGAAATATAACGAGGAATATGACGAATATGAAAGAGCCATGTCAGCAGGCAAGCACGGAAGTGACGGGGAAGAACAACTGCTCAAGAAACCGAATTTTGTAACGACGGTCATTTATGACTCCACCCCGGAGGCGATGATGAATATTCATCAGCATAATCAGCGTGGGATAACATTGGTAGTCGATGAGATCCTGGCTTTGTTCAATTCCGTCAAAAGGTACAACAGCAAGAACAACCTCATTGAAGATCTGTTGACAGCTTATAGCGGACAGCCGTTAAAGATTATCCGCAAATCAGAATCACGCCCTGTTCTAATCAAGAATCCATGTATAAATGTCATCGGTTCAGTACAGACGAATATGCTGCAGGAAGTATTCCGTGCAGAGTTCCTTGCCAACGGATTGCTTGACCGTTTTCTGTTTGTCTATCCCAAAAACAGAAAGATATCCGGATGGAGGCGGGAAGAGCGGAATACAGCCCGTCCTGACATCATGAATCAATGGAGGACAATAATCAACAGAATCCTAAGTATCCCCTGTATCCTTGATGACAAGGGTACAACGGTCAATCCCCGTATCCTTACAATGTCTGACGATGCGGAAGAATACTTTTATGAATGGTACAATGGAATTATCGATGCAGTAAATGCCATTGAGAATGATGCGGATGTTGAAAGCCGCAAGATGAAACTCAACGGCCATGTAGCACGTCTTGCCCTGTTGTTTCAGGTAATGAAATGGGCTACTGATAGTGGAGATATGCAATATATTGAGCGGGACTCCGTAGAATCGGCAATCCGTATGATTGATTATTATGAGGAAACATACAGGAGGATTCAGGAAACCATTGTCATAAACAGTATCGGCGAAACGAAAGAAGTCTGGCTCTCCCTGCTAGAAGAGAGATTTACTTCCGGTGATGCTGTTATTGCCGGCAGAAAAGTTGATATGTCCCGACGTACCGTCTATTATGCGCTTGACCAATTATGCCGGCTTAAGCACCCTCTTATAGAAAAGCTTCAGCATGGAGTCTATCGCAAACTTATGACAGAAAATACTGATGCACCTTACACTATTGCACTTTCATCTTGTCAAGATACCGTGCAGTCTTCTCAAAGTGCAAAAGTGCAGAGTGCAACCACACTAAAATCAGAAGACCATGAGTGAATACAGATTCCATTTGCAGAAATACTGTCCTGGAAGCAAGACTACTTGTCCGAACTGTGGTAAAAGCCGGTGTTTTGTCAGGTATATTGATGAACAAGGCAGCATTAGCTTTCCCGCTAATGTCGGTAAGTGTGATCATGAAAACAGTTGTGGCTACCACTATACACCTAAGGAATACTTCAAGGATAATCCTGATGTATTGGAAATGGATGAGGGAAGCGGCAAGTCACTTCTTTCTGCCCCTTATAAGACGGCAGATAAAACTCCGTCTTGTATTCTCCCTTCGTATATTCCTTCATCTTATGTGTTAAGGAGTTTGTCACATTATTTAATCAACCCCTTATATCAGTATTTCTGTCATGTATTTGGTGAAAATGAGGCAAGCAGATTGTTTAAAATGTATCGCATAGGGACATCTTCAAAATGGGGAGGCGCAACGGTTTTCTGGCAGACAGATATAAATGGGCAGGTAAGAACCGGCAAGGTAATGTGCTATAATGCCGAAACAGGCCATCGGGTTAAAGAGCCTAAGGCTTTTGTCAGCTGGGCGCATTCCGAGTTGAAGTTGCAGGATTTCCATTTGAAGCAATGTCTGTTTGGAGAACATCTTCTGAAAAATTCATCGTCTCCGGTAATGCTGGTGGAAAGTGAAAAGACCGCTGTTGTAATGAGCCATTTTATCCCCGATTTTATATGGCTGGCAACAGGTGGAAAGAACGGTTGTTTCAACAGTGAAGCCATGCAGGTTCTCAAAGGCAGGGAGGTTACTCTCATCCCTGATTTAGGAGCGACCGAACAATGGAAAGAAAAGTCTGCTTTGTTGTCTGGAATATGCAAACGGGTTGTTGTGTCCAGTGTCTTGGAATGTACATCCGATGAAGAGCAACGCAGCCAAGGATTGGACATTGCAGACTTCTTTCTGTATTCACCATCAAAGAGACAGATACTCCATCAGATGATACAACGTAATCCAGCATTGCAGTTGCTCATTGATGAACTGGATCTGGAACTTATTGAATAGTAAAGGAACTTGTTCCGAGGATTTATAGAAAGTCCTTAACACAATAAGGACTTTTTGCCTGGCGGCAATAAAATCCGGTCATTGTCCCGAAGAGCGGACTGGCACAAGAGCAAGCTCAAATATTAATCATTTATCAAAAGAATACCCTATATGAATACAGATATTAAACAGGCCATGCATGTCGAAGCCGGGAAGTCATTCGGCACAGCAGAGGCGAATGAAAACGAAAGGCATTGGAATGACGACAAGATTGACAGAAAGAATCAGGATCCGACCAATCACTATGACAAGACCCGAATGAAACTGAATTTCGAGATTGGGCCCGATGGGAAAGTTCATCCGTTAGGCTATCAAGAGAAATCGCTTGAAGTACGTTTGCAGGAACGGTTGACTGAACTGGGCTGGAAACCCTTCAAGCCGGACAGCAAAATTCAACCAAACTGTTGTGCGAAATTTATTTTTGGAGGCAATCATGACCGTACACTTGAGATGGCATTTGGAACCCAAACCGTAAATCTGGGAAAGGGTGCAGATAACAGTCATCTCCAGCGATGTCCGGAAATCGAACAATGGGCAAAAGATGTCTATGACTGGTGCGCCAAACGGTACGGACAGGAAAACATCATCGGCTTCCAGATTCATCTTGATGAGAGCAGCCCGCATATCCATGCCTTGATCGTTCCTATAGGCCAACGAGCCAAAAGCGGACGCGAATGCGTCATGTGGTCGGCAAAGTTCGGCAAGAGCCGTTATGGGTATGGCCATATTCTTCGGGAAATGCACACCTCACTATATGAAGAGGTAGGGAGCAAGTACGGGCTGGAACGTGGGGACAGTATTGAAGGACGGAACGTCAGCCATCTTAGTAAACGCGATTATATCCGGAAACTGTCCAAAGATGCTAAACAGGCGGAAAAAGCAGTCAAGGGACTGCAGACTATGACACGGAGGTTGGAAGCACAGATATTCAGGTCTCAATCCCAACTTGAAGAAATAGAGAAGTCTCTGGCTTCCGGCAAAATCGCTCTTCAGGAATATGAAATTCAAAAGACCAGGATACAAAAACAGATTTCCGAATACCAGTCCAAACTTGAAGACAAGGCGTGTAAGCTTCAAGAAAAGGAGCAGAAACTGGAGCAGATGACAAAGAATATAGACCGTGTCAGTAGAGTGGCGCAACCTTTCCGCAATCACAAGATAGATTTTGAGCCGCCACGGATCACTGGCAAACCTCCGATATTCGGTGTTGACAAATGGATTGAGGAGCAGAACAGGTCTATCGCCAGCCGATTCGTAAAGATTGTCCGTCAGATTGAAGAACTGTATCGTAAGGATGCCGAACAGCAAATACAGGCGGTGCGGAATAATACGTTGCTGGACTATCGGGAGCTTAAATGGCTACAACAGGAGTATGCACGACTGACGGATCTCAACGATAATCAGACTGAACAAATGCAGACGTTTCTTGACCAGCTGGCTGAGCCTTCTTTGCGGGAACGAATCTTTTCTATCGCTGATGCTTTGATTGGTGGGCAACCTGTCGCTGTTTCATCCGGCGGAGGTGGTGGTAACTCCGATTCAGACCTCCGCTGGGACGGAAGAAGGCCAGATGAGGAGGAAGAGGCGTATAAACGACGATGTATAAAAACCGCATTAGAGGTGTCAATGAAAAATAAACATAGTTACCGAAGAAGATAATTTATCAAGGTGTGCCGTATCGAATATTTATAGCGCACCTTATTTTTATTATGATTAAAATTTACATTACATACGCCCCATTATGAGAATGTGCCGTTTGAAGTGCCTGAAGGATGGGTATGGTGTAAACTTGGAGATCTGGCCTTTTATAAGAAAGGTCCATTTGGAAGTAGCCTTACAAAATCAATGTTTGTTGCTCAAAGTGATAATACTTATAAAGTATACGAACAAAAGAATGCTATTCAAAAGGATCATAAGCTTGGTTCGTATTTTATTTCCAAAGAAAAATATGAATCTTTAATAAGCTTTGCTGTTCAGCCCAACGATATTATCGTCAGTTGCGCAGGAACTATCGGAGAAACATATGTTTTGCCTGAGAATATTCGGGAGGGAATTATCAATCAAGCACTAATGCTAATTCGTTTGTATCATCGAGATATAGAACGCTTCTATTTGCTTTATTTTGATTTCATTCTCAAAGAAGAAGCTTATAAAGAAAGTAAAGGTACAGCTATTAAGAATATTCCTCCTTTTGATATTCTTAAAAATTTCTATATACCACTTCCTCCACTTGCAGAACAGCAGAGGATTTTAGATGAAGTGGACAATTGGATGTCGTTAGTTGATTCTATTGATAGTAATAAAGAGCATTTAGAGAGCATCATCAAGCAAACCAAAAGTAAGATTCTTGACCTTGCCATACATGGAAAACTAGTACCACAAGACCCTAATGACGAGCCTGCTTTGGATCTGCTTAAACGTATAAATCCTAACTTCACACCTTGTGATAACGGGCATTATACGCAGTTACCTGTAGGATGGTGCAAATGTCTATTAGAAGACATAGTTAAATACGAACAACCTCAAGCCTATATTGTCAATTCAACTGATTATAATGACAGCTATTTGACTCCTGTTTTAACTGCCGGGAAGTCTTTTATTATAGGATACACTAATGAGACAGAAGGTATTTATCAGAATACGCCTTGTATCATTTTTGATGACTTTACCACAGATTCCAAACTTGTTGATTTTCCCTTTAAGGTAAAATCATCTGCCATGAAAATCCTAAAAGTGACAGACGATATAGAAATTGAATATGTTGCTATGTTTATGAGCATAAAACGACTTATTGGCGATACTCATAAACGTTATTGGATTTCAGAATACTCTAAACTTTGCATACCAATACCACCAAAAGAAGAACAAAAGCGTATAATCAATATTGTAAAGATGGCGTTTAAAAAACTTGACGCAATAATGGAGAACTTATAAAATCTCCATTATTGTATCCAGTCTGCTATACATTGAATTTATTGCAGCAACGATTCTTACTTGTTCCTTATAAGGAGGTACAGGTACTTCTATTGCCTTAAATAGTTTTTTATCTAGGTGAGGTATTGCCGAACCTACTTTATTCTCTCGCAATGCTTTACGATGTAGATTTATAACATGTAAGATATATTCTGCAAACATGTTTTTATTGATATGTAGTTGCTTGAATGTGCTACCTTGATAACCTTCAATCTGCGTTCTGAACACTTCTCCAGAGTTTTCTCCATCAACTAAAATCAATAGGCTATTGGCTACTACATATCGTCCATTTGTCAAGGTCTTAAAGTCCCGTTCTCCTCTTAGATATTTTACGTCAAGGTTTGGCATTTCTTTACCATCAAGTTTTTCTCCATCCGTCAAAGAACATAGCATTTGCATTGGAGCTACTACCCACCCAATAGGCAAGTTCGTATAATGCCCGTTAGGTTGCGCTTTATATTGTTATCGTATTCATCAAAAACAAAAACTGATATGATAACAAAATTTAATGACTATCTTGCCAAAACAAACTTGGCAAAGAACACAGTGGCTTCGTATGTATGGACAGTGAACTACTTTTTCAGTCACTATGGGGAAGTGAACAAGAAAAACCTGTTGGCATACAAAGGATACTTGGTTGAAAACTTTAAGCCTCAAACCGTAAACCTTCGGCTACAGGGTATTAATAAGTATTTGGAATTTTCCAAGCATGATAGACTGAAGGTAAAGTTTGTCAAAGTGCAGCAAAAGAACTTCTTAGAGAATGTTATCAGCGATGCCGACTACAAGTTTCTGAAAGCACAGTTAAAGGCCGATGGTTATGAAGATTGGTATTTCGTGGTATGGTTTATGGCGGCGACAGGTGCACGGGTAAGTGAACTGTTGCACATAAAGGTTGAACATGTGAAGGTGGGTTATCTAGACCTTTATAGTAAAGGTGGTAAGGTGCGTCGTTTATACATCCCCAAAAACTTGCGAAGCGAGGCTTTGCAATGGTTGAAAACGAAAGGTATTACAAGCGGTTATCTTTTTCTCAATCGTTTCGGACAACGCATTACAACACGAGGTATTGCCCAGCAACTTAAACATTTTGCCGATAAGTATGGACTGAACCGTGATGTTGTTTATCCTCATTCTTTCCGCCACCGCTTTGCCAAGAACTTTCTTGACCGTTTCAACGACCTTGCATTACTTGCCGACCTTATGGGGCATGAAAGTATTGAAACTACTCGCATCTATCTGCGGCGTACAGCTAGCGAACAACAAAAGATTGTTGACAAGGTTGTAAATTGGTAGCATAAGATCTTAGAAGCGTATTTTCCTACGCTTCTAAGGCTTTTTGAATGTTGTCAAGAGTTGAAAATAACTCTTCTATTCTTGCAACGATACGTTGCTGTTCTGCAAGAGGAGGTAAGAAGATTTGCATCTTTTCTAAACCCCCAATATATAATTCTTTTTGGTTTGTACTTCCTGCAAGGTTCTTTTCCATATACTGTTGTATAGAATCAGAAGATATATAAGCATAAATATACTGAGGACAAATACTTTTTAACACTCTTACGACAGAAACATGTGAATCAGGAACTACAAATGGATAGTTGCCCAAGCAATTTGTATTAAACAATCTTGTTCTTCCAACAGTGCCAGTACCCGTTGAATTTACAAGGATATCCCCAGTTTGTAATTTGTAAACTTCATTCCACTTGTTGATAGTAGAAGGATCTAAAAATCTTGCTTGCTCTAATGATACGTCACCATCTTTTAGATTACATTTTTGAGCAAATACTGGGTATGTTTTATCGTCTTCCGAGTATTTGGGTGATTTTCCTCTTGACAAGAAAGAACATATATCAACCAATTTGCAGGCACACCAATTTTTAGGAATATTCCTATACTGCCCGTTATCACAAGGTGTGAAGTCAGGATTTATGCGTTTCAATAGCTTGATAGCTGGTTCTTCGTTCGGGTCTTGTGATACGAGTTTACCGTGAATGGCGATGTCAAGAACTTTGCTCTTGGTTTGCTTGATTATGGTTTGTAACACTGCTGTCCGGAGAAGATTCTCCAAAGCAGCTATTATTAATTAATACTCAACTGGTTACGAGGATAATAAAATTTTTCGATTAGAAATCATAGTTTTGCAAGAAGGTATAAACAGCCAATTCTGCAAACTATGAACAAAGGAAAAACAATATTTGCACAGGTTATGTCTCTTATAAACACATACGAATTCACTAGTGTCCGGAGAAAAATTCTCCGACAAGGGTTTAATTATTAAACATCAATAATGTTATAAGCATTAGAAAATTTTTCGATTAGAACATCAGTAACTTTGCGGTAGCCATCAAGAGGTTATCCGCAAGCCATGAACAAAGGAAAAACAATCTTCGCTCAGATTATGTCTCTCATTAACGAATACGAGTTCAAGAAATGTGTCGACCGCTACAAAGGTGACCGGCATGCTATCAAATTCAATTGTCGTGACCAGTTCATGGTGATGAGTTTTGCACAGTTCACTGACAGAGCTGGTTTGAGAGATATAGAGACTACACTTAACCTCTGCGGCGACCTCTATCGCTCCGGAATCAAGGCAATACCTCGATCCACGCTTGCGGAGGCCAATGAGAAGAAGGATTGGCGTATATATCAAGACTTTGCGATGACTTTGGTAAAGGAAGCCACGATGCTTTACAAGGATGAAAAGCTGCGAATTGGTCTTGAGGAGATGATATATGCGTTTGACAGCAGTACCATTGAACTGTGTCTTAAGTTGTGTCCATGGGCCGAGTTTCATCATGGTAAGGGCGCGTTCAAGATACATACACTGATGGATCTGCGAGGCTCGATTCCCACATTTGTCATGCTCACGCCAGGCAAGGTTAACGATGCCAGGATGATGGACAAGATTCCTGTTGAAGCAGGTGCTTTCTACCTGATGGATAGGGGATATGTTGCCTTTGAGAAACTTTACAAGCATTTCCAGCAAAAGGGCGCCTACTTTGTTACACGCGCCAAGGACAATATGTCTTATGAGGTTATTGAGTCCAGACCTGTCAATAAAGACTCGGGCGTTCTTTCGGATGAGACTATCAGACTTGCTGGATATTACTCTACCAGAAAGTATCCAGACACATTGAGACTTGTTGTGTATGAAGACTTTGAGACTGGAAGAGTATATCGATTTCTGACCAGCAACTTTGCGATTGACGATCCGCTGACTATTGCGGAACTCTACCGTGAACGCTGGCTGATAGAACTGTTCTTCAAATGGATCAAGCAGCATCTTCACATCAGGACTTTCTACGGCACTTCCAAGAACGCCGTGTACACGCAGATATGGATAGCCATTTGTGACTATCTGCTGCTCATCATTGCGAAGAAGCGATACGGGTTGGATCCAAGTCTTCATTCTATCTCTAACTCAATCGGACAAGTCCTCTTCCAGAGGGCGGATATCCGTGAAATTTATAATCAGCCGACAACTCCCGTTTGTGTTCCGGAGGCGGGTTCTGTCGAGCAACCTACTTTATGGTAAAATTTCTCCGGACAGCAGTGGGTTTGTAAGTCTAATTTTTCCTTTTCTATTTGGTCTAGTAAAGCAAACCAATGTTCAATCTCGGTAACTATGCGTTGCTGTTCAGTTAAAGGTGGCAAAGGAAAATACATCTGTTCTAAATTGTATTTTGGCAAACCTTCACGACCACTACCCGTAATCTTCATAGATTTAGTAAAGTATGAAGATAAAACTAACGCATGGAAATATTCAGGTTCAACTAAAACAGAACGCATAATACAAACGTGTTGACTGACATTGCCACAATTAAAATCAGCAGGAACTACGGCACATCTTCCCAATGAACCTCCAGTAATATTCAACAACAAGTCGTTAGCAAGAACTTCCGTACCTTTCATCTTCTGATGAACTTCTTCGGAAATATACTTGATGTCATCATAAACAAGCCTGTCATTATATACATTTTGCGATCGGAAAAAAGGAATCCCTTTCACAGAATAGTTACTTCCTCTTGGTGTACTACCGGAACCTATCTTTGAGCATATTTCTTCAATTGTTGTCCACACCCAATTATCGGGTATTTCAAACGGCACGTTCCCATAATGGGGCGTATCAGAAGTCTTTGCAGACTTCTTGCTCCGCTTGATTTTGCCTTCCTTTATCAGTCGTTCTTTTTCAGCCTTGATTCGTTCGAGCAGAATTGATGCAGGCTCATCATTTGGATCCTGCGGTACGAGTTTGCCGCGAATGGCAAGATCTAGTATTTTTTGACGTAATATTTTGGTATCCACTACTCTTTAATTTCTTGCGGTTTGTTAAATAACGTGAGTTCGATATAAATTAAAACATCGTGAGTTGTCCGTCTTTGACAAAACGTACGTCAATGGCGGGCTTCTTTTCAAAGAAGCAGTATGCAGCTATGGCAGAGAGCGAGTTGGCAATAAAGTTATTGAAGGAACGGTGTCTGGAGTGTTCAATCTGGGCGATGTTCTTTAACTCGTCATTGACTGTTTCAATCAAAGCACGTTTTCTCAGCAGGATTTTGTCCGCTATGCTCATCAGGGAGTTCTTCATGTTGTTCTTCACTTTGGTTATCAACTGTATGCCGTTAAGAAATAGGTTCTCGAACAAGGTTTGCCCGATATACCCCTTGTCCGCACACAGTTTGCCCTTGATGTTCTTCAGGAACTTTGTCTGTTTCAGCGGTTCACGGTCATCCACATTTCCCGGAGTAAACATGAAATTGAGAATTTCACCCTTATCGTTGATGATCAGGTGAAGCTTAAACCCGAAGAACCATCCCATGGAGCATTTTCCACGTTCGGCGAGACCCTTAAAAGTCTTGTGAATCAATATGCGTTGGTTTCGGCATACACGCAGCGGTGTGGAATCCACAAAGCTGATACCGGTACAAGTACCCAACAGGACTTCCTTGATGAAAATGGTCAGCTGCAGCAGGACTTCCTTTTCCAGTTCTACAAAACGGTTATAGGACACACGTCTGGGAAAGAGATGCGTCAGATGTTTGCATACATATTCTTTGTAGTAATGCTTGAAACATCTGAAGCCTCCCGAGTGGAACAGGACTAGGATGACCATGATTTCCGCATCACTCATCCGGTTCGGCTTATTCCGATGCTTATGATTCTTGTCTTCAACCATATATTTTTCCTGTGTTTTGGCAAATTCCTTGCAAAAATCATCCGCCATACAAAAAATCTCCGTAACTTTAGCCTCTGAGAACATAGTGGTAGTCGCTTAAATGTTATAATTGAGCACTATAAATTTAATGCTTTTATCGCTATGTTCCTAATTTTCAAACTGATAATTTCAATCTTTATATCGAACTCACGTTAAATATAAAATTACAGATTCTATCGGCTGCTTTCCGATTTGCAAATTCGATATCATTCTTTCCCCATGAATCAGATGGATATGAAGACAAGGATGTTGCTATACCAAAACTACTTCCAACATATCCTTTTTTGTCTTGCACAAGTGTTCCTTTCTTTGTTTTAAACCAATCCCTCCCAATATACTTATTGATATCTTCCTCCAATAAAATTTTGTTTCCTAGAAGGTTGACCATATCATCAAATTCCTCTAATGTCATCTGGGCATCAGCACGAATAGCGTCTATGTTATGCCCACTTGCAGGCATAATGTGCTCTACATTGACTTTATCTTGGACAAAGTCAAAATGTAATTTATGTTCCCTAGCATAAATATATTCATTAAGGTAAACCAAAATATTTTTATCGTATTCTTTAAGGTCTGCAATTACATCTTCTTCTTTCCAAACAGAATTAATATGGGAATCGAAATCTTCGATAATTTTGTCTATCGAATAATTTGGATCAACTAATTTAAAATTTTCATTGAAAAGGAATGTTTTGAAATAACGTGAGGAGAAACCAAAATCTCCAACTTCAAGAAGTGCGAACAACCGAAGCAAGCATTCCATGATTGGCGTGATATCACGCTCTGATATTTTTTCCTCAGGAATTCTATAAAGGTAAGAAATAAGAAACAATTTGAAGTTTTCATTAAACTTCAACAGTAGTTTTGTAATTGGAAACCCTTGGATCTTGTCCCATATCCTTAAAATTTTGCTGAAATTATTGCATATTTTGATAGGATCTTCTAAAAGCTCTGGATACAGGACTGTATAGTATTTTCTTACACCTGGCGTTGTCAGCTGGCCTTCCTCATATTGATGTTCTTTGGAACGATTTATATACATAAATTGTTGAAGCACACTATCAATATTGACGATTCTCTTTTGGCTTAATTCGTCAGCTTTATGTATTATAGGCTCCCAAATTTCTTTAAAGTTCGCTTTATTGGGTGCATGAGAAAAAAGGTGTGCAGATATGATATCTGCATCAGACAAAGGCATGCCAGTTGAATTCAGTGAATTAAACATCGTTATAGCTTGCTCAATCTGCCAACTTTTAATTTCTATGATCTGACACTTATTTAGGAAGCCATTGGCCAATACATCAAGATTTGATTCTTGATAAACGAGCAAACGCTCATAGAATGATTTAAAATTACGGAAAAAATTGGTGTATTTATTGTCTTTTTGTTTTCGAGGAAACTTATAAACCATTTTTTCTGCATCAGCAAAAGTCTTGGCTTCGATTATATTTTTCAATTCATTTTTATGAAGTTCGTTGATGGATACATTTTCTATGATTTGCACTCCTTTGGCTTTATCCCAGTTTTTCTCAATTTCTATCTGTTTTCTCACATCTGCCCGATATAAAATTTCAAATATTGAATCCAAACTTTGCTGTAAACTTCTCCTAAGTCCTGCAGCCTCTTCGGTGTCAGCCATATTGTTTAGAATTTCAGTTATTCTCAAATGCATGGCTTTGAGAAGGAGTAGAAACGTTGTCGTTCTTTGTTGCCCATCTATTAGATTCAGGTAACCTTTCATTGAACAATCAATAATGATTGTTCCAAAAAAATACGGATCTTCAGCGTCTTGATCTATATAAGATTCGATATCTTGCCACAACTTATCGCAATTTGATATATTCCAAGAATATGCTCTTTGATATTCAGGAATACGAAAAATGTCTGTTTTTTTCAGATAAGCTCCAATAGTTTGTAGTTTCGGTTCTATTTCTTTTGCCATACAGATTCTATTTAATTTAGAGATTGGTTATTTAAAGTTTTTCCATCTGATTTTTTTGAATCAGTCTTTATTTAAGAATAGATTGCAGAACTCATTCAATTGCTGCTGCATGCGTTCTTGAGGAATGAGTATGCGTTTGTATTCAGCAATCATGGTAGGACTCATGCTGCGACTCATAGCGTACTCTACTACTACCCGGTCTGCTTCAGGACAGAGAATAATACCGATAGACGGATTTTCGTTGGAGCGTTTTACATCGCGGTCGAGTGCTTCCAGATAAAATTCTAACTGTCCAAGGTCACGAGGATGAAACTTTGTCTTTTTTAACTCTACAGCAACCAATGCCTGTAAGCCGCGATGAAAGAACAGTAAATCGGCCTTGAATGTAGATGTACCAATATTAAGGCGGTATTCCTGATCCATGAATATAAAGTCTTTTCCCAGTTCAAGAATAAACTGTTTCATGTGTTCTACCAGACCGTTCCTTAGTTTTGTTTCGCTATGCTTTTTCGGCAGATTTAGAAAATCTACGAACAGGGTGTCTTTGAACATGACTGGCGCATTAGGATATCTTTCCAGTAATCCTTTTGACATATTGTCCTTGCTTCCTAATAAAGCCGTATAAGTCTGATTGGAAATGCAACGCTGCATTTCTTTATAAGAAAGATGTTCCTTATTGGCATAGAGGATATAAAATATGCGTTCTTCATTGCTCTTGCAGCGACAAAGAATTTCTATATGATTGGACAATGTAGTTAGTTCCAATATTCTGGGCATTTGCCCAGATGTTGATTGGGTGTGTGTAACCATCGGCTGTAAAATTACAGACGTTTCCGATATATTATTGCTCGCAGCAATTTGTGCAGACGGCATCTGCACAAATTCAGTGGTCAAATATTTTCTTATTGTTGCTATGAACGTTTCTGATGAATACTCATCATAAAACATTACCATATTGTATATGCTTCTTTTGCTATATCCTTTGATGTCAGGACGTTGAGAACGTATGTGTTCGGATAATTGAGAAACAACCTTACTTCCCCATTCTTTGCTCTTCAGTTTAGCAGATACATATCCACCTACATGCCATGCTGTGAGTAGCAACTCTTCATTGACGGCTCTTGAAGCATTACTTTTATGTTGGAGAATAATATCTATGATTTCTCCGAATTGTTGTTCTGTTGATATTGCGATGTCGTTATCCTTCATACGCTTAATCTTCATTTATGTTTGCAAGCAGCTTCTCAAGTTCTGCTACTGCTAAACTAATAGTTTTACTTTTCTCTTTTATATCAGCCATCAATTCAGCCAAGGAGCGGTCATCAGGCTCTCCTCCTTGTTTTATCCAGGTTATATCAAGGCTTGTCTTGTCACGGGTGAGAATATCATCTACCGGATATTTACGCCAACGCCCTTGAGGATTGTTGTCTGCATCATATGTCTCTTTGCGTCCTTCTAAATTTCCTGCATTATAACATGTAACAAAATCATCCAAATGATGTCTCTCTAATTTATTAGTAGCAAGCGTATGTTTGATATCAGTACGATAATCATAGAACCAAATCTCTTTTGTCGGTTGACCTTTGGAAAAGAACAATACATTTGCTTTTACGCCTTGTGCATAGAAAATACCTGTAGGCAAACGGAGTATCGTATGTAAGTTGAAGTCTGAGAGTAACTTCTTGCGAATTGTTTCTCCAGCACCACCTTCAAAAAGAACATTGTCTGGTAATACTACGGCTGCACGACCTCCGGTTTTGAGCATCAGCATCATGTGTTGAAGAAAGTTCAACTGATTGTTCTTCGTTTCTACATAGAAATCCGGGCGGTTAATATCCACAGAACCTGCTGGACGAGTACCGAAAGGAGGATTGGCAAGTATTACATCTACAAGGGAGGATGGCTCTTTCTCCAAAGAATCCTCGCAAACAATCGGACTCCGGTCTGTTCCTACACCATGCAAATATAGGTTCATGGAAGCAAGCGTTACGACCAATGGTGTGTTATCTACGCCATGCAGTGCCTTGTTACGCAAGAAATCACGTTTTTCCTTACTGGCAGACTGTTCTTTCATGTAATCATATGCAGTCAAGAGAAAACCTCCGGTGCCGCAGGCCGGGTCACAAACTGTTTCTCCAATTTGTGGAGCTATGCAATCTACCATTGCTTTGATGAGCGGGCGTGGAGTAAAATACTGACCAGCACCACTTTTCTTGTCCTGTCCATTCTTTTCAAGGATACTTTCGTAGATAGCACCTTTCACGTCTCCATCCATGATCAGCCATTGTTCCTCATCAATCATGGTAATGACTTTTTTAAGATGAACAGGCATTTCTATCTTATTATGGGCTTTTGTATAGATGGTACCAATCAGATTGTCCTGACTACTTAGGTGCTTTAAAGTTTCCTCGTATTGTTTGACCAAATCAAATCCATCAAGAGACTTTAAATCCTTCCATTGATAACCATTTGGAATTGCAGATTCTCCAAATAATTCTGCGTTTTCATCATCCATTTTCAAGAAAAGGAGATAGGTAAGCTGAGTTATATAGTCTGTAAAACCGACACCGGCTGCTGCCAGTACATCTGCCATATTCCAGACTTTTTTTGTAAGTGTCTGCTCTGTTGTATTCTTTTTTGCCATATTTCCTATTCAAAATTTTTATGTTCTACTATAAACATGTCATCTAATGTAACTTTATAAGTATTTACTTCAGTTACATAATAGAATGGATATTGCGATTTGCCTTCTTTTGACACATCAATAAAACAATTCCACGGAGATACTTTTGGAGATGGAGCTCCTGGATCTAGACAGAAAATTTTAGTTATGACGTCATTCTCATCGCTTTCTATTCCTATGGCCAATAAAGCATGTGCACCATCATTGAATTCTGTCGAGATTACAACTGGAGTATTCTGGCTTACGAATTGCCCTATCAATTCAATCCTATCATCATTAGTTCTTGGCCTTTTGTGTATTGCCCTAATTTCAAATGGCTGTTCGTTGATTTCTCGTGCTAATGCTGTATAGTTATAACCATTTTGAATAAAACCTTGCTCATAGAAAAAATGATATAAGAATTTGCCTTTTGGAGTACGCCTATCGGGGAAATTATACAGTTTAATATCTTGCTCTTCAATCATCCCCTGGCATAGCATTGCCATCACAAGGGAATAAATAGAACATGCGCCATCTAAATCCCCTTGTTGCTTATGTACATTGACCCATCGCCCATTTGCATCTTTTGTTTGCAAACCAGTTCGATTTAATCTTATGCTATCTATTATTTGTATGGTTGTCATTATTATGCTGCTTTTCTTAAAACTACAAATGTGTATAGAGAGTGTAAAGCTTCGTTAGCTTTCTGCATATTGCCAAAGGCACGGATCATCTGTGCAGCCTGAGTTGCATCATCTTCACGAATCTCTTTGATTGTACAAGCTCCGTTGGAAGCAATATAATCTACAATACGACTGATGACTTCACGTTGTTTATCTGTTATTTCGCGCTGGTTTTGTCCTAACCATAGATTGAAATACTGTTTAGATGTAGAAACAACACTATCTAACCGCTCAATTTGGTGTAAAGCAAAACGTACAAGCTGTATGATATTAGTCAAAGCATCGCTCTCCTCTTTTGTAGAAGAACGTCGAACGCTATTTGGATTCAGAATGGCATATGAGTTCCATAATTGCTTGGAAGTAAAATGATTGTTAGCCATCTTGAGTTTGTTTTCCAAATCTTTTAGCATTGAATAGGTAATTGGCTCACCTTCATTATTATAAATTATACGTAGAGCTTCTATTTCATCACTATGTTCTTTGCAAAAATCTTCAAAGGCTTCTGTGGTACTTTTAGCTTCTTCTATTGAAAAACCTTTAGATATAAGCGTGTCTTCACCAGGCATTAGTGTGTTGACAAACCCGGCAGCAAGAATAAGCAGATATCGACGCGCATCTGCATGATTTGCAAGCGGAGCTACTAAACCTTTCCGTTCGTTATTAGGCTCTTTAGTACTTATGAATGGCGGCAGAATATTGTTTTCAAATGCTTCGTAAATCCTTGAAGCAAGTTCTTTCATGTCGTCATTTGCTAAACGTACGAACTCAGTTCGCTGTGAATTATCAGCTTTGTTATATATTCTGGAAAGTGTTGCAGCAAGACGTTTCAGATGCTCGTCAGGAAGGTAACCATGGGTAATCTGTTCCAACAGCTCTTTAAGAGTAATAATCTTTGTAGTCGGCTCATCAGTTATCGTAGGTATTGTTTTTTCGTGTTCAGTAACACCTACGGCATCTATCAAATAGAAACAATCTTTACTAAACGCATTTGGGGTAACATTCCGTAACTGCTCATCTCCAATTGTGCGTACACCACGTCCTTTCATCTGTATATAGAGCGGTAAAGATTCTACATCACGCATGAAAATCAATACTTCAAGAGGCTTAACATCTGTACCAGTTGCTACCAATGTGCAAGTTACGGCAATTCTGAAATCCTTATCATTCCGGAACTGACGTATCAATTCATTACTATCGCCCGCGGAATAAGTTATTTTTTGCACGAAACGGTCATCTGTATGTCCAAATACCTCTTTAGTTATCTGTACGATATTACTGGCATGAGTCTCATTTAGAGCAAAGATCAAAGTCTTTGGCAGATAGTCAAAATTTGCTTCTCGCTGTGGATCATTGAACAACTCGGTATAGACGACATCGCGATAAGTGGAGAGAATAAGTTTTATTTGCGCAGGGTTAATGACACTTCTGTTTAGCTCTTTATTGGTATATGTTTTCGTTTCTTTATTGGAAATGGTTTTTACATCTCCGGTATAACGTGTTTCTTCTTTGATTTTTTCTCCTTCTAATATAGCTCCGCCATTTTCTGTAACCTGAGTTTTGATTCGATATACGCGGCAATCTACATTTACACCATCAACGATACTTTTCTCCAATGTGTAGTTGACTATGCGATTATTGTTAAAGAATGCCATTGTTTCAGGAATTGGCGTGGCTGTCAGTCCTACAAGTCTGGCTGTATCAAAATATTCCAATACCTTACGCCAATTCCCATAAATGGAGCGGTGACACTCATCTATGATAATCAAATCAAAGTAATCATGTGGTAAATTGGGATTAGGAGGCAATACAACTTCTTCTGTAGGCTCATTATCATCGTCGTTGTCATTATCCTCAATAGAATCTCCTTTCAGAAAAGAAAAAAGACGCTGTATTGTTGAAATAACGACATTACTATCAGATGGTATAGAAGAGGAACGAAGACGATTCACTGTAAATATTGTATTGAATGCATCTCCATTTTCTGTCAGTCGAAAAGTTCCAAATTCTCCCTCTGCCTGTTTCCCGAGGTTATTTCTGTCCACAAGAAATAACACTCTTCTCATTGGAGTATATGAAAGAAGACGATATGCAGCAAGACATGCGGTATATGTTTTACCTGCACCTGTAGCCAAAACCATCAAGGCGCGATTCTGCCCACTCCTGAAACTTTTTTCCAGTTCAGTAACTGCCTCATACTGACAATCACGTAATCCTTTTTTTCGCAAAGTTGGGAGTCCGGCAAAATAATCATTTATTCCCAACAGCTTAACCAATTCATGAGGAGTTGGAATCGTCATAATTTGCTTGAAACAAGAATCCTGTTTACGAAAGTCACAGAAGTACAAGTCTTTCCCATTTGAAGTAAATATGAAAGGCAAAGGCTTTTGGTATACTTGATAGATATTAGGAACATTCCGGGCATATAAAACAGCCTGTTCGCACACAGTATTGGAAAAAGGATCTATCTCTTCTCTTTTGGCCTCAAGCACACCTACAGCTTTTCCATTAATAAAAAGAAAATAGTCAGCCTCTAGGTTACCTTTTAAAAGTCCTTCCCTTATGGCTACAGCAGTACAGTTTGGTTCGTAGTTGTCTCTATCAACCACTTTCCATCCAGCATCAGTAAACCACTGATCTATTTTTGCCTCGCTTTTTCTTCTGGTGTCATATATTCCTATATTTTTATATTATCGGAAGTTGCATACTAGAAAAATAACATCTACAAAGAACGAACTATTGACGTTCATCCTTGTCTGTTATCAAATCTTTTAGGTCAACTTGAAGAATTTCAGCAATTTGCTGTAAGGTTTCCAAATTAGGCTGGATTCTGTTACAAGCATACGCATTG
The DNA here is from genome assembly GCF_000512915.1 of Barnesiella viscericola DSM 18177. Taxonomy (GTDB): domain Bacteria; phylum Bacteroidota; class Bacteroidia; order Bacteroidales; family Barnesiellaceae; genus Barnesiella; species Barnesiella viscericola. The sequence continues at coordinate 1,669,703 of NZ_CP007034.1, forward strand.
ACCATGCTAAAACTTTTATCCAGTTTTTTTGCTAACCACGTTTGTGAAATGCCCTTCTCCGATAAAACAACCTTTATTCTATTTAATTTCATTTTTAGATGCAATTATATTACGCAAATGTAGTGAATTATACTTGATATTTTATATATTTGTTCACTACTGTCCCGTAAAAGTGGATAAATAGTTCTTTGAAATTATTGAAATATAGTCAATTACACGGTCTTTTGAAATGAAACGGACTTGATTTTGCAACTTTGCAGTCTAATACAAATGGCTGCTATGTTCCAAGACAAATACGTATTCTCTCAATTAACCGCTTTTCTGAACAGGACTCAGTTCAACAACTATGTTCGCAAGTATGATGGCAACAGATATGTGAAACATTTCACTTGCTGGAATCAGATGCTCGCGATGATGTTTGGACAACTGAGTAACCGTGAGAGCCTGCGAGACTTAATCGTTGCTTTCGAGGCGCATAGGGCCAAGCAATATCATCTTGGTTTAGGACGTGAACCGATAGCCAAGACAACTCTTGCGACAGCGAACCAGAACCGTGATTACAGAATCTTCGAAGATTTTGCATTCTATATGATGAAGGAAGCCTGCGAGAAGCGGACGACCAACATCCTTGACATTTCCGGAAAGAAATATGCGTTTGATTCAACAACGATTCCGTTGTGTCTTGCAACATTCCCATGGGCAAAGTTCCGAAGCAAGAAAGGAGGGGTGAAAGCTCATGTCTTATACGACATTGAAGCACAAGTTCCTGCCTTCTATACTGTAACCACTGCATCAAAGCACGATTCCACAGCAATGTCTTCAATCCATTATGAACCAAATACTTATTATATATTCGACAGGGCTTATGACTCCTTTAAAGAACTCTATAGGATACATCTTACAGACTCTTTCTTTGTTGTCAGAGCCAAGACGAACTTAAAGTATAAGACAGTCAAATGGAAGCGAAGAATGCCAAAGAACATAATGACAGATGCGGAAGTGAAACTGACCGGATATCTCTCCGAGAAAAAATATCCTGACTCATTCAGACTCGTCCGATATTACGACGAAGAGGATGACCGTGAGTTCACTTTCTTGACGAATGCAAAACAACTTTCTGCACTGGATGTCGCCAATCTTTATAAGAAAAGATGGTTAATCGAGCTGTTCTTCAAATGGCTCAAGCAGCATCTCAAGATAAAGAAATTCTGGGGCACAACAGAGAACGCTGTTCGCATACAAATCAGTGTGGCTATTATCACGTACTGTCTTGTGGCTATTGTCCAACATGATATGAAGTTGAAACGTTCAACCTATGAAGTTTTGCAAATTCTCAGTATATCATTGACTGACAAAACCCACTTGCGTGACCTGTTCGACAAGACTAATTTCAATGATGTCAAAGATCTAAATGATCCCCTGATTCCGGGGCTTTTTGATTAATTGTTTAACTCGTCCCATTTTAACGGGACACTAATGATATTTGTTATTGAATTAATTCAGGAACAACGATATGGTAGAAAATAAACAATCAAACATAAAAGCCATTCTGGACACTGATCTGGAAAAATTACTAAAAGAAACTAAGCAGTACAATGCTTTTGTGGATGGTGAGTTACAATGTGCATATTGCGGAACAACAATCACTATTGATAATTTAAGTATAATTATTCCAATAATAAAAGAAGGACACACAACTTTAAATTTTTGTTGTGACAATGCTGTTTGTTTAGCTAAATTTAGAAAGGACTATGAATGATATTGAACAGTTTGTAAATAAATTTGGATTGACTCCATTCTGGTCTGTTGTTATCATTTTGCTTATTGTTTGCATATGGCAATATGATAAAGTTAGAGTTATTGTGACAGATATATATTGTATTGTTGCAAAAACTATCGGTTGGTTCAAACGAGAAGCAACAAAAAGAAAACTCGAAGAAATATGTAATAAAGGTCTTACTTCAATTTCACAGGAAATATCTGAATTGAATCTGCCAAATTTAAAAATAAATTGGATTGCAAAAGGCTCGCAAGATATAACCTTGAAGGATAAAGAGGTTATTGTGTTTTTGAAATTCAACACAGATAACACACAAAATATAATAAACACAACATCGGCATATGTAAAAAAAACACTTTTGCCAATACCTAAAACATATATGTCTCCTCAGGTACGAGATGCTATTGACTATACTGTTATCAGAAAATGTCTGTTAGAAATACCCGAATACCGCCTTGCTGTAAACGATTTTATTAAAAATAGCCAAGATATTTGTATTGAGAATCAAGCTATAATTGATAAAGTATGTAATATAGATGATGCTGGCTTGATGTCAAGAATACTATTTCGTGAGTACTTTGAATGGGGAAATCGAATTGCCGGACGAAATATAGATAATAAGTACCAAAAGGAAGCGTCTGATTTTTTAGATTTCTTATATGACATCACGGCTCGCGGATATGATGATAATACAAGACTTCAGTACATTTCTGAGAACATAAAAGTTGGAGTTTTGTTAGTCGCAAAATTGGATACCTTTTCTGCACAAGGCGAAACGCCTTACGTAAGACGTATAAAAGAAGGATTTGCTAAAGGTATTAGAACCTTTTATCTTTTAGCCAGAAATGAAAAATTAGACATCGTTGAAGATGTATATGGCAAGCTTATACAGACCGGAAATTATAATCTATTAAATGGCCCTAAAGCATATAAAGATGCTCAAGGTCGTGAAAATATTTGCTATTGCATTGAAATTAACAGTGAGGGAAATATGGCTCAAACGTTTAATCGTCTTTCTGATGCAATGGAGAAAAACACCACACTTGAAGCTGTAGTTCATTCTATATATGCGGATAAAATACTGTGTCAAATTAACGATGTAAAAATTATTATTCCTCATAATAAAATAACAGACGTACCAGATTTGAAGTTATACTATTACTTTCAGGTAGGTATGTCAATTGAATTTATTCCAGAAGAATATGACAAACATGGAAATGTGTTAGGTAGTTTGCTTCAGACAAATAGTAATCCACAAAGAATGATGGATAATAAATTCTGTGTAGGAAACGAAGTCGAGGCCATTGTTGAGCAAGCACTTGACGATTGTCTATTTTTAAGAATAAAAGATTCTGATATTAAGGGTGTTGCTTTAAGAAAAGATATAACTTACAGTCATTATATATTTTTACACCAGCACTTCCCAGTAGGAAGTGAATATTTATTTAGGATTATTGAAATAGATTACATTTCTAATAGATTACACCTTCAATTAGCGAATTTATGTGACCCGTGGGAAAATTTAAAATATTCAGAAGGGCAAAAACTTATTTGTACAGTATACCAAAAAAAGGAAAACTGTGTAATTACTGAGATAGAAGAGGGAGTAAAGGCTATTCTTCCTTTTACTGAAATAACTTGGTTCACTCCTGAATCATCTCAAATTAAAAAATTAAAAAATAATGTAACATTTGAATGTCGGATAAAAAGTATCAATCAAGACCGCCGATTAGTTATATTAACAATGAAATCGGCAGAATCTCCATATTTAAATTATTATAAAAGAATAGAAGAGAATGAATATATTGTTGATGCAAAAGTTATTGCCTCTGATGCAAAGGGTTTAGTTTGCCTTGCGGATGAAAAATATCGTATTTTTATTCCGCAAAGTGAAACTCATATTGGAGCAAACAAATATAAGTGTAAGATTAAAGATCAAATTAAGGTATATATTAAAGATATCAGTAATGACAAACGATCCTTTATAGGCTCTCTAAAACCATTCATAAAACACCCTATGCAGTGGTTTGCTGATAACTACGCACCGGGGATTGCTCTATCCAATTTGACAATAAATACGATTAATGAAAAAAGTGTGCTATTTAATATTCTTCGAAATAATAAACTGTATTGTTTAGGACTATTACCTATTGGGGAGATTACCAACTTGTGTCATATAGAGTCAATAGAGCAGATATATAAAGATGGAATAAAATTTCCACTTATAATCACAGAAATTGATATGGAACGCTGTATTGTAAAACTTAGCTTGAAAAAGTTATTAGCAAATAATAAAGATAAGGTTAAATCGCTCGATTATTATACAAGGTATTCTGCACATATCATAGGAAAACGTGATAATGATTCCATTATAATTGTCGACAAAATATGGATAGAGGGTATTTTGATTGAATCAAAGAATTCTAAAATTGGTGACAAAGTGTCTGTGAGGGCAATTTCTTTGGGGGAAATTCCTGAATTTAGTGGGGATTAAAAATAGATGTGAGTAAAACAGTTTGTTTGTCCTCCCTTTTCCACCCATCGCCTCAGACCGTCTCAGACGGTGCGGTTTGTTTGCGCAAATTTCATTGATTATTGCATAATATATTGATAATCAATATAGATAAATTTCTTCAACGAGGAGGAATATTGATTCCCCTTTCGCATAAACCAAGAGATTAATATCAGCGCGACAGACAACGAAAATTTGTTTGTCGCGCTGATGTTTTATTGCCTTATATAGTGCGGTTTGTTTGTCTAAAATACATTACCTTTGTTTATCATCGAAAAAGCAGGACCTTCTATGCAGGAACTGACTAGATATGGCGAAAAACTATGTAAAGAAAATTCAGAAGATCCAAGTTTTATTGGGTAAATGGACTGTTATAGTTACTTTTGCATATATGAAAAGATTAGATAAATATTCAGCAAAACCATTTATCAAATGGGTCGGGGGAAAAACCCAACTTCTTGACGATATCAAGAATACCCTACCTCATGATTTATTACAACGTGGAGAAATGGTTTACGTTGAACCTTTTGTTGGTGGAGGAGCTGTTTTGTTCTGGATTCTACAAGAATATCCCAACATAACAAAAGCTGTAATTAATGATATAAATGAAGAGTTAATTTGTACATATCGTGTCATAAAATCAGATGTTGAAAAATTAATTCTTGAATTAACCCGAATCCAAACAGAGTATCTTGCACTAGATAATATTGCGAGGAAAGATTATTATTTATCTCAGCGTGAGCGTTATAATAAAAAAAATATTTCAGATATTGAAACAGCTGCATTATTCATTTTCCTAAATCGGACTTGCTTTAATGGACTATATCGTGTAAATTCCAAAGGAATGTTTAATGTACCACATGGGAGATATACGAATCCTAAAATTTGCGATGAAAAAACATTAAGAGCTGATTCTGCTGTTCTACAGAGAGTTGAAATTCTTTGTGGCGATTTTGCACAAACAGGTAAATATGCAGATGATAATGTCTTGTATTATTTTGATCCACCATATCGCCCTTTAACAGAGACTTCTGCATTTACTTCTTATGCAAAAGATGGTTTTGATGATACTGAACAGATGCGCTTACGTGATTTTTGTGAGCAGATAGCAACTCACAAATCTTTATTTGTGGCAAGCAATTCAGACCCGCAAAATGTAAATAATGATGATGATTTCTTTGATCATCTTTACAAGAGATTTTCCATCAAACGAGTTTCTGCTGCGAGAATGATAAATTCAAAAGGAAATGGACGTGGAGCTATTTCTGAAATAATGATTTCTAATGTTACCAAAGCTTACTGATATGAGAAACTTTGATACTTGGCTTGCTGGTTTTAGACCTTCTATTGCCGATTATAAATATTACGTTGATTTCGATAAGGTTTTCAATAACGTGGACGCTATTAGAATTCCACTTAATATCTTGAATTCTCTTATTAGATCCAAGAATATAGAGAATGACTTCAAAAATATTTTGGTACAATATCCAGAAACTCTAAGATGTATTCCTATCCTTTTAGCCAAGCGAGAACTTGATATTAAGGCTATGGATGAAGAGGGACAGATTGATTTTCATTTTGATAAACCAAATTGCACTAATGAAGATTATGTAAAATTCATGAGAAAGACCGGTCTTTTTGATTTGATGGAGAATCATATTGTCAATAATCTTGTGGATTACGTGACTGGTATAGAAACTGGTCTTGATTCCAACGGACGCAAGAATCGTGGTGGTCATCTTATGGAGAATCTTGTAGAGAATTTCCTTTGCAAAGCTGGACTTGTGAAAGGAGTTGACTATTTCAAGGAAATGTATATCCATGAAATAGAGGTCAAGTGGAAAATTGATTTGTCTTCGATTTCCAATAACGGTAGCTCAGAGAAAAGATTTGATTTTGTCGTAAAAGGAGAAAAAACCATTTATGGAATAGAAACGAACTTTTATACCAGTAGTGGTTCCAAGTTGAACGAAACAGCCCGTAGCTATAAAACCATCACCATGGAAACCAAAGATTTGGGATATTTCAAATTTGTTTGGTTCACCGATGGTTGTGGCTGGCACAGTGCAAAGAATAATCTGAAAGAGACCTTTGATGTTTTAGAGTACTTGTACAACATTGCGGATCTTGAAAGTGGAATAATATCAAGAGTACTTATTTAAATGCCGGTTGCCTATTACAAGTCAGGAAATAGAGACTTTACTCTTCTTAAAGGAGATTGTATTGAACTTCTGAATTCATTTGATTTCAAGTTTGATATGATTTTCGCAGATCCTCCCTACCACCTTTCAAATGGTGGCATAAGCATTCAAAGTGGTAAAATGGTATCTGTTAATAAAGGGGATTGGGATAAATCAAATGGATATGAGGAAGATTATCTGTTTGATAAATCTTGGATCGCAGCTTGTAGGAATAAACTAAAAAATAATGGTACCATTTGGATAAGCGGAACGTATCATAATATTTTTTCGGTAGCTCGATGCCTGACAGAATTAGGTTTCAAAATATTAAACTGCATTACATGGGAAAAAACAAATCCTCCTCCAAATTTATCTTGTAAATATTTTACCTATTCAGCTGAGTATATTCTATGGGCTCGTAAAGAAATCAAAGTCTCTCATTTCTTCAATTATGAGTTAATGAAAAAGATCAATGGAGGTACTCAGATGCGTGATGTTTGGCGATTACCAGCTATTGCACGATGGGAAAAGTCGTGTGGTAAACACCCTACTCAAAAACCTTTGTGCGTTCTGTCGCGAATCATTCAGGCTTCAACTCTTCCCGGTGCATGGATTTTAGATCCATTCACAGGTAGCAGTACGACTGGTATCGCTGCAAATCTATTGGGTCGCCGATTCCTTGGCATAGATCAAAATGATGAATTTTTGGAACTAAGTAAAACCCGTCGAGAGGAAATTAACGACACCTCAAAACGTACTTTATATTTGAAGAAACTTCAAAAGCAAGCTCACTTATTTGAAGATAACGGATTTCAAGTCCTTTATGAGCCTTTTGCAGAATATGGGCCAGATTTGCCATTTTAATTCAGGATATTTACGTTAATTATCGACATTGTATTTATTACTAAAAATAGTCTTTATTATGTCCAATAATTAGTAAAGTATCATATTCATATAATCTTTTAATCTTCCCAATCAGGGTTCAAGTACAAGTTGCACCTTGTTGGTACCCAGGCGGGCCTGCAACCACTCCCGGAACTGCTGCTGCTCCGAAGCTGAGAAGGGTCGCGAATAGCGCACGACGGCCAGCGTGGTGGTATCGCGCACATCGGTATCGATGCCGCTGAATATCGTTTTCGAGATGGCAATATCGGTCACATGGGGGAAAAGCACCTTGATTTCGGGTGCCACCGCAATGCCCAGCGAATCGTACTGCTGGTAGTGCGAGGTCATGTTTTCCAGCGAGTCGATGACCTGCTGCTGGCGGGCTATCTGCTCCTGATTATGCAGGTAGATGTCTTTGAACATCGTACTGCTGAGCGTGGTCATGTCCATCGAATTCGACCCATATCCCTGACGCACCTCCAACACGGCACCTCCCAGCCCGTATTGCGGCAAACGGGCCTGGGCAATCGCAATAGAGTCCTGAGGCACCTCGGCCCCCACGAGCGACACCCGTATGATGCGCTTGCCATGTTCAATCTCGGCACTCTTGCTCAACACCTGGGTATCGGGGTAGTTGAAATTCTGCGACACGAAGCGCGCAGCGGCCACCTCGAAGAAGTTTTGCTTCACCATGTTGTAGGTCAGGTAGATGCTCGGAGCCATCGTGAGGATAAGAATCGTATAGACAATGCGCTCGACCTTCTTGCGTCGCTCTTCGTTGACAAACTCCTTCTTCGAATATTTCATCAGCTTTACCCCCAGTGTGGTGGCAAAGGCGATGAACACCGAGTTGATGAAGAAGAGGTAGAAGGCACCGAAGAAGTAGTAGAGATTGCCCGTCGCCAGTCCGAATCCGGCCGTGCACAGTGGCGGCATCAACGCCGTGGCGATGGCTACACCGGGCAGCACGTTGCCCTTCTGTTTCGACGACATGGCCACGATACCGGCCAATCCGCCGAAGAAGGCGATGAGCACGTCGTAGATGGTCGGCGAGGTGCGGGCCAGCAGCTCGCTGCGGGCTTCGTTCAACGGCGAAATCCAAAAATAGACCGTCGAGGTGATCACACTGAACAGCGTGGCTACGGCCAGGTTGCGGAACGACCGCTTAATCAGCTCATAGTCGTTGATGCCGAGCCCCAGCCCGATACCCATGATAGGACCCATGAGAGGCGAAATCAACATGGCACCGATAATGACCGCCGCCGAGTTGGTGTTCAACCCCAGCGAAGCGATAAAGATGGCAAATACCAGAATAAGAATGGTGGATCCCTTGAACTCCACCCCGGCCCGGATAGCCTCGACCGAAGCGGCTTCTTCTTCCCGATCCTGACTCATGTCAAGATAGTGGGTCAAAAATCGTTTGACCGAATCGACAAAATTGGAGAAAGTCATAATCTATGCTATTAAGGTCGTCCTGCCGCCCTTGCCCGTCGCCGGGTTCACGACCTGGACACAAAACGTTTCAATCCCGGAATCTCGCTCAGCGGCAGGTCGTGACGGACCAGATAGAGCAGAAAGACCACCAGCAGAACGGTGCGGAATGCCAGACGCAGGAGGAGCGAATCGATGGACACCAAGGTACCGACGAGATAGAGTACCACCGTGAGCAGGGTGTAGCGCAACGCATTACCCAGCTCGTACTTGATGGGGTAGACCCGTTGACCGATGAAGAACGAGGCCAGCATCATGCTCAGGTAGCACACAAAGGCAGCCCAGGCGCAAGCCATGTAGCCGAAACGGGGCACCCCTACGATATTGATGATGGCCGTAATCACGAACCCGAACAGGGAGAACCAGGCTCCCCACTGGGTACGGTCGGTGAGTTTATACCACAACGACAGGTTGAAGAATATCCCGAAGAAGAGTTCGGCCAGCATGATGATGGGCACCACCTTCAATCCCGTGCAGTAGGTGGCCGGCATGAAGAAGCGCACGATGTCGATATAGAACATCACCGCCAGGAAAATGAACAGCCCGAAGATGATGAAATATTTCATCGCCTCGGAATAGGATTTCTTGTTCCCGTCGCCTGCATCTTTGTTACGGGCAAAGATGAAGGGCTCGTAGGCAAAACGGAAGGCTTGTGTAAACATCACCATGACAATTGCTATCTTGTAGACGGCCCCGTATATGCCCAACTCCGACATGGCGTCGGGGCGGCTCGCGGCCAGCACAGGATAAAACATCTTATCGAAGGTTTGGTTCATGATGCCGGCAATTCCCAGAATGAGCAGCGGGAACGAATACTTCAACATGCGCGACAGCAACTGCCGGTCAAACCGGTAGCGTACCCTGAAAATCTCGGGAAAGAGCACCAGCAGCACCACCCCCGAACTGATGACATTCGACACCAGAATATAGCCGACCAGAAAATCGGGATCGAAAAACCACGAAATCCACTCGGGGTGAATGTGATACAGCCACGGGCAGAGCAGAATAAAGAAGAGGTTCAGCGCGATGTTGAGGAATATCGAGAGCAGCTTGACCGCGGCAAAGCGTATGGGCCGACGCTGGTAGCGCAGGTAGGCGAAAGGCAATGCCGTGAAGGCGTCGATGGCAATAATCAAGGCCATCATCCACACATAGTCCTCATGCCCGGGATAGCCCAGCAGGCGTGATACCGGCGAGAGGAAGAGCCATACCAGCACGAAAAAGAGGGTCGAGGTGGTGGCCAGCGAGATGAGGCCGGTCGTATAGACCCGCATCGGGTCCTTCTCCTGCTTGTCGTTGGCAAACCGGAAGAAGCCGGTCTCCATGCCGTAGGTGAGGATAATCAGCAACAAGGCCATGTAGGCGTAGAGGTTGGTCACGATGCCATACTCGGCAGTCGTCTTCAACACGTTTACATAAAGGAATACGAAACACCAGTTGAGAAACCGCCCCAATATACTGCTCAACCCGTATATCGCGGTATCCTTTGCCAAACTCTTCATGCCGGCCATAAGCGTCTACTTTTTTCTGATTAAAACAATGTTCCCTGCTCCGAGATGCGATGACGGTTCAGATGGGTGTAGGCCAGGTCGGTCACCTCGCGGCCCCGGGGGGTGCGTTTGATGAATCCCTCCTTAATCAGATAGGGCTCATACACCTCTTCGAGCGTACCGGGGTCCTCGCCCAGGGCGGTGGCAATCGTGGTGAGACCCACGGGACCGCCCTTGAACTTGTCGATGATGATGGAGAGAATCTTGTTGTCTATCTCGTCGAGCCCATACTGGTCGATGTTGAGCGACTCCAAGGCATAGCGGGCTATGTCGAGGTCGATGCTGCCCGACCCTTTTACCTGGGCAAAGTCGCGCACCCGCCGCAACAGGGCATTGGCGATACGGGGTGTCCCGCGGCTGCGCATGGCAATCTCGGTGGCGGCTTCGCGGGTGCAAGGCACGCCCAACAGACTCGACGACCGCTCGATGATGTGGGTCAGCACGGCATGGTCGTAGTATTCGAGGTGACAGTTGATGCCGAATCGTGCACGCAACGGACTGGTGAGCAATCCGCTGCGGGTTGTCGCCCCCACCAGCGTGAAGGGATTCAGCTCGATTTGTATGGAACGGGCACTCGGCCCCTTGTCGATCATGATGTCGATGCGGAAATCTTCCATGGCCGAGTAGAGATACTCCTCGACCACCGGGCTCAACCGGTGAATCTCGTCGATGAAAAGCACATCGTTCTCTTCGAGCGAGGTGAGGAGTCCGGCCAGATCGCCGGGCTTGTCGAGTACCGGCCCCGAAGTAATCTTGAACCCTACGCCCAACTCATTGGCCACGATATTGGCCAGCGTGGTCTTACCCAGCCCGGGAGGGCCGTGCAGCAACACATGGTCGAGCGGCTCCTTGCGCATGCGGGCTGCCATGACAAAGACCCGCAGGTTCTCGATAATCTTCTCCTGTCCGCTGAAATCGTCGAATGCCAGGGGACGCAACGCCTTCTCGAATTCCCGTTCGGTATCCGATATTCGCTGTTCCCGTATGTCAAACCGATTATTTTCCACAGACTATTATGTTCACCGCATTTTGACGACAAACTTAGCAATTTATTTTGTGATTCCTGCTATTTTAAGCGTCCAAACTCTCGCGTCAGTGCCTACGGGCGTCTCTTCGGGCATCTCTTCGGGCGATGTGCGACCAGAACTTCCGGTGCGGGACCAGGGCGGCCTCGACCGAAACCTCGGGGTCCCACCCGCGCAACCGGGCATACTCGGCCACGACATACCGCACCACCTCTTCGTCCCGGCTGAATCGGGTAAAATTAGAGAGACACATCTTCGGGGTCATCGGTACAAACCGCATGCGGTTCAGGTCGAGAATGGAAAAACGAATATCCCCGTCGTATCGGTCGAACAGGATATTGCCCGAGGAGTAGTCGAGATGAAATACCCCCTTCTCGTGCAGGTTGACCGTGAAGGCGGCAAATGCCTTCAACACCGCCTCGCGACCGGCTACCCCACCGTTATCGAACTCGCGCATGAGATGGGGATAAGGACAGCATTCCGACACGAAATAGGAGTGACACAGCAATCCGCCCTGCTTCATCTCGATATAGGCAACCGGCTCGGGAGTCTCGATACCCATCGCCCGCAGCTTCAAGGCATACTCATAGGCTCGTTGGGCCTTGCCGGGACGGAAAAAAGTATAGGCAATGCGGTTGATAAAAATAGGCACCTTGTAGTTCTTGACCACATAATCCTTCCCCTCGTAAGAGAACTTGCGCAGTTCGTTGCGAGCCTTGTAAATACACTCCCCCAGCATCGGGAAGGAGAGAGGCAATGTTTCCATCAACTTTTCGAGTCGACGATAGGACGGATTCAATACCAGCTTCATCTTCTTATCACTCCCAAATACATAATATTCATCAACTTATCCATTCCCCCCGGCTGACTGCGATTACCCGTTGGAGGCCGCTTGGACTTTCAACTGTTTCACCCGCTCGACAATGACCGACGGGGCTATCTCCATACAGGCATAGTCCTTGCGGCGGCACGGCTTGTTGCCGAAGATGGAACAGGGCCGGCAACCGAGCGGCAATTGTACCACGTTGGCTTCACTCTGATGCCACCCCAGGAATCCGCAACACGGGTGGGTGGCCCCCCACACCGAAACAACAGGCACGGCCACCAGCGAAGCCAGGTGCATGTTGGCCGAGTCCATCGAAATCATCACGTCGAGGTGACTCATCAGCGCCAGTTCGAGGGCAAAGCCGTGACGCTTGTCGGCCAGCGTAATCACATGCGGATAACGCTCCTGCCATACCGACAGAATATCGCGCTCGCGCTCACCCGAGCCGAACAGGAATATCTTCACCTTCGATTCGCTCGAAAGTTTCGCCACCACATTCTCCATGTGGTCGAGCGGATAGATTTTCCCCTCGTGCTTAGCAAACGGAGCCACACCTATCCAATACTCGCCCGGAGCCTTGGGCGGAGTGAGTGCCGAATAGAGACCTTCGTCGCCTTTCCCCTCGCCATACAGCGAATCGAATTGGGGCGTAAAGGTAAAGCCCAGCGAATCAAACACATCGCCATACCGATCGAACGAGCTGCGCAACGGGTGCAACTCGCCGTGCTTGTGACGGGCGGTGAGCTGATGTTTCTCCTTGCGGCCCTTGTCGATGACAGCCACACGGATTCCCCACCACCTGAAACAGGTGCGCAGGAACTTCGTGCGCAGCACATCGTGCAAATCGGCTACCGCATCAATCGACAGGGCCCGTAACTCCTTGGCCAGGTCGTAAAGCCCGCCAAACCCTTTGTGCCGCCCCTTGACATCGGCCACCACAACCTGCAAGTTGCGCGGGGCACACAGGAACAGTTGCGAGGCCACCTTCTGGGTGAGCATGACAAACGTGGTGTCGGGATAGGCGCGGCACACCGAGTAAACCACAGGTATGGTCATCGCCACATCGCCCAGGGCCGACAGACGCATGATTAAAACCTTACGATACGACATAAATCCCTACCCTCCCTGTCATTTTTTATACAGGACCGGATTCAACGCCGGATCGTTGTACATCTTCATCTGTTTATAAACCTTCATGTATTTCCGTCCGGCCGCGATTTCATCGAGCAACTGGTCAATGGCCGCAGAGAGGTCGGAACGCTGTTCGAGCAGCACCCGCAACTTGGCCCGGCACTTCTCCACATGTTCAGGCGAAGCATCTTTGCGCTCCACCTCCTGCTGCATATGGTAAATCTTCACGGCCAGAATCGACAACCGATCAATCGCCCAGGCGGGGCTCTCGGTATTGATGGTGGCGTCGCTCTTCACCTCGACACCGGCATACTTCTTCAAGAAATAGTCGTCAATCATCTCGACCAGATCGGTACGCTCCTGATTCGACTTGTCGATTCGCCGCTTGATAGCCAACGCCTCGCGCGGGTCGATATCGGGGTTGCGGATAATGTCTTCGAGATGCCACTGAACCACATCAATCCAGTTTTTCAAGCACAAATAGTACTCGATACTCCCCTCGGCATAGGGGTTTTCCAGCGTGGCATCTACATTGTCGAACCGATGGTAATATTGCGTGGTATTCCAAAAAATGTGATTACAGGTTTCTGCAAAAGTCATAACTCACATCAGTTAATGCGCACCTGCCTCCCCGCGAAACGCGTCTCGAAAGGCCTCTGCGCCTTGTTTTCATTTTACAAACATAAGCATTGTTTTACGAAAAACCGCTATCTTACCTATATAAAAATAGTTCTTCGATACATTCCCACCGAAAAATTACTATTTTTGTTTAGAAAAAAACCGAATGTCATGACAACCATTCCCTACATCATAGCCGACAACAAGATTCCCTACCTGAAAGGTGTGCTCGAACCGTATGCCCGCATCGACTACCTCTCGCCCGACCGCATCGACGCCCAAGCCGTGCGCGACACCGACATTCTTTTGATACGCACGCGCACGAAGTGCAACCGCGAGTTGCTCGACCAAAGCCGCTGCCGCTACATTGCCACGGCTACCATCGGCTACGACCACATCGACGCCCGCTACTGCCGGGAGCGGGGCATCGAATGGGTGAACTGTCCCGGCTGCAATGCCCCGTCGGTGGGCCAGTACATACTCGCCGCCCTGCTGGCTTGGAGCAAAAGTAGGCACAAACCGCTGCACGAATGCACGTTGGGCGTAGTGGGCGTAGGCCATGTGGGCAGTATCGTCGCCCGCTATGCCGGGCTGCTGGGCATGCGGGTACTCCTCAACGACCCTCCCCGTGAGGAGGCCGAGGGGGGGGATTCGTTCACGTCGCTCGATACCCTTTGCCGGGAAGCCGACATCATCACCTTCCACACCCCGCTGACCCGCGAGGGGAAATACCCCACCTTCCACCTGGCCGACAACGATTTTTTCGATGCGCTTGAAAAGAGCCCCTTGATTCTCAATACGGCCCGGGGTGAGATTGTAGCAACCGAAGCCCTGAAAGCCGCCCTCGCCCAGAAAAAGATTGCGGGCGTCGTGCTCGATTGCTGGGAAAACGAGCCTCATATCGACAGGGAGTTGCTGAAAAAAGCCTTCATCGCCACCCCCCACATAGCCGGATACTCGGCCGACGGCAAGTCGACCGCCACGAGAATGATTGTCGAAGCCGTGAGCCGATGGACGGGGATTGCAATTCCCACCCAAGCCATTGTGCCACCGGCACCGGCACAGCCCCTCATCGACCTCACGGGCGTGGACACCCCCTTGCAGAAAGCCGTGTGGGACACCTACAATCCTTTCGACGACGACCTCAGGCTACGCAAGTCGCCCGAGACCTTCGAGATGCAACGCGGACTCTACCCCCTGCGACGGGAATTCGGTGCCTATCGCATAACAGGAGGCAAGGCAGCCGACCTGCCTGTTTTAATAAAATTAGGATTTTGTATTGCATAAATATACAAAGTCTACACCTCGCATCTATTGATGGAAAGTGTCACTTCGGCCCGATAAGCGCCCCGATTCGATAGGTAAGCGAGAGATAAAGCTACCGATTTTTGCACAAAATCTTTATATCTGTGCAAAAAATGAGTAATTTATAAGAGAAAATTTTTTTTCTTCGGAGAAAAATATATTCCTTTGCAGTTGCAAAAAATAAGAACGTTAATTTATTTATTAATTAAAATTTAAAAATTATGTCTGACGTAGCATCAACAGTAAAAGAAATTATCGTAGAAAAATTGGGCGTTAAGGAATCAGAGGTAACTCCCGAAGCCAACTTTACCAATGACCTCGGTGCCGATTCTTTGGACACGGTTGAAATGATCATGGAATTTGAGACCAAATTCGACATCAAAATCCCCGACGATCAAGCCGAAAAAATCACGACTGTAGGTGAGGCTATCGCTCACATCGAAAAAGCTATCGCAGAGAAAGAGAATAAATAATTTATGGAGCTTAAAAGAGTTGTAGTAACGGGCCTTGGCGCCATCACTCCGCTGGGCAACGACGTGGCCTCCACGTGGGACGCCCTTCTGAAAGGAGTAAGCGGAGCAGGGCCTATTACGCTTTTCGACGCATCTGAATTCAAGACTCAATTTGCTTGCGAGGTAAAGAATTTCGACCCGCTGAAATATTTCAGCGCCAAGGAAGTTCGTAAACTCGACCGCTATACCCAGTTTGCACTGGCTGCCACCCAAGAGAGCATGGCCGACTCGGGACTCGATCTCGAAAAAGTCAATAAAGACCGTGCCGGTGTTATCTTCTCGGCAGGAATCGGCGGTATCAGCACCTTTGAGCAAGAGGTAGGGAACTATGCCGTAGCCCCCGAAAAGGGTCCGCGCTTCAGCCCCTTCTTCATTCCCAAAATGATTGCCGACATCGCCGCAGGACAAATCTCGATGGTATACGGATTCCGGGGTCCCAACTTCGGTATCGTGTCGGCCTGCGCATCGTCCACCCACGCCCTCATCGACGCATACAACTATATCCGTCTGGGCAAAGCCGATCTGATCGTATCGGGTGGTGCCGAAGCCGCAATCACCGTATCGGGAGTAGGTGGATTCAATGCCATGCACGCACTCTCCACGCGTAACGACTCGCCCGAGACGGCCTCTCGTCCGTTCAGCGCTTCGCGCGACGGTTTCGTGATGGGTGAAGGAAGTGCCTGCCTTATTCTTGAAGAACTGGAACACGCATTGGCCCGTGGGGCTAAAATCTATGCCGAAGTCGTAGGTGGCGGTATGTCGGCCGACGCCTATCACCTGACGGCTACCCACCCCGAAGGACTGGGTGCCAAACTCGTGATGCAAAACGCTCTCGACGATGCCCACATGGCTCCCGAAGAGATCGACTACATCAACGTTCACGGTACCTCGACTCCCGTCGGTGACAAATCAGAAGCCAAAGCGATTTTGGAAGTATTCGGCGATCACGCCTATAACCTCAACATCAGCTCTACCAAGTCGATGACCGGCCACCTGCTGGGAGCGACCGGAGCTTTGGAGGCTCTCATCTGCGTGAAGACCATCGACGAAAGCATCGTTCCCCCCACCATCAACCATGCCGAGGGCGACGACGATCCCGAAATCGACAGCAAACTGAATTTCACATTCAACCATGCACAGAAACGCGAAGTAAACGCCGCTCTGTCGAACACCTTTGGTTTCGGTGGCCACAATGCAAGTATAATCGTAAAGAAATTCACGAAATAACACGTGCTTAAAACGATTTATAACCGTATAAGGCTCCTTATGCTCCGCCATAAGGAGCCTTATGTTCTATATCACGACCTGTTGGGATTCTGGCCCGGCAACATACGCCTGTACGAGGTTGCCTGTCTGCACAGCTCCTCGTCGATCTATGTGCAGGGCCGACGCATCAACAACGAACGGCTCGAATTCCTGGGCGACGCCATACTCGACGCCGTGGTGGCCGACATACTTTTCCACCGGTTCGACAACCGCAAGGAAGGGTTCCTCACCAACACCCGCGCCAAAATAGTGAAACGCGAATCGCTCAACGCCATCGCCCTGAAAATAGGACTCGACCATTTCATTACCTGCTCCACGCGCGTCAGCACCCACAACAGCTACATGTATGGAAATGCGCTCGAAGCCCTCATCGGAGCCATCTACCTCGACAAGGGATACAAATGTTGCAAGCACTTTATCGAGACCCGCATCATCGGTTCGATTGTCGACCTCGACAAGGTCTCGAAAGAGGAGTTCAACTTCAAGTCGCGACTTATCGAGTGGTGCCAGAAACACAAAATAGACATCGAATTTGCCCTTATCGAGACCCTGGTCGACAAGGACAACAACCCCATATTCCAGTCGCAGGCTCTGCTTGGCGGGCTATCGGGGGGCATAGGCATCGGATATTCCAAGAAGGAGTCGCAACAAAATGCCGCACACCTCACCATCGAACGACTGCACAAAGACAAAGATTTTCAACAAAAGGTCTTGGCCACCTCCTCAAACGGGAATAATGCAATTGTCACCGAAAAATCACAGGACAATCCATAGGAATCACCCAAGAAATAGCTATTTTTGCTACCTATTGAAAACCTAATCAGATGAATTTCACCAAGCTGCTGCGCCCCTTATTTGCAAAACGGCTCTCTCAAATAGATCGCTATGCCGACTATGGCGACATCATACAACAGGAAACGCTCATAGGGTTGCTCCGCAAGGCCCGAAATACCCAACTGGGGAAAACCTATCATTTCCACGGAATAACCTCCTACCAGGATTTCACCGGGCGTGTGCCCATCAGCGGATACGAAGAGTTGAAACCCTACATCGAACGCACCATGCAGGGCGAACAGAATATCCTGTGGCCTACCCCCATACGCCATTTCGCCAAATCGTCGGGAACAACCAACGACAAGAGCAAATTCATACCCGTGAGTGCCGAGGCCCTGCGCTACTGCCACTACCAGGGCGGAGCCGACTGTGTGGCCCTCTACCTGCGCGAGAATCCCGAAAGCCGCCTCTTCGATGGCAAAGGACTCATACTGGGTGGCAGCCGGGCTCAAAATCCTTTCGGCGAGGCCTACTGCGGTGACCTGTCGGCTATCCTCATACAGAACATCAACCCGCTGGTCAACCTCATCAGAGTCCCCTCCAAGCAGATTGCTCTCATGAGCGAGTGGGACACCAAGCTCGAAGCGATTGCCAACAGTACCATCGGGCAGCGCGACATTACCAACCTCTCGGGGGTACCCTCGTGGTTTCTGGTGCTCATCAAACACATCTTGACGAAAACCGGTCGGCACGACCTCTCCGAGGTTTGGCCCAACCTCGAAGTCTTCTTCCACGGAGGCATCAGCTTTGCCCCCTACCGCGAACAATACCGGCAACTCATATCCAGCCCCCGCATGCACTACGTCGAGACCTACAACGCCTCCGAGGGCTTCTTTGCCGTACAAAACGACCTTACCACACCCGGCATGCTGCTCCTCATCGACCTGGGCATCTTCTACGAGTTTATCCCGCTGGGTGGGACTCTTGATCAGGCCGTACCCCTCTGGGAGGTGGAAGCCGGGCGCAACTACGAACTGGTCATCACCTCGAACGGAGGTCTGTGGCGATACCGCATGGGCGACACCGTGAAGGTGCTCTCCACCAAGCCGGTGAAGATTTGCGTATCGGGCCGCACCAAGCACTACATCAACGCCTTTGGCGAGGAGCTCATGGTCGACAATGCCGAGCAGGCCATCGCCCGCACCTGCGAACAGACGGGGGCCAGCGTACTCAACTACACGGCTGCCCCGGTCTATATGACAGACCACAGCAAGGGGCGTCACCAATGGCTCATCGAGTTCAGCAAGCAACCCGCATCTATCGAAGAGTTTGCCCAACGGCTCGACCAGAATCTGCAAAATCTCAACTCCGACTACGAAGCCAAGCGATTCAAGAGCATCGCCCTCGAATGCCTCGAAGTGATTCCCGCCAAAACCGGCATCTTCGACGACTGGCTGCGCGACCACAACAAACTGGGCGGACAGCACAAAATTCCCCGCCTCTACAACCGGCGCGACATCATCGAGGAGATTCTCCAATACAACAACCGATAATGCCACAGAAGGGACGGGAAAGCGCTCTACACGCTCCCCTCTCACCCCGGCTGTCAAATATACAAAAAGAGCCCCCACGAGAGATTCGTGGGGGCTCTTTGCATATCAGGATTATATCGTGAGTCTTATTTCACTTCCGAACCCGGAGCAATCTCGTCGGCGGCCGGAGTGATGACAATCAAGCGTCCGTCGGCATCTTCGGCCGAGAGAATCATACCTTGCGACTCGATACCTTTCAGTTTACGGGGTTCGAGATTGGCCACAAAGCATACATTCTTGCCAATCAGATCTTCGGGTTTGTAATGCTTGGCAATGCCCGATACGATGGTGCGGCCGCCCAGGCCGTCGTCGATACGGAACTGCAACAGTTTGTCGGCCTTGGGCACCTTTTGACAATCGAGCACCTTGCCCACCCGGATATCGAGTTTCATGAAGTCGTCGAAAGGTACATTCTCACGCACCGGCGCAGCCTTGTGATTCTTCAACTCATTGGCTTTCTTGGTCTCCAACAGCTTGTTGACCTGAGCCTCAATCACGCTGTCGTCGATCTTCTCGAAGAGCAGTTCGGGTTTACCCAACTCGGCCCCGACGGGCAGTATATCGGTACGCCCCAACATGTTCCAGTCGCAAGGACCCATATGGAGCATGCCCCGCAGCTTCTCGGCCGAGAAGGGGAGGAAGGGCTCGAAGGCAATCGCCAGGTTGGCCGTAATCTGCAAAGCCAGGTTCAAGATGGTAGCCACCCGCGGCATATCGGTCTTGGCCAGTTTCCAAGGCTCGGTATCGGCCAGGTACTTGTTGCCGATGCGAGCCAGGTTCATGGCCTCTTTGAGGGCGTCGCGGAAACGGTAGTGGTCGAGGTAGTTCTCGACCGAAGCCTTCACGTCGGCAAACTCCTTCATCGTCTCGCGGTCATAATCCGTGAACTCGCCGGCCTGGGGAACTTTGCCCTCGAAATATTTGTGCGTGAGCACCAGTGCCCGGTTCACAAAGTTGCCCAAGATGGCCACCAGCTCGTTGTTGTTGCGGGCCTGGAAGTCTTTCCAGGTAAAGTCGTTGTCTTTCGTTTCGGGGGCATTAGCGGTGAGCACGTAGCGCAGCACGTCCTGTTTGCCGGGGAAATCTTCGAGATACTCGTGCAGCCATACGGCCCAGTTGCGCGAGGTCGAAATCTTGTCGCCTTCGAGGTTGAGGAACTCGTTGGCCGGTACGTTATCGGGCAAGATGTAGCTGCCCTCGGCTTTCAGCATGGCCGGGAAGACGATGCAGTGGAACACGATGTTGTCCTTGCCGATGAAATGGACCATCTTCGTCTCGGGGTCTTTCCAGTAGAGTTCCCACTTGTCGGGGAGCAGCTCCTTGGTGTTCGAAATGTAACCGATGGGGGCATCGAACCACACATAAAGCACTTTACCCTCGGTACCTTCGACCGGCACGGGTACACCCCAGTCGAGGTCGCGACTCACGGCACGCGGTTGCAGCCCCATGTCGAGCCACGATTTGCACTGCCCGTAGACGTTGGGCTTCCACTCCTTGTGTTCGTCGAGAATCCAGTGGCGCAGGAAAGGTTCCCACTTGTCGAGCGGCAGATACCAGTGCTTCGTTTCGCGCAACACCGGTTTGTTGCCCGTGATAGCCGACCGGGGATTAATCAGGTCGGTTGCACTCAACGAGGTACCGCAGGCTTCGCACTGGTCGCCATAGGCATGTTCGTTGCCGCAATGGGGACAGGTGCCGGTGATATAGCGGTCGGCGAGGAACTGATTGGCATCCTCGTCGTAGTATTGCATCGAGGTTTTCTCGATAAACTCGCCCTTGTCGTAGAGCTTGCGGAAGAAATCGGAGGCCATCTGCGTGTGAATGGCCGAAGTTGTGCGCGAATAGATGTCGAACGAGATACCAAACTCCTCGAACGATTTCTTGATGATGTTGTGGTAGCGGTCCACAATATCCTGCGGGGTCACCCCCTCGGCCTTGGCCTTGATGGTGATGGGCACACCGTGCTCATCGCTACCGCCTATCATAATCACATCTTCGCCCTTCAAACGCAGATACCGGGTATAGATATCTGCCGGGACATACACACCTGCCAGGTGGCCTATATGCACGGGGCCGTTGGCATAGGGCAATGCGGTCGTAACCAGCGTACGTTTAAATTTCTTCTCCATATCTCTTTAATTTCTGTCTATTCTCATGCAATGACAAGAGGGGACTTTGACGCGGATTCCGTCGCGAAGCCCCGCACAAAGAGGCTCCCTCTCACATATTTCACGCAAAGATATAAATTTTCTGTCCGAAAGAAACGTTTCGGAATGAGCTTTTTAGAATATACCGCCTATTCACGCCCGGTCAGACGGGCAAAGGCGAAGCGGACGGCGAACCACAAATGGCGCAAAAAGGTGGGGACCGTACCGTAATAGCGACACATGATGTCGTATCGCTCCCGCAACGAAGCCTTGCGGTTGGCGGTAGTAACCCCCTCGTTGAGGTAGTCGATGAGGGTCTCGTGCGTGTTGGTCATCGTACGGGCCACCTGCATGCAGCGGATACACCAGTCATAGTCGGCCGAGTAGCGGTAGCGCAGGTCGTAGTCGGGAGCAATCGCCCGCCGCACGATAAAGGCCTGGTGGCACACCAGCATACCCATGCGGAAACTTTTGACGGTCAACACCTCGGGAGCTTGCAACCGGCGCATGGCGATGAAGTGTCGTCGGGCATCGACGAGAGCCGTCTCGCCATAGACGATATCAGCGTCGGTTTTTTCGATGGAACGGGCAATTTTCTGCAACGTATCGGGGCTGTGCAGGGCATCACCGGCATTGAGGAAGATGAGGTATCGCCCCGTGGCTCGGTGCAACCCCTTGTTCATGGCGTCGTAGAGGCCCCGGTCGGGTTCGCTGGTGACCGAGGTGACCACCCGCGAGGCCCGGGCAAGGGCTACCGTGCCGTCGGTCGAGGCCCCGTCGACCACCAGATATTCATAGTCGGTAAAGGTCTGGCATTCGACACTCTGCAACGTGGCCGGCAACGTGGCCTCCGCGTTGAACGTAATCGTAACAATCGAGAAAAGCGGACTTTCCATGACTTCTTATTTGCTTAACAATTCGCTGTATACCTGTTGATATTGCCGGGCAATCGCCTCTTCGGAGTAGCGCGACAGGGCTTCGGCCCGTAACCGCTCCCGCGAAATGTTCCCGCCCGACTCCAATGCCCGGGCAATACCCTCGGCCAAACTCCCGGCCGTATGTTCGGGTACCAGATAGCCGGTCTCGCCGTGGCGGATAATATCGGCCTGACCGCTGTTGCCGAAAGAGACCGGCAGACAGCCGCACGCCTGCGCCTCGGCCAACGTCTGCCCGAAGGTTTCATAATATGAAGCCGACACCGCCACATCGGCCGCTGAATAGAGCCGGGACATCTGTCGGGGGTTGTCGACCCACCCGACATCGGTATAGCTGGTGGGTATGCGGGGATAGACCTCCTGCGGATTCTTCACCCGACCGAAAAAGACCAAGTGAATACGCCCCCGATACTCCTCCCGGTCGAGCAACAACCGCAGGGCCTCCATGAGCAGAGGGAAACCCTTGATGGGGTCGTCGACCCGCACGGCTCCGAAGAGGACGATGTGCTTGTCGAGGGGGAGCGACAGCTGCTTGCGGCTCTCGGCCCGGTCGAGCAGTTCGAATTGCGAGAGCGAGAGGGTGTTAGGAATTACCTCGACCCGTTTCCCCGCGAGCAGAGCACTCTCACGCGCCTGCCGGGCCAGCCAGCGGCTCACAGCCACCCAAGTAACCTCGGACGGACGGAAGACCTTCATCTTCCGGCGGAAGACCCGGGCCGACAGGTCATGCCGCGAGGGATAGCGCAGAAAGCCGCAATCGTGACAGGCACTCTTGAAGCGGTCGCACCCGTAGGCATGGTGGCAAATCGAGGTGCACTCCCACATGTCGTGCATGGTCCACACCACGGGCTTGCCCGAGCGGAATATGCGGTCGATGCTCCTCAACGAGAGGAGTCCCTGATTCACCCAATGCAGGTGAACGATATCGGCCTCGCGGAAAGCGGCCGTGGCGGTAATATCGAACCCGGTAGCGGCCGTGGAGACCTTGAAGAGGTTCTTTCGGCTGAAACCGTTTTCAATCCATATCATCAACCGCTCAAACAGGAACGCGAGACGGCCTTTCCAGTGCGGAGCCACGGCAAAGGTACGGCTGTCGTCGCCATACTTGTCAAGCACCAGCATCGTCACCTCGACCCCTGCCCGCGACAGGGCATCGCCCAGTCGGCGGGCGGCTATCGCGGCGCCCCCTCCCCGGTCGGTGGTATTTACGATCAATACTTTCATTGCATTCCCCTTTCTGTTGTTTTATGCCCCGAAGTCGCCCTTCAACGTCCGTTTGACCCGCCGCCAGGCCTTTGCCCAGAACGACTGGGTGCGGGCGTAATAGCGTTCCCAGGCTTTACGGGCCTGAACATTCTCGACCACCGGGCTGATTTTGTAGACCTTCAAGGGAGCCATGTACAGTTCCGAGTCATACAGATGCCCGCCGCCGCAGTTGGTTCCGCTGCCGTCAAAACCAATGTTGCGCACCAACGAGCGACCCACATTCAACGACAGGATATCGTTGAGGAAGAGCGAGGCATTCCAGCGAATGGCCCACGAGTTGTTCTTCCCCTCGACCTGCCGGCGCAACATGCGGGTAAAGCGATATTTCCCGTTGAAATCGAAGGTGCGGCTCAGCCGTTTGTCCTGCTCAAAGGCACGTAACAGCGCCGCTCCGTCGGGATTGAAATAACGCCAGGCCCGTCGCCAGGTGCCCCACCCCCAACTGCCGGTAAACTTGATGAGGAAGATATCGGGCAACGAACGGTCGCCGGTAAAGTCGCAAGCCTGTATGTGCCCCACCCGCGGCTCATCGCGATAGAGTTCGAACGCGTCGTTCATGAAACGCAGGAAATAGGGTGCCACCACCAGGTCGTCTTCCAGCACAATGACCCGGTCGTAACGCTCCAACAGGGAGGTGACTCCATCGATGACATTGGCGGCCAGCCCCCTATTCTCGCGACGCTCCACCACCGTCACCCGCCCGAATTTCCACGGGCGGGCAATCACCTGCCGCACGGCAGCCACCGCCTCTTCGCTACCCGGCCGGGGCCCGTCGGCAAAGATATAGAGCTCGCTCTCGGCCGCCAACTCGTTCCGCTCCAAATACTCCAAGCAGGTGCGGGTATGGTCGGGCCGGTTATAGACAAACAGGATAATGGGGGCTAATCGATTCATATCAGCATTTCTTTACCAGTTCTACCACTCGACGACCAAAATTAGGCCAGCTGTTCTCTTCCAGGAAATCCCGGTACCCTTCCCACGAGACGGGACAATCCCTGTATCGGGTTACTATTTCGTCAATCTCCCGGTAATCCCGGAACGTATATACATTCAACCGTTTCTCCTGCGCATAGTCCTTGAACGAGCCCGTATCGGGACCTATCACCTTGGCCCCGAATGAGAGAGAATCCATCAATGTGCCTGAACTCAATACACTCTCCGGCTTATACGGTTCCAAAACAAAAGCCGACTGTTCGACATAGCGGGCCAACTCCTCAAAAGACGGCGACCGGTTGATAAACGTTATCGTGTCGGTCAGTTCGCGTGTAATCTCCTCGGCCAACGATTGAGACGGGCAGGCTCCTACGATACAAACTCTCACCCCCTTGCACGGATTGTTTCTCAAATACCGCACATACTCTATCACCCCTTTGTACCGGGAAATCTGCCCCCAAATGAGCAAATCATACATCACCGGTCCCGTCGGTCGGGATTTGGGCAACCGGTTTTTCGTGGGGTGATGCAAGAAACAGGTTTTCGCCTCGGCCCGGCGGTCATACCGTCTGGCCAGGTCGATTCCCTCCCGGGCATGTGTCAAAATCAAATCGGAATGACGTGCGATAAAACGGGTCAAAAACCTTTTCTGTTTCACATGTTCCTGCCGGTGCGGTCCCTTATTATGCAATACCCAAACGATTTTTCGCCCACACATTTTCGCTCCAAGCACCAGCAAAAGGGCAAACACGGTTTGTATCGGGCCGTATTTATAATCGGGCACATTCTCATACCAGTTAAACACAAATACATCGCCCCACCGCTTCATCGGCAACAGGCTGAACAGCGGATTCTTATGCGGAGGATTGACCACTACCGCCTCGCCCGTTTGCTCCAATGAAGAGACAAAATCCTGGATATAAGGATTGGACTTTTGTCCGGGCAAAACCAACAATCGGGGAAAAATGGTAAAACGTATCATACGATATTTCCTCTAATCACAAGTCGAATTTCACATCACAAATGGCTTCATTCCTCCCCTCCTTTCTGCATACGGGCTTTGAGCATCGAAGCCATCTCCCGCCACATTTCCAGTTTCAGCACACAGG
This sequence comes from Barnesiella viscericola DSM 18177, assembly GCF_000512915.1. Taxonomy (GTDB): domain Bacteria; phylum Bacteroidota; class Bacteroidia; order Bacteroidales; family Barnesiellaceae; genus Barnesiella; species Barnesiella viscericola. Next base: position 1,695,540 of record NZ_CP007034.1, read on the forward strand.
CGCTGCCCAGGTAGACGGCGGCATACACCACCGGCACCACACACAGTCGCCACACATCGCCCGGTAACAGCAGATAGACGATGGCCGAAATCACTGCTGCGGCCAGAGCCAGCAACAGGTAGGGAAGTATGTCTTTAAGGTATTCGCCATAACCGTACCCGATGAAACGCCGGGCAAAGAATATCGAGGCCACGAGCGACAGCACCGAATAGGAGACCCACCACCCGATCAGATACATGATACCTGTCGAGTAGAACAGCGCGATGCCGATGAACAGATAGGCCTTCTTTCCGATTTCGAGTTGCAGGTTCAGCCGCGAATAGCCCAGGCTGTTGAAGAGGTCGTAGAAAAGAATGATAAAGGGCGAGCAGATACCCGACAGGCACAGCAGCCGAAAGTAGGGCACCGAGGGCAACCACTGTGCTTTGAGCACCAGCAAAATCAGCGGATAGGAGACAACCACCATCAACAGCATGATGGGGAAGATGAAAAAGGCGATGGCCCGCACGTTCTTCCGGCAGATGCGTTTGAGCCGCTGCAAGTCGTCCTGCACGGTCGAAAATACCGGGAAGGCCACCGAGCGGAAGATGTTGCCGATGAGGGCCGACGCAATATCCTGATACTTGTCGGCCTGCGTATAATACCCCGTCTGGGTCATGCCGTAGAATTTACCGATGATGATGGGATAAATCTTGTTGAAAACGTTGTTGATAATCCCCGAGACCACCAGGTTGGAACTGTATCCGAAGAACTCGCGTAGCGACGCCATGCGAAATACCCATTGCGGCCGCCAGTCGTTGAATGTCCAGAAAAAGAGGGCCCGCAGCACGGCCAACCCCAGCGTCTGGGTCACCAGCGACCACACCCCCATGCCGCAATAGGCCATCACCACGGCAGCCACCGAGGCCAGCCCCAGTGCCCACAGGTTGACCCGTGCATTCACCGAGAGCTTGAAGTGCTTGAACAGCAGCGTTTGCTGAATGAGCGAGAGGGCATTCATCGGTATCACCAGAAAGAGTACCCGGCAGATGAGTGTCAGGTCGGGCACATTGAAAAAGGCGGCGATAAAAGGGGCTGCCGCATAGAGCAAGGCATAGAGCAGGCAGCTGATGGCGATATTCAGATAGAATACCGTGCTGTAATCGGCCTGCGTCGCCCCCTTCTTGCGGATAAGGGCCGAGGAGAAACCGCTGTCGATCAGGATACCCGACAGGGCGATGAAGATGGTAAGCACCCCCACCTTGCCATAGTCGGTAGGCGAAAGCTGCCGTGCCAGAATGATGCCGGCTACCAGGTAGAACACCTGCTGCCCCACCTTGTCGGCACTGCTCCACACGAGCGCCCTGGTCGTCTTGCCTTTCAAATCTTCTTTCATAAACCCCGGTCGAGTCTCTTCCCGCAAATATACGACTTATTTCGGCAGAAACCCGACACACCTCCCTTTTTTCACGCAACCCGAGCGTCGGCAGAACACGATACACCCATGACACAAGCATGCCTCACCCGGGTTTTCCCCTCACGAATGTACCGAGATGCACACATTTTCGCCCAATCAAAGAGCTACACACCTCTACTTTTTGTAATTTCGCCCCCGAAAATGAGCGTGTAAAACAATTTTAAAGGCTGTTTTCAGTTATTATAAATACCGGGATTTTGGCATAAGCTCCCCAGAAACAGCCCGGTAAAGAGAGTATGCAGATTGTACGAATCGTCGCCGTCGCCCTGTGTTGCCTGGTCTTTGCCACTGCAAAGGCCCAGATTGACACGCAGTTCAGTCAATACTGGGCACTCCCCGGCTATTACAATCCGGCCGCGGCGGGCAGCACCGACAAACTGAATATTCTCACCTCGACCCGGCAACAGTGGATAGGCATGCCGGGGGCTCCCCAAACCTATTTCGTCACGGGCGACATGCCCTTCAAGTTTCTGAAACAGAACCACGGCGTGGGGCTGGTGGTCACCTCCGAGACCGAAGGTCTCTACTCCCACCTGATTGTGGGGGCGCAATATGCCTTCAAGCTGAAACTGTGGACGGGAGTCCTCAGCCTGGGAGTCCAGCTGGGCATGCTCGACGAGCGGTTCGACGGTACCAAGGTGAGTATCCCCACGAGCGACTACCACCAGGCCACCGACGACGGTATCCCCACGAGCGAGTTGCAGGGCATGGCCTTCGACATGTCGTTCGGGGTGTGGTATTCCCACCCCTGGTTCTACGTGGGACTCTCGGCCTCGCACCTCACCGAACCCACCCTCACGTTTGAGGACAAATACGAAACCTACATCGGCCGATCCTATTATTTTATCGCCGGAAGCAATATTCCCATTAAAAACACGTTATATGAAGTGCAGCCCTCCATGATGGTGAAGAGCAACCTCAACATCACGCAGTACGAGTTGTCGTGTCGTGTAAAATACAACAAGTTGTTTTGGGGCGGACTCTCCTACCGCTGGAAAGATGCCTGCATTTTCATGATAGGCGCCGAATATAAGAACTTCATCGCGGGATATGCCTACGACTACCCGGTGTCGGCCATCGTCAAGGCCAGCAGCGGCAGCCACGAGGTCTTTCTGGGATACCGTTTGAAACTCGACCTGTCGGACAAGAACAAGAACAAACATAAAAGCATACGCATAATGTAGCCTATGAAAAAGATAATCGTGTATATCACACTCGCCATTCTCTTTGCAGCATGCTCCCCCTCGAATCGCCATAGCGGCGAAGTGACGGGCGTGGGCGGTACGGCATGGAATGAGCCCACCCCCTACGGCATGGTACTCGTCTCACGCGGCTCGTTCAAGATGGGTCCCGCCGAAAAAGACACGGTGTGGGGAACCCAGCAGGAAGCCCGACCCATCTCGGTCGACGCCTTCTGGATGGACGAGACCGAAATCACCAACTCGAAATACAAACAGTTTGTATTCTGGGTGCGCGACTCCATCATTCGCGAGCGCCTGGCCGACCCCGCCTACGGCGGTAACGAAGTGTTCAAGATTGAAGAGGACCGCGACGGGAATCCGGTGAAGCCCCGTCTCAACTGGGACAAGGCTATCCCCTGGCGCAACCCGACCGAGGACGAAGCCCGTGCCATCGAGAGCGTGTATCGCATCAACCCCATCACCGGCGAGAAGCAACTCGACGCCTCGCAGATGAACTATCGCTACGAGGTATTCGACTACACCGAGGCCTCGAAACGGAAGAACCGCCTCGACCCCGCCTTGCGCGACCTCAACACCGACCACACCCCCAACTACGACGAGGTGGTGATGATTTCGAAGGACACCGCCTATGTCGACGACGACGGCCGCATCATTCGCGAGACCATCACCCGTCCGCTGGGCAGCGAGTTCGACTTCCTCAACACCTACATTGTCAACATCTACCCCGACACCACGGTGTGGGTCAACGACTTTGAAAATGCCTACAACGAACCCTATGTGCGGCTCTACTTCTCGCACGCCGGGTATAACGACTATCCCGTCGTGGGTGTGTCGTGGGAACAGGCCAACGCCTTCTGCGCCTGGCGCACCGCCCTGCTCAAAGGGTCGGTGGGACGTAACGCCGTGGTCATAGAGCCCTACCGCCTCCCCACCGAGGCCGAGTGGGAATATGCCGCACGTGCCGGCAAGGACGAAAACAAATATCCCTGGACCGGCAACCTGCCGATGGCCGAGAAGGGGTGCTTCTATGCCAACTTCAAGCCCGACGATGGTAACTACGTGAAGGACGGCAATCTCATCACCTCGCCCGTGGGCTCCTATTCGCCCAACGAGTTCGGGTTGTACGACATGGCCGGTAACGTGTCGGAGTGGACCTCGACCGCCTATACCGAGGCCATCTCGCAAAACACCAGCGACCTCAACCCCGAGTACAAGTACAACGCGGCCAAGGAGGACCCCTACCGCATGAAACGCAAAGTGGTGAGAGGCGGTTCGTGGAAAGACGTTTCCAACTTTATCCGCTCCGACATACGCATGTGGGAATACCAGAACGAACATCGCTCCTACATCGGGTTCCGCTGCGTGCGCTCGCAAATCGGATTCGCCAAAGCCCGCAGATAATTCAAAACCCACCTATATAAAAACAATTTGTCAAGGATCATGGGAAAGTATAAAAGATATAAAAACCGCATTGAAAAGTTCCTATCCAGCGATAAGGGACAACGCTTTTTCAATTTTGCATACAGTATAGGCGCCGCCGTCGTAATCTGGGGTGCCCTGTTCAAGATTCTGCACCTGCCCGGCGGCAGCCTGCTGCTGTCGATCGGTATGGGTACCGAGGTGCTCATGTTTATCCTCTCGGCCTTCGACACCCCGCCCAAGACCTATCACTGGGAAGAGGTATTCCCCGTGCTGAACAGCAAAAACCCCGAGGACCGTCCCGACTTCTCGGGCGGTGGCGGTACCGTCATCATCGGCGGTAACGGAAAGGGAGGCAACGGCGGAAACGGCGGCGGGAACTACCCCGACGTATCGGCCTCGGAGGCCAAGCGGGCCGTAGGCATTCCCGAAGGGCTCAACCTGAGCGAAGCCGATACCCAGAGCCTCACCGACAGTATCCAGAAGATGTCGGCAGCCGCCGACCAGCTCTCGCGCATGGCCGAGCTCACCGACGCTACCCAGCAATACCTCACCCAACTCTCGGGCATTGCCGAGCAGATGGACCGGTTGCGCCAGACGACCGAAAGCCTCACCAACGTGTCGAACACCCTGTTGCAGTCCTACCGCAACATCACCGAGAACTCGGAGGGCATCTCGGACACCTCGCAAGGCTACGTCACCGGTATGGAGACGCTCAACCGCAACATCAACGGGTTGAACACCATCTACGAAATCCAGTTGAAGAGCATCAGTTCGCAAATCGACAACATCGACCGCGTAAACACCGGTCTGCGCAATATCCGCGACATGTACGAACGCTCGGCATCGGACAGCACACGCTACTGCCAGGAGGCCGAAAAGATGACCCAATACATACAACAACTCAACTCGGTGTACGAAAAGATGATCACCGCCATGACCATCAACATGTACCGGCCCATGGGAGGCGCTCCCGCACCCGACCTCGCCGAGAAACCGAAAGAAGACCCCAAACAAAAGTAACCACACATGGCATCGAATAACAACAGACTTTCACCCCGGCAGAAGATGATAAACCTCATGTATATCGTCCTCACTGCCATGCTGGCCCTCAACGTGTCGTCCGATGTGCTCAACGGATTCAAGCAGGTTGAAGACGGACTGGAAAGATCTACTTCGAATGCTTCGCTCCAAAACGACGCCCTTTACCAGAAACTGGCCGCCTTCAACAGTCAGAACCCCGAGAAGGGTGGCCAGTGGTACAAGAAATCGCTCGATGTCAAGCGAGAGACCTCCCAGTTGTACAACTATATCGATTCGCTCAAAACCCTCATCGTCAAGAAGGCCGACGGGAAAGATGGCGACGTGAACAACATCGAACGGCAGGACGACCTCGAAGCCGCCTCCTACATCATGCTCTCGCCCGCCCAACGGCAAGGGGCCAAACTGAGAAAGATGATCGACGAATACCGTACCCTCATCAGCGGGTTCATGACCGACTCGGTAAAACGGGCCACCATCGAGAACTACCTCTCGACCTCGATTCATTCGAGAAACGCCCGGGTACACACCCCCTCGCTGTGGGAGACCACCATGTTTGAAAACATGCCGGTCATCGCCGCCGTAACCATTCTCACCAAGATACAGAGCGACGTGCGGTATGCCGAGAGCGAAGCCCTGCACACCCTCATCAACAACATCGACGAGGGCGACGTGCGTGTGAACCAGCTCAACGCCTTCGTAATCCCCAACTCCAAAAACATCATGCGGGGCGGGAAATACAGCGCCAACATCGTACTGGCCGCCATCGATACCACGCAACGTCCAGCCATCTACATCAACGGTAAACGTCTGCCCGACGAGAACAAAGGCCTTTACGAGACCTATTGCGGCAGTACCGGTATCTTCGACTTCCAGGGCTACCTCGAAGTGCCCCGGGGCGACGGCTCCATGACACGTCACGAATTTTCGTCGTCCTACACCGTAGTCGAGCCCAGCGCCACCATATCGGCCACCTTGATGAACGTGCTCTATGCCGGTATCGGCAACCCCATCAGCATATCGGTACCCGGTATTCCCAACCACGCCATTCAGGCCACAATGACCAACGGTACCCTCACCCGCCAGGGTGACAACTGGATTGCCAAACCGGCCAAGGTGGGACAGAACGCCGTGATTACCGTAACGGCCACCATGGACGGCCGGTCGCAAACCGTAGCCAACACTCAGTTCCGGGTGCGTCAGCTCCCCGACCCCATGCCCTACATCGCCTACAAGGACGACAAGGGTTACGAACAGAAATACAAGGGCGGGAAGCCCTTCCCCAAGACCCGGCTCCTCGCCGCCCCCGGCATACAGGCTGCCATCGACGACGACCTGCTGAACGTGTCGTACCGGGTATTGCGGTTCGAGACCGTCTTCTTCGACTCGATGGGAAATGCAATCCCCGAGGTTTCCGACGGGGCCAACTTCTCCCAACGGCAGAAAAACTCCTTCCGCCGCCTCTCGCGGGGCAAGCGGTTCTACATATCGAGAGTGCGGGCCGTGGGTCCCGACGGGATAGAACGCGACCTCTCGCCTATCGAAGTAATTGTAAACTAAGGCTAATCACATGACTATGACATACCATTCAGCACATATGAATATCCTGATAAAAAGCTGCCTCACCCTCGGACTGCTCTTCGCGGTCATGGGCGGGCATGCACAAGTTGTAAAAAAGAGCGAGAGCGACAACGCCAAGAAGGGTAACACCCAACTTAGCGTACGGGCCCAGTCGCTCTACGACACCCAGGGTGCATCGGACGCCGACATTCCCTGGATGCGGGTCATCTACCGGCAAATCGACCTCACCAAAGAGAAGAATCTGCCGCTCTACTATCCCGAGGAGTCGACCGAAAGTCAGGAGAATCTTTTCAGAATCATCATGAAACTGCTGGCCAACAACCAGATTCCGGCATACGAATACCTCGACGGCCGCGAAATCTTTACCGACGAATATCGCATCAAGGTGCGCGAGATGTTCGACCGCTTCCACATTCTCTATGCCGAAGCCAAAGGCTACTCCGAGAAGAATCCCCGCTTTACCATTGAAGAGAGCGATATTCCCGCCAACGAGATACTCTCGTACTACATTCTGGAAAAATGGATTTTCGACCGCCGCACCTCGCAAATGAAACCCTCGATCGAAGCCCTCTGCCCGGTATTGCACCGCACAGGCGACTTTGGCGGCGAGCCGGTCAAATACCCCATGTTCTGGGTGAAATACAACGACATTCGCCCCTACATCGCCCGCCAGTATATCCTGGCCAGCAACGAGAACAACATCGCACAATACAACTACGACGACTACTTCAAGATGCGTATGTACGACGGCGAAATCTACAAGACCCAGAACCTGCGCAACCAGTCGCTCATGCAGATGTATCCCAACGACTCCATCAGGAAGCAGGCTCAGGACAGCATCGAACGGCAGCTGAAAAACTTTAACGAAAACCTGTGGGTACCCACTCCCGAAGAGCTGGCCAAAGCCAAGGAGGCCCAAGAAGCCAAAGAGGCCAAGGACAACGGTGACGAGGTAACCGCCAAGGAGGAGGATAAGGAAGTGAAGAGCACCTCTCGCTCGGCCCGGGCCAAACGGCAAAAAGAGGCCAAAGTGAAAAAGCAGAAACAGCCCAAACAGCAGAAGGCTGCCTCGGCTCCGGTGCGCTCGGTGCGACGAACCCGCTAACCCCGCAGAAAGATATTCCAGAAAGGCTACCCGCAACCGGGTGGCCTTTTCCTTTTTTCTCGCTTTTTTATATCTTTTATCATAAATCTACCGGCTCGCCCATCACCCGTCGTTGTACGGGTGGGATAAAATAACTACCTTTGTCCAAGCGACATAGAAAAAATTTGTATGCAAAAGGCTCGAAATTCTATCGATTTCACTCCAAACACGATCCAAAAGCGAGATTTTATTCCCATCTCTTTTGACGAACCCGTGGCTTCCGACGATGCAAATCTCGCCATATCGCCCGATCAACTCACCATTATCCTCTGCACCCAGGGGAAGAAAACCCTGCAAATCAACTTCTCGGAATATACCCTTACCCTCGGGAGTCTGGCCTTCCTCTATCCCAAATCGATGTGGAAGATTATCGACAGCAGCAACGATTTCAATGCCTGCTACTTTTCCATCAAGGGTACTTCGGCCAAAGAGTGGAATGCCTTTATCGACCTCGACACGGTCTTCTCCATCAGCTCCTACATAGCCAAGCACCCCTACACCGCTCTCATGCCCGACGAGACCCGGGTCATCGAGGAATATCTCAGACTTTTGCAAAACCGCTACAAGGGCAATGCCGATGCTACGGTCATACGCTTCTTGCTGTCGGCCTTTACCCTGGAACTCAACCGCATCTTCACCCTGCGGGAAAAGAGCAACAAATCCAAACTGTCGCGGCAGGAGGATATCCTGTGGAAATTTCTCACCCTGCTCAAAGAGTATCACACACAGCAACGCAGTGTCAACTTCTATGCCGACAAGCTCTACATATCGCCCAAACACCTCTCGTCGGTCATCAAGCAGATGAGCCACAAGACCGCCCACGAAATCATTGCCAACTTCGTGATTCTGTCGGCCAAGCGCATGTTAAAGACCACGACCATGAGCATTCAGGAGATATCCGACGAACTGAATTTTGCCAACCAGTCGTTCTTCGGGAAATTTTTTAAACAAAATACCGGCCTCTCACCGTCCTCATATCGCAAGCAATAATCGTCTTACTAAAACAGATAATCGATAAAAACACAAAACAACATGAAGAACATCACACTATTCTTATCGGCGGTTCTATCGCTGTCGGGGACTACATTTGCCCAGGAGCAACAGAACCGCTTTGCCGAAATTACCAATCCGCAACTCATCGACATCAACAAATTACCGCCTCATGCCGCCTTCACCTCCTATACCGCAGCCGAAGCGGCCCTGAACGGTGACCGGGAGCATGGCAGCTACTACCTGTCGCTCAACGGCACCTGGCAATTTCACTATACCGAGCAGTTCAAAGAACGCCCGATGGAGTTCATGGCTCCCGACTACGATACCACCGGCTGGAACACCATACAGGTGCCCGGCAACTGGGAGACCCAGGGCTATGGCGACCCCATCTATGTAAACGTAGGCTATGAGTTTGTATCGCCAGGATTCGACCGCTACCTGCAAAAGAACAATCCCCCGCTGGTACCCGAGGCGTGGAACCCCACCGGTACCTACCGCCGCGAATTCGACCTGCCCGCCTCGTGGGAGGGCAAACGCATCTTCTTCTGCGCCGAGGCGGTGAAGGGGGCCGCCTATTTCTACCTGAACGGTCGGTTCGTAGGTATGTCGAAGTCGGGTAAAGTTCCCGTGCAATTCGACATTACCGAACTGGCCCGTCCCGGCAAGAATACACTGGCCGTGCAGATGCACCGCTTCTCCGACGCCAACTATTTCGAGGGGCAGGATTTCTGGCGGCTCACCGGCTTTGAGCGTGAGGTCTATCTCTATGCCCAACCGCAAACCCGGGTGGCCGACTTTGAGGTGCAGTCGCCTCTCGACTCGACCTTTACCGACGGGCTGTTTCACCTCGGCGTCGTTCTGCAAAACGACCGGGACAGCGCACAGCCGATGACCGTCGCCTACCAACTGGCCGACTGCTCGACCGGCAAACCGCAAATCGTGGCTCAGGGTCAACAAACCATTACGCTCGATGCCTACAACTCGCACCGGGTTAACTTCGACGCTACCATCGCCCACGTCAAGGCTTGGACGGCCGAGACACCCAACCTCTACCGCCTGCTCATCTCGACCAGCGGGGCCAACGGAGAGAGCGGCGAATACATTCCCGCCCGCGTGGGATTCCGCACGGTCGAAGTCAAGGGTGGACGCCTGCTGGTCAACGGTCAACCCATATTGATGAAAGGAGTCAACGTGCACGAACACGACCCCTTTACCGGACACTATGTGACCGAGGAGACTATGCTCAAAGACTTTGAACTCTGGAAAAAATACAACGTCAATACCGTGCGCACCTGCCACTATCCCCAGCAGAAACGCTTCTACGAACTGTGCGACGAGTACGGACTCTACGTCATCGACGAGGCCAATATCGAATCGCACGGCATGGGCTACGACCTGCGCGTGGGCGGCACGCTTGGCAACAATCCGCTCTACCTGCCGGTTCACCTGGACCGCCTGCAAGACATGGTGGAGCGCGACAAGAACCACCCCTCGATTATCGTTTGGTCACTCGGCAATGAGGCTGGGAACGGATACTGCTTCTACGAGGCCTACCGTTGGCTGAAACAACGCGATGCCTCACGTCCCGTGCAGTACGAACGGGCCGAACGGGAGTGGAATACCGACATCTACTGCCCCATGTACACCTCGCCCGAGGGTATCGAACGCTATGCCCTCGATCCCACGGCCGACCGGCCGCTCATTCTCTGCGAGTATGCCCACGCCATGGGCAACAGTCTGGGAAATTTCCAGGACTATTGGGACATTATCGAGAAATACGACATTCTGCAAGGCGGTTGCATCTGGGACTGGGTGGACCAGGGACTGGCCAAGACCAACGCTCAGGGCCAGACCTTCTGGGCCTACGGCGGTGACTACGGCGAGACCGGTACCCCCTCGGACGGCGACTTCTGCATCAACGGCATTGTCTATCCCGACCGCCGCATCAAACCGCAAACCATCGAGATGGGCAAGGTGTACCAGAATATCAAGTTCCTCCGCTTCGACCCCAAGGCCGGAACTATCGACGTGAAAAACGAATTTTTCTTTACTCCGCTCGACAAATACGACTTTGTCTACACGGTCAAGGGGAACGGCAAAACGCTCAAATCGGGGAAATTTGCCGTGTCGCTTGCCCCCCGCCAGCAGACGACCGTCACACTGAAAGGGCTGCCTGCCATGAAACAGGAGTCGGTCGACTACCAAATCGAGTTCGAGGCCCGGCTGAAACAGGCCGAACCGCTCCTGCCGAAGGGCTATGCCGTAGCTTGCGAACAGATTGCCGTGAAACCGGCGGTTAAACCCGAGGCCCGCCTGTCGGGCGAGACAATAGCCCAGACCGACAACGGCAACGAGATACGCTTCTCAGGCAAGAACTTCGACATTACCTTCGACAAGAAGAGCGGCCTGATGACCAGCTACCGCTACAAGGGCAACGAATACCTCTGCGACGGCTTCGGACCTCGTCCCAGCTTCTGGCGAGCTCCTACCGACAACGACTACGGCTACAACTCGCCCAAGCTGTTACGGGCCTGGAAAGAGGCTTCGCAACAGGCACCCGTGGCCCAGTCGTTCCTCATAGAGCCGGGTGAAGGCAAGAGCCTTCGCGTCGTCTGCCGCTATGCCTATCCGCAAACCGGTGCCCAATGGGAGACGATCTATACCCTGCTGGGTAACGGTGTCGTGAAGGTCGACAATATGCTCGAACTCTCCGACGCCAAGGCTCCCATGATTCCGCGGGTGGGGCTGCGCATGCAACTGCCCAGCACCTTTACCCAACTCGAATACTACGGCCGGGGCCCGTGGGAGAACTACATCGACCGTCGCACCAGTTGCTTCATAGGACGCTATCAGACCGCCATCGCCGACCTGTACGAACCCTATGTACGGCCGCAGGAGAACAACCACCGCACCGACGTGAGCTGGCTGGCCCTCTCGGGCAACCCGGGCAAACTGCTCATCGTGGCCGATTCGCTCGTCGAGTTCAACGCCTCGAACTATACCCTCGAATCGCTCGACAGCGGTGACCACCGCGACGACGGCCGCCAACGCCCCGCGAAACCGCAACAACGGCACAACTGCGATCCCCAACCGTCACAGCTCGTCGACCTCTTCATCGACTACCGCATGATGGGATTGGGTGGTGACAACTCGTGGGGAGCCAAACCTCACAAGGCCTACCAGATAGATCCGGCTGTGGGAAAAATAACTTACGGATTTACGCTTATCCCGCTGAGCAAAAACGGCTCTATCGACAAAGCCATCAAACAATATTAACCCAATAACACATTTCACGTCCGGGGCATTTCCCCGGGCGTGATAGCTAAAAAACGTTAACGATGTACCGATTTACCCCTCTACTCCTGACGCTTTCGCTTCTGCTTGTCACCTCGTGCAGCCTGTTCAAAGAGCTGAACCTCACCTCCGACGACGTAACCCGTATCACCTCCGAGACCTTCGACGACGACTACGACATGGTCTACTACTCGACCCTCTCGCTGCTCCAAGCCGAACAGTACACCATCATCGAAGCCAACAAGGAGAGCGGCATCATTCGAGGCATACAACACACCGAGCGCAACGATGTAGAATGGAACTTGAAGGCTTTCGGCGAAGCTACCGAACGCGAATCGACCGAGGCGGTATTCCTGGTGCTGCCCCTCCCCTCGAAGCATACCGAGGTAAAACTGTCGCTCTATCGCAACGAGTTGATTGTTACTCGCAAGAACGGACGCAACCAGAAACAAGACTCCCGCACCATGCTGCTCACCGAGTCGACCTACAACAAGTGGCTGAACAAACTGAAAGCCGAAATCAAACGGCGTAAACGGCTATCGTAAGGTACAAGACAAAGAATCTTTCACGTCATCATACCTCCATGCCTAATCTATTTGAATTGAACAGCTATGAAAGCCAGGTAGAGACCCTTGTCTCGGCTTGCTTCATACTGTCGATCCTGAGCGACCTGGCTATCGTAATAGCGGGGATAGGGCTGACAGCCTGCACCGTGCTGCTCGGGCTGCTGGTCTATTACCTCTTCCGGTGCAAACGGAGAGACGAACCCCTGTTTGTCCCCTGGTGGATTCTCAACCTACTCTACTGGGGTGCATTCACCGGTTGGACAGTCTATCATTTAATCGACACAGCCGCATGAAAAAGCCGAACAGCTCCCAATCTCGATTCCAAGCTCTACGTGCAATTGTATCGAAGCATTCCTTCACTCATCAATGCCCGGTCAGGAGCCACGGCCATAGCCGCAACCTCACTGCTCACCGGCGAAGATGTATTTCACAGCAACCGGCCCGAAGCTCCCTGCATATACCTTTACTGCTTTCCCAAAGGCATCAACTGCATGGTTTTGTTCATACCCCAATCGGAGAAAATCGTACAGGCTTATGCCTCGTGGATTATCAACAGACAACTGGGTCAGATAGAGAAAGCCGACGACGTAGAAACATTCTTCAAAGATGTACTGAATATCCCCGACATACATATCGAACAACTGAAATAGAAATATATTACGGCATAGATAGAATCCAGCCGATGTAGGATCTAGCGTCGAGAAAACAGAATACGAAACAAAACGACCCGGTAGAGAATCTCTACCGGGTCGTTTCACTTGGAGCGGAAGACGAGGCTCAAACTCGCGACCCTCAGCTTGGAAGGCTGATGCTCTATCAACTGAGCTACTTCCGCAGGCTTTTAGTGGGCAAAGATGGATTCGAACCACCGAAGGCGAAAGCCAGCAGATTTACAGTCTGCCCCATTTGGCCACTCTGGAATTTGCCCTGAAAGCGTGTGCAAAGATAGCACGCTTTATTTTAATTTGCAAACGAAATCGTGCATTTTTATCGCTGCCACGGCGGCTTCGTCGCCTTTGTTACCCAGCCGGCCTCCGGCTCGTTCCCGGGCCTGCTCCATGGTGTTGGTGGTGAGTACCCCGAAGATGAAGGGGATTCCGAAGAGGGTGTTGAGGTGGGTGATGCCTTGGGTTACACTTTGGCACACGTAGTCGAAGTGCGGGGTGTCGCCACGCACTACACAGCCGATGGCAATCACGGCATCGGGTTGGTAAAACTCGGCCATCTGCTGCGAGGCGAAGGTCAGTTCGACCGTACCCGGCACACGGGCCACATAGATGTTCTCCTGCTTTACTCCATTGCGCATCAGGGTATCGACAGCCCCTTTCAGCAGGGCGTCGGTAATCTCGGAGTTCCACTCGGCGGCGGCAATAGCCACCTTCATGTCCGAAGCATCGGGCATACTGTTGATGTCGTATTCCGACAGATTATGATAGGCGGTAGCCATAACGTTTATCCTCCTTATTTTCTGGAAATAAGGCCGTCTCTCACGTTTGAAAGGCGGCCTTACCCTTTTATTGGTTATTCGCTTGTTACTTGTTTTGAGCCCGTTCGATGTAGCGCTCGATTCCGCGAGCGTCGTTCGAGGTGGGATATTTGTCCTTGATCTCTTGATAGAGTTTCAGGGCAGCCTCTTTGTTGCCCAGCTTCTCATAGACAGCGGCAGCCTTTTTCAGATAGATGGGGCTGAATACGGGGTTGTCGGAAGCCTTGGCGGCTTTCTCGAAATATTTCACGCTCTCGTCGTATTTCTCCATGTCGACCAGGCAGTTGCCGATAGCAGACATCATGGCAGGAGCGAGAATCGATTCGTCGGCGCTGAATTTGGAGAGGTATTTTTGAGCCGTCTCATATTCGCCTTTTTCATAGTAGGCCAGACCCAGATAGGCGTTTGCCAGGTTACCGGCATCGGTCGAACCGTATTGATCGACAATGGTCAGAAGACCGTCGAATTTTTCGTTACCATTGATAGCCAGGTCGATGGAGTCGTTTTCAAAGGCCATCACAGCCTGATACATGGCTGCCTGTGCCTTGTCTTGGCGAGGCAACAGATAGAAGTGGCGCACACTCAGTATGGCTCCGATAACCACAACTACAACGACCAGCCCCCACAACAGAGGTTTTTGATATTTCTCAACAAACTGTTCCGACATCGAGAGAGCTTCGTTCATTTTCTCAAGCTCGTCTTTTTCTTTTTCTGCCATATTTTTCTTGTCTTTTAATTTATTTTTATCCTCATACACAATCCCTATTCAGGGAATTGAGTGACAAAAGTAACTTATTTCTTCCTATAAATAAAATTTCATCTTCATTTTTTTGTCTATGAAACGCTAATCGGGTCGACGAGCCCCCTTTTTCGGGCCACGAGGCCGACCGGGCAAAGCCATTTCCAGCTCTTTTTTGTGCACGAAACCGGAAAAAATTGCGTATGTTTGTGGTAACAAAACGACCGACGCGACATGATTCTCTCCCGGCTATCGATAGTCAATTTCAAAAATATCGCTCAGGCAGACCTGCATTTCTCGCCCAACGTCAACTGTTTTCTCGGGAACAACGGTATGGGCAAAAGCAATCTGCTCGATGCCATCTACTACCTTTCGTTTTGCAAGAGCTACACCCGCAACCCCGACTCGCAGAACATTCGCCACGGCGAGGAGTTCTTTGTCTTGCAGGGTTACTACGAGCGCAACGGCAACGACGAGGAGTTGTATTGCGGCATCAAGCGCCGGCAGAAGAAGAGCTTCAAGCGCAACAAAAAGGAGTATGACCGGCTGTCGGACCACATCGGGTTTGCCCCGTTGGTCTTGTCGACCCCCTCGGACAACGAGCTGATTTTGGGCGGCAGCGAGGAGCGCCGCAAATTCATCGACCAGGTTATCAGCCAGTTCGACAAGCCCTACCTGGGTACGCTCATACGCTACAACAAGGCGCTGGAACAGCGCAACGCCCTGCTGCGGCAGGAGTGTCGCGAAGAGATGCTCTACGACATCTGGGAGGAGCAGATGGGCCAAGCGGCGGCTGAGATTTACGAGAGCCGCCGACGCTTTCTGCAAGCCTTCATTCCCGTGTTCCGCCGTTTCTATGGCAACATCTCGTCACAGAACGAGGTGGCCGACCTCGTCTATACCTCGCACCTGGCCGACGGTCCCTTGCTGGCCCAGTTGCAGACCTCGCGGCCTCGCGACATGGCCATCGGATACACCACCCGGGGCATACACCGCGACGACATGGAGATGATGCTGGGCGACTATCCCATGAAACGCATCGGCTCGCAGGGGCAGTGCAAAACCTACCTCGTTGCCCTACGGCTGGCTCAATACGATTTCCTGCGGGAACAGGGCGACACCGCCCCTCTGCTGCTGCTCGACGACATCTTCGACAAGCTCGATGCCGAGCGGGTGAAACAGATTATCCGCCTCGTCTCGTCCGACCACTTCGGGCAGATATTCATCACCGATACCAACCGCCAGTATCTCGATGAAATCATTCAATCCATAGGGTCTCAATACAGTATCTTCTCGGTCAATCGAGGAGAGTTTGAAGTTTTGGAAGGAAAATTGCCATGAAAAAACAAGATGCACTCTCGATCGGCGAAATCATTTCGCAGTTCATCGCCGAGAACAAGTTGGAGCAGAAGCTCGACGAGACACAGGTCATGCGCCTGTGGCCCCGCATTGCCGGCGAAACGGTCAACGCCTACACCCAGTCGATGCACGTGCACAACCGCACCCTCTATGTACAGCTGTCGTCGGCCGTGCTGCGCAACGAGTTGATGATGCTGCGCAACGACCTGCTGCGCCGGTTCAACGACGAGTTTGGCCACCCGGTTATCGACAACATCGTTTTCAGATAAAAACTTCATACGCATGGAATCTATCGACACACCCATATTCCACCACTCCCAACCCCTGCAAATCCGGTTCAACGACGTCGATCTGCTGGGGCATGTCAACAACTCCATCTACTTTGCCTTCTACGACCTGGGGAAGTCGCGCTATTTCGAGGCGGTCAAAGCCCAGAACATCGACTGGAAGAAGGCCGACGTCGTCATCGCCAACGTCAATGCCGATTTCGTAGCTCCCATCTACCCGGGAGAGTCGGTGGCCGTGCAGACCTGCACCACCGAAATCGGCCACCGCAGTTTCAAATTGTTACAACAAATCGTCAACACCGAGACGGGCCAAGTGAAGGGCATCTGCCGCACGGTAATGGTGGGATTCGACGTACAATCGGGCGTAGCCGCGGCCATCAGCGACGAGTGGAAGGAGGCCCTCTGTCGATTCGAGGGTCGCGACCTGCGAAAAAAATAACCCGGGGCGTCCTACAATCTCATAACGATTTATTACTTTTGCAAAAGATAGAATGCGGCCCGGCAGTGTCAAATCTGAAAATTCTATTTTCCGGGATTCCTGCACCCGCCCTTCTCTCATTGTGTAACTCATTTAGCTGATGTCTCACACCAATCTACTATGAATATGAATTTCAACGAAAGAATACAGGATATCCTGCACAAAGAGGCACAAGCCATTCTCGATATCCCCGTCTCGGACCAATTTGAAAAGGCCGTCAATCTCATCGTCGAACAGGTGCACCAAAAGGGGGGCAAACTCGTGACCAGCGGCATGGGCAAGGCCGGACAAATTGCCATGAACATCGCCACCACCTTCTGCTCGACCGGTATCCCGGCCGTGTTTCTCCACCCCAGCGAAGCCCAGCACGGCGACCTGGGCATCTTGCAGAAGAACGATTTGATGCTGGTCATCTCCAACTCGGGAAAAACCCGCGAAATACTTGAACTGCTCCAACTGGCCTCGACCCTGATGCCCGAACTGAAATTCATCGTCATCACCGGCAACAACCAGAGCGAACTGGCCCAACGGGCCGACGTCTGCCTCTTCACCGGCGCTCCGGGCGAGGTATGCCCGCTGGGACTCACCCCCACCACCTCGACCACCCTCATGACGGTAATCGGCGACATTCTCGTAGTAGGAGCCATGGAGGCTACCCACTTCGACGTACACCAGTATGCCCTGCGTCATCACGGCGGCTACCTAGGTACCCGCTCGCGCGAACAGAGCCAAAAGAAAGACTAATCATCGTAACGATATGCGTAAAATCATAGGAATAGGAGAATCCATTCTCGACATCATCTTCAAGAACCAGCAACCCTCCCACGCCGTGCCGGGAGGCTCCACCTTCAACACCCTCATCTCGCTGGGACGACTGGGCGTACCGGCCACCTTCATCAGCGAAATCGGCCACGATGTGGTGGGCGACATGATTCTCGATTTTATGCAGAAAAACCACGTAGCGACCGAAAATCTGGATATTTTCTACGAAGGCAAGACCCCCATTTCGCTGGCCTTCCTCGACGAAAACAACGAAGCCAAATACCTGTTCTACAACCAATTTCCTGATGACCGGCTCAACTTTGTCTGGCCCCGCATCGACAAAGACGACATCATTGTCTTCGGCTCCTACTTTGCCCTGAACCCCGCCCTGCGCGACCGGGTGCGCGAGTTTGTCGAGTTTGCCAAGGAGCGCAAGGCCATCATCTACTACGACCCCAACTTCCGCAACGCCCACGCTCACGAAGCGGTCAAGCTCATGCCCTCGGTCCTCGAAAATCTGGAATATGCCGATGTAGTGAAAGGCTCCACCGAGGACTTTAACAACCTGTTCCACATGACCGACCCGCAAAAGCTCTACATCGACCACATCAAGTTCTATTGCCCCAACTTCATCTGTACCCGGGGCGAAGCCGGCGTCGAGCTGTTTTGCAACCAGGGCAACCGACACTTCGACACCACGCCGGTCACCCCGGTGAGCACCATCGGAGCCGGCGACTCGTTCAACGCAGGCGTTCTCTTCGGTCTGTTGAAACACGACATCACGCTCGACCGGCTCTACACCCTCACACCCGACGAGTGGGCCCCCATCATTCAGTATGGCATGGAGTTCTCGGCGGCCGTCTGCCTGAGCATGGACAACTACATCGACCCCGATTTTGCAGCCCGCTATCGCACTGAGGATTAGTACAAAATCCTTATAAATATTCTAAAATAAAACAAACCCCGATTCTGCTAACTATCGCTCTGTCTTATCTTTGTGGTGAATTTTCATCATCACGACAGATATGCGATATCTACAACTTTGTTCTTTGCTCCTCGCATTGAGTGCTTGTTCTACACACATAGCCGACATCGATGTAGCATGCGAAATAGACCCCCAGCACAACTATTTGTTGAAATGGGAGACCATGCCGAAAATCGAGGGAGAAGTACAAATTTACCAGTCGACCAACCCCGAACGATTCGATACCGAACGACCGCCGGTTAGAACGGCCAAAATCCAAAACGGCTATATCCTCATACCCGATACGCTGAAACGGCAGCGCTCCTATTTTCTCCTCCGCTTCAACGACCGCGACGAACACGTCGTGGGAGCCCGGGCCGAACGACTGAAATACATCGAAAATTTCAGAGACCTGGGCGGCTACACCTCCAAAAACGGCAAGCAGTTGCGGTGGGGCAAGATATTCCGCTCGGGAGAGTTCAACTCGCTGACGGCAAGCAGCATCGACCGCATCAAGAACATGGGCATCAAAACCCTCATCGATTTCAGAGACAGCGAAGATGTGATCAAACCCAGCCCCGAACTGGGCCTCGACAACGTCATCAACCTGCCGGGCTCTCTGCACTACCGCCAGAACCTGCTGCCCCGACTGCAAAAAGAGGAGTTGCGACGAGGCGACGCCAACCTCTTCATGCAAGACCTCTACGTAGCCATGATTTCGGGCTCGAAACGAGCCTTCAAATCAATGTTCAACCAACTGCTGGTAGAAGACAACTATCCCATCGTGCTCAGTTGCGTGAACGGCAAGGACTACACCGGTTTTGCCGTGTCGCTGTTGCTGAGCGCCCTTGACATGCCCGAGGAGGTTATCATGAACGACTACCTGCTCTCCAACCGCTACTTCGACCGTCGCAGAACGGCCTTCGACCCCAAAGACTGTTGCGACGACACGCAGGAGGCCCTCTCGCTCATACAGACGGCCGACAGCCGGTTCCTCTCCTATGCCCGCGACTACATTCGCCAAAAGTACGGCTCCATCAACACCTATCTGGAAGAAGAGTTGGGCATGACTCCCGAGAAACGCCGCCAACTGAAAGCGTACCTGCTGCACTGATAACCGTAAACCTCGTTCAACACCCCCTCACACGGACTATCATCGAAGCAAGTCGGATTCTTGCCCAAAGAGCATCTGTGCTTCAACCGGTACGGAAGACAGAGCACACCCGGCGATATATCCCGATTTTTTCGTACCTTTGCCGCCGAAAACAGCACTTTAACGTACAACAAGTTTCATTTCACCCTCTCCCCTTAGCCCCGTTTGAGGACGAAAAAGGCCTTGTGCCCCGGCGATAAAGCAAAAAAACGAGAACAACATAGATGAAGACATTTCAAGAACTGGGTATCTGTGACGAGATACTGAAAGCGATTACCGAATTGGGATATGAAAACCCCATGCCCGTACAGGAACAGGTAATCCCCCACCTGCTGAACGAAGAGACCGATCTGGTCGCCCTGGCCCAGACCGGAACGGGCAAAACCGCCGCCTTCGGTCTGCCCGTGATACAACGCATCGATCTCGGCCTATGCCAGCCACAGGCCCTTATCCTGTCGCCCACCCGCGAGTTGTGCCTGCAAATCGCCGGCGACCTTACCGACTATTCGCAATATATCGACGGGCTGCGCATACTCCCCGTCTACGGTGGCTCGAGCATCGAGAGCCAGATAAGAAGTCTGAAAAAAGGGGTGCACATCATCGTGGCCACTCCGGGTCGTCTGCTCGACCTGCTCGAACGCAAAACCGTGCGACTCGACCACGTCTCGACCGTCATCATGGACGAGGCCGACGAGATGCTCAACATGGGATTCCTCGACAGCATCAACGCCATTCTCGCCCAGGTACCTCAGGAGCGCAAGATGCTCCTCTTCTCGGCTACCATGCCGCGCGAAATCGAACAGATAGCCCGCACCTACATGCACAATCCGCAGGAGATTGTGGTGGGCAGCCGCAACGAAGGAGCCGAGAATGTGCGCCACGTCTACTACATGGTACACGCCAAGGATAAATACCAGGCTCTCAAACGCATTGCCGACTATTACCCCAACATATACGGCATCATCTTCTGCCGCACCCGCCGCGAAACTCAGGAGATTGCCGACCAGCTCATTGCCGACGGCTACAACGCCGACTCGCTGCACGGCGAGCTGTCGCAGGCCCAACGCGACGCCGTAATGCAGAAGTTCCGCCTGCGCAACCTGCAACTGCTCGTGGCTACCGACGTGGCGGCTCGCGGGCTCGACGTGACCGACCTGACCCACGTCATCAACTACGGTCTCCCCGACGACATCGAGACCTATACCCACCGCAGCGGCCGCACCGGCCGAGCGGGTAAATCGGGCGTATCGGTCGCCATCATTCACAGCCGTGAGAAGGGCAAGATGCGTGCCATCGAAAAGATTATCGGCAAAAAGTTCGAACGGGGACTAGTCCCCACCGGCGAACAGATTTGCGAGAAGCAGCTCTTCAACCTGGCCGACCGCATCGAGAAGGTGAAGGTAAACGAAGAGGCTATTGCCAAATTCCTGCCCAACATCTCACGCAAGCTGGGGTGGCTCACCGAGCAGGACCTCATCAAACGCATCGTATCGCTCGAATTCAACCGCCTGATCGACTACTACCGCGATACCCCCGATCTCGACCTCCCCGACGAGAATACCCGCAAACCCAAAGGCGAATCGGCTGCCAAGGGCGACCGAAAAGGACGTGACAAAGACTCCCGCACGGCCGAGGAGGGATTTGAGCGCATCTACATCAACCTGGGTAAAGCCCACGGCTTCTTCCCGCCCAACCTCATCGAGATGATCAACTCGCTCGTGCCCGGGCGGGTCAACATCGGACGCATCGACCTGCTGCCCGCCTACTCCCTCTTCGATGTCGAGAAGGGTGCCGCCAAGAAGGTGGTCGGAGCCTTGAAAGGGTGCGAATTTTACGGGCACCGCATCTATGCCGAGATTGCCACCGACAAAGACTACGCCGGCAAAGGCCGACGCAAGGGCAAGGAGGGCGACAGCCGACGCAAAGGAGGCGACAAGCACTACGGTTCGGCCCGGAAAGGCGGTTCGGACAGTCGCTTCAAGCATGAACACCGCCCGTCAAACTCCCGTAAGGAGCGACGGAAATAGACTAGCCCCGACAAAAGAGCTATCCCGATTCCCATACACAGGCGATTCGAAAGATTCTTTATGCGAATCCTCGGATCGCTTTGTTATATACCCCCATTCGTCCCCCCCGTTTCCGACACTTTTACCCCCTGTTCACGACAGCCTCTCCTCAAATTCACCCATAAAAACCCATCAAGATTTTTAGCTTGCACAACTGCTGAAAGCTATGTATATTTGTATAAAATATGGATAAATTATGGATATACTCTGCAAGATAAAAGCCTCTGAACGAGAAGCCGAGGCATTACAACAGACGCTGCATGAAATAGATGAATTGTCAACTCGGTGGAACACCCTCTGCGCCGCCCCCTTCGACCCCGAGCGAATGTCACCGGGTATCGAGACAACCATAGCGGCATCACTCGCTCTCGAAAATATGCCTTACTCCCCTTCGCTGGTTCACAAAATAGTGACCGACAAAACTCACTCCGGGAGCAAAACGGAGAGTCTGATACAGGGCTATTACACGATACTGCAAGCGCTCTATGCCGATGCCCATAAATACCCCTTGTGCGAGGATACCATCGTAGCCCTGCACACCGCCCTGTTCCCCAATGGCAAAGAGAACTCGGGCAGCCACGCTACGACTCGCCCCGCAGCGGTCAACTTTCTCGACTACAAGGCACCCACCCTTTTCAACCGCAGCCGCACGGTATCGGTCAACAACGAGATACGCGACCTGGTCGAATGGACCAATCGCGAACTGACCCGCAGCGACCATCACCCGCTCGTAATCATCGCCGCCTTTACCTACGAGTTCATCTCGATACACCCGTTCCGTGAAGGGAAAGGCGAACTCTCGCGCATACTCTCGACCCTGCTGTTGCTCCAAAACCACTACGAATGGGCCCGCGCCACATCGATCGACAGCCTCATCGAGCAACAATGCTCGACCTACTACCAAACCCTGAAACGCGGACAACAGAACCGCTACTCCTCACAGGAGAATATCACGGCATGGGTCCTGTTCCTGTGCAACATCTGGTTGCAGGCTTTGCGCAGCCTCGTTACCAACCTTCCCGAACCCGAGGTTGCTCCGCCAGTCTCTCCCTCGGGAGAGCTCCACACCCCATCGTCGGCGACTCCAGCCGAAAACCCTGCAACACCCCCTGTCTACCTCAACAGCCGGCAAAAACGGGTTCTGGCTGTTCTTGAACGGGAAGAACCGGCCAAAGTGAGTGACCTTGCACATCGGTTGCAGGGAGTATCCATCAATACCTTGAAAAAAGATCTGCTCTATCTGCGACAGCACAATCTCATCACCGCACACGGAGTACTCAAAGGGACCATATACACCTTGAAAAAATGAGCCCGACCGCACAAAAGATAGGCCGTTGAAAATAACAACCGGGATAAAATTTCACTATATTTGCCACAAGAACCTTACTAAATACTTAATCGATGCCACAACCCGATTAAAAAGCCAGTAAATAATGAAAAGAATTCTTGTAATCGGATCGACCGGACAGATAGGTTCGGCCCTCATGACGAAACTCCGCAATGAGTATGGAAACAATAATGTCGTAGCCGGATATATCGAGGGGGTACCCCTGAGCGATGACCTGAAATACGGAGGCCCCTTGGAGGTGGCCGATGTGACAAACGCGCCACAAATCGCGGCTATCGTCGACAAATACAAAATCGACTCCATCTACAACCTGGCTGCCATACTCTCGGCACAAGCCGAAAAAAAGCCCTTGCTGGCCTGGAATATCCAAATCGGCGGTGTGCTCAATCTGCTCGAAATCTCACGCGAAAAAGGCTGCTCACTCTTTACTCCCAGCTCCATTGGAGCTTTCGGCGACTCCTCGCCCAAAGTAAAGACCCCGCAAGAGACCATACAGCGCCCCCGCACCATCTATGGGGTGAGCAAGGTATCGTGCGAACTGTTGAGCGATTACTATTTCTACCGCTACGGAGTCGACACCCGCTCGGTGCGATTCCCCGGCCTCATCTCCTACGAAACCCTGCCGGGCGGCGGTACCACCGACTATGCCGTCGAGATTTACTACGCGGCCGTGAAAGGCGAGAAATTCGAAATTCCGGTCAAGGCGGGGACCTTCATGGACATGATGTACATGCCCGATGCCCTCAAAGCCATGGTCATGTTGATGGAGGCCGACCCTTCGCGACTGAAACACCGCAACTCGTTCAACATCGCCTCCATGAGCTTCGATCCTGAAATCATCTACCACGAAATCAAGAAATTCTATCCCGATTTCGTGGCCGAATACAAAATCGATCCCGTGCGCCAGCAGATTGCCGACTCGTGGCCCGACCTGCTCGACGACTCCTGTGCCCGCGCCGAATGGGACTGGAAACCCGACTACGACCTCGAATCGATGTCGGTCGACATGATTGAACACCTGAAAAAGAAACTTCTTAAATAAACGCCTATGTTCACACGAATGAAAGAGTATCTGGCCCACGAACTAGCCGACATCAAGGCTAACGGCCTGTACAAAGAAGAACGTACCATTATCACTCCGCAAAGTTCGGCCATCAGAATTGCCGAAAAGAACGGAGAAGTGCTCAATTTCTGTGCCAACAACTATCTGGGACTGTCGGACAACCCCCGCCTCATCGCCGCCGCCAAGAAAGCGATGGATACCCACGGGTTCGGCATGTCGTCGGTACGCTTCATCTGCGGCGCCCAAGACCTGCACCGCGAACTCGAAAAGGCGATTGCCCGCTATTTCAAAACCGAAGATACCATTCTCTACGCCTCTTGCTTCGATGCCAACGGAGGTGTGTTCGAACCCCTCTTCACGGCCGAAGATGCCATCATCTCCGATGCCCTCAACCACGCCTCGATTATCGACGGTGTACGCCTCTGCAAGGCCAAACGCTACCGTTATGCCAACGCTAACATGGAGGAGCTGGAACATTGCTTGCAGGAGGCTCAGGCTCAACGCTTCCGCATCATCGTGACCGACGGTGTCTTCTCGATGGACGGCAACGTGGCTCCCATGGACAAAATCTGTGAACTGGCCGAGAAATACGATGCACTGGTCATGGTCGACGAATGCCACTCGGCCGGGGTCGTAGGCCCTCGCGGACGGGGTGTGAGCGAACTGTTCAACCTCTACGACCGCATCGACATACACACCGGTACGCTGGGCAAAGCCTTCGGCGGCGCCATCGGCGGTTTCACCACCGGTCCCAAAGAGATTATCGACATGCTGCGCCAGCGGTCGAGACCCTACCTCTTCTCCAACTCGCTGCCCCCTGCCGTGGTGGGCGCCGGTATCGAGGTGTTCAAGATGCTCGACGAGAGCGACGAACTCCACGACCGTCTGATGGAGAACGTCACCTACTTCCGCGACAAGATGATGGCTGCCGGATTCGACATCAAGCCCACCCAGTCGGCTATCTGCGCCGTGATGCTCTACGACGCCAAACTGTCGCAAACCTTTGCCTCCCAAATGCTCGACGAGGGTATCTACGTAACCGGATTCTACTATCCCGTCGTTCCGCAAGGTCAGGCCCGTATCCGCGTACAGCTCTCGGCCGCTCACAAGCGCGAAGAGCTCGACGCCTGCGTCAACGCCTTCATCAAGGTGGGTAAGAACCTCGGTGTTCTCAAATAGATATTTTTATTTCCTCCATACGTGGTCAAACGTCTCGCTTTACACAAAGAGAGGCGTTTGGCTTTTTTATACCCGTCGTCCTACTTGAAAGGAGGGAAGATTCGGCCAGAAATCGGCTGCCGGTTTTCAAGGAAAAGGAGAGTCTGTTTCCTGCGACAAAACACCTTGATACTGAAAAGGCTAAGGTCACCACGAGGCGTCTGTTCCTGACAATAGAAAAAGGCGAAACACCCGAGGGTGTTTCGCCTTGTATCTCTTTTCTTGTGGTCCCACTTGGGCTTGAACCAAGGACCCCCTGATTATGAGTCAGATGCTCTAACCAACTGAGCTATAGGACCGGCACGGATATTTCCGTAAGCGAGTGCAAAGATAGCGGTTTTCGCAGAAAAGCCCAAATATTTTGTCGTTTTTCTTCAACACCAATACTCAATCCAAGCCTATCGGGACTCTCTCACCCCACCCTCCACAAGAGGCCGATTTGTTTCGATAATTCTACTTATACTAAAATCTCTTTACATATACCTCATTCCTACACAAAATTGCTTATTTTTGCGGCATATAAACCTATACACCAACCTATACAGACCATTTCACGACCTGGTCGTCGACTCATGCCAATGACTGCCGAATATACCGAAACCTATCCTCAACAACCTCTCTTCGCCGCGCTGGGCGTGTTCGACGGCGTGCACCGGGGGCACCGGGCCGTCATCGCACGGGTTGAGTCCGAGGCGGCTGCACGGGGATTGTCGTCGGCGGTCATTACCTTTCGCGCCCACCCCCAGCAGGTACTGCGCCCGCAAGTCCCCTTCCGCATGCTCACCTCGCCCGAGGAACGGGAAACGCTTTTGCGACAGACGGGGATAGACCGGGTGATTTTTCTCGATTTCACCCGCGAGATGTCGTTGCTGTCGGCCTTCGATTTTCTGCAAATTCTGTCGTCGCACTATCGGGTAAAGGGCCTTATCATCGGGTATGACCACCGTTTCGGGCACAACCGGGCCGAAGGATTCGACGACTACGTGAAATATGGACAGAGGTTGGGTATGGAGATTCTACATGCCGACGAACTGGTGACCGATGCCGGCCCGGTGAGCTCGTCGATTATCCGCGAACTGCTGATAAAGGGTGACCTCACGACCGCCAATCACCTGCTGTCGTATCCCTACACGCTGCACGGGAAGGTGGTAAACGGCTTTCATGTGGGGCGCGAACTGGGATTCCCTACGGCCAATATCGACATCGATTACCCCGACAAGCTGATTCCGGCCAACGGCGTCTATGCCGCGCGAATCGTGTTGCCTGACGGCAACCGGTACAACGGTATGCTCAATATCGGCAACCGACCTACGTTGAATCGTCCCAACGATTACAGCATAGAGGCGAACCTGTTTGATTTCTCGGGCAATCTGTACGGCTTGTCCCTGGCCGTCGAGCTCATACGCTACATGCGTCCCGAACAGACCTTTGCCGACATCACGGCACTGCGGGCGCAACTGGTTGCCGACGAAGCGGCCATTCGCAAAATCCTGTCGGAATAATCTCTTCTCTCCTACAAAGAAACCTGATAGTCCTGCTTGTTCAGCTTGGGATTGCAGCAGACGAACCCCACATTTTTCATGTCGACAGTCACCCGCACACGCTCGTCCTTGATGAGCGATTCCCACCACTCTTTCACCGCGCTGTTGCGACGAATGCCATCGATAATAAGTATCGACGGCTTGTCCAGTGCCGGATCGAGCAATTGGGGTAACACCCGATACTGAGCCTTGGGCAACCGGTTGACCACGATATAAAGCCCTTCGTGCTCACCGGCCAGATAATCGGGAAGTGCAATCGCATGAGGTTCCCGCACAAAATCGGCCTGCACGCCGGCCTCGGCAAAAATCTGTTCGGCAAAGCTGCCAATCTCGGCATTCGGCTCGACTATCGTCAACCGGGCCGATCGCTCGGCCAACCGCAGATAGAGCGACGAGATGCCCCACGAAGAGCCTATTTCGAGAATGTTATCGGGACGGAAGAAGTTGGTCAGCCGAAAGAAGAGACGCCCCCGGCTCTTGGAAATGAGACGCCGCTGCCGTTTCTGCCGCCGTTGAAGGGTATCGACCACACGGGCACGAGCGATTGCCTCGACATCGTCGTAGGCATAATAGCGGGCCTTCTCGCGGATTACCTTCGTGATGAGGCGGAAGGCAAAAGGCGAATGAATGCCGAAGCCCCATGCCTGACGCATGCGGCTCATGGGCGAGGTGTATTCTTTCCAGAACTTCTTTTGCATCTCCCCTGTCGACTCCGTTTTACGAGTTTTGCGGCACCGATTTACGCCGCTTCCAAGCTACGAAACCCGTCCCGACAAAGGCTGCCAGAATCAGGAACAGCGACACATAGGCAATGGCCTCGGTCGTGTGAACCGACGGCGGGTCGAACCGGAATATCACCTCATGTTCGCCGGCCGGCAGATTAACAGCCCGCAGCACGTAGTTTACACGCGCCATATCGACGGGTTTCCCGTCGACGGTCACTTGCCAGCCCCAGGGGAAGTAAATCTCGGAGAAGACCGCTAAACCGCCTTGTTGCGAGCGATAGCGATAGGTAAGTTCGTCGGGCTTGTAACCGGTCTCGTAGATGGTGTCGCCAACTGCGGGGGGAACGATCTTATCTCCAATCTCCCGGGCAAAGTGGCGATCGGCCACAGCCGTGTGCGACGGGTCGAAATCGGTAATGGCAGCCATTTCGGCATCGGCATTGTCGACCCACTTCACCTCCGAGACAAACCAGGCGTTGCCCAGCGCTCCGGGATTGCGCACCACGGTCTCCCGGCCGTCTTCAAGCGGTTGTATGATGTAACGGGTATTGAGCATGTTGAGAACCGCCGGATTGGCATTGACCAACTGACGATCGATGAGGTCTTGATAACGACGCAGTTTGGCGGCGTGGTACCCACCTATCGACTTGTGGTAATAGGAGGTGCGGGGCTCGCTGAATGCGGAGGCCAGCGTCTCGCCGGCGGCTGCATTCAGCACCCGATAGTTCATGTCCTTGTCCTGCAAGATATAGCGGTCGGCATCGGTCATGGGGAAGGGGTTGGTCTTGCGGGCCGGAGTCTCGAAATTTTTACTGTTGAGGTAGCGCTTGTTCACCGGATACATGTCGCCGACAAGAATCACCACCAGGGCTATCATTGCCACAGTCGGCGTCAGTTTCTTCCGACACAACAGCCACAGCACGGCAAATCCCAGCGCCACGATAATGAACGAACGCCAGGCATCGGCGGTGAATACGGCTTGTCGAACCTCGGCAATACCAGCAAACAACTCGGCATAACCGGGCTGCCCGGCTGCTTCGAGTTCATAATCTTTCAAGAAGGTATCGAAGAGTCCGGGAGCCAGAGCCGCCAGCAGAGCGATACCGGCTACGATGCCTCCGCTCAGGTAGAACCACCGTTTCTCGCGCGAGAGTATCGACGGGTCGTCGAATATCTTTTTCAGCGCCAACACGGCCAGCAACGGCATGCAGAACTCGGCCACCACCAGAATGCTCGATACGGTGCGGAACCGGTTATACATGGGGAAGTAGTCGATAAACCAGTCGGTGAGCCACATCATGTTCTTGCCCCACGAGAGCATAATCGTGAGTATGGTCACCACAAGCAGGGCCCATTTCAGCGGCGTGCGCACGATAAAGCAGCCCAGCACGAAGAGGAAGAAGATGAGCGCTCCCACATAGACCGGCCCGGCGGTGAAGGGTTGGTCGCCCCAGTAACGGTCTACCTGCGACAGGTAAGGACGCAGTTGCGGATCGGCAGCCTTGACCGCCCGTTCGTTCTCGGCAAGGGGGCCGCTGGCACCACCCTTGCTGTCGGGGATAAGCAGGGTGAGCGTCTCCATCTTGCCGTAGCTCCACTGGGTGATATATTCCTTGTCCAGACCGTTCCCGGCCGGTTTCGACTTGTCGGCATCGGGCGAGGTCAACTCGGTGTGGCCACCCCGCATCGACTCCTTGGAATATTTATAGGTGTGATACAGATTCGAGGCATTGGCTCCCACCGCCAATAGGGCAGCCACGACCAGTACCCCGGTGGCCTTGAAAAAGCGGGGCATGGTATGCGAACGGTAATGCTCCACGCCATAGGCCACAACCACGGCACAGATTACAAACAGGAAATAGTAGGACATCTGCACATGGTTCGACATGATTTGCAAGGCGCCGAAGAGGGCTGCCAGCGCACCGCCCAGCAGATACTTGCCCCGGTAGGCCAGTATCACGCCGGCAATCGTGGGCGGTATATAGGCCAGGGTAATAAACTTCCAGATGTGGCCGGCGGCAATGATTATGAAGAAATAGGACGAAAAGGCATAGGCTATCGCACCGAAGGCCGCCAGATACCAACGCACATTCAGGGTGAGCAGGAGGATATAGAAGCCCAGCATCATGATGAAGACCAACGATACCGGCGAAACGAGCCACAGGTTATAGACGTGCTGCAATGCCTTCAACGGAGTGTTACTCGAATAGGAGGGAGAGATCTGAAAGGTGGGCATTCCCGAGAACAAAGAGCCTGTCCACCGGGGAGTCTCGCCACTCTCCCGGGCATATACCTGCGCTTCATGACCAATGGCCAACCCTTGCTGGGTATCGTGTTGAAACAGGATTTTCCCCTCGATGACATCGGGTGAGAAATAGACGAACGACAGAACGATAAACAGCAATACAGGCAACAGGGCCCAAAGATTTCTATGACTTTTCATTGTTACGAATCTCTATATTTTTTGCAAATGTACGAGTTTACCCGTAATAATCACTCTTTTAACCCAACAAACTAAAACAAAAAAAGGCCGATGGAGAGGTCCTATTTATCTCCACCAACCTTTCTCGTCGAATACGTGTAGCTTGCCGGCCATCGCTCTCACCCGGCGGACACTTCCACCCGGATAAAAAAAAGCCGGGGTCGACCAGCGACCCCGGCTCTATGAATCAGGTTTGTCTACTCACTTATTTTACAAGCGAAGAGATGTCGAATTTGGCAAATTCAAGATCGGTAGCGGCTTGTTGAGCTTTGGCAGAATCCATGCTGATCGATTTCTTCAAGTTGGAAACAACCATTTGTTCGTTGTTGGTGCGGGCACCCAGAACAGCCATCAAGTAGTAGGTATTTGCATTGGGCGTTTCAACACCGGCCAACGTAGCTTTTGCCTTGCTGTAATCTTTAACCAAGATTTGAGCCAGAGCAGCGTTGTTCGATTTTACATCGCCGAAGGCTTTTACAGCAGCGTTGTAGTCGCCTTTCTTCATGTAGAATACACCCAGAGCTTCGTTAAGTTCGTTTACACCGGCCGATTTGCCGAAGGCTTGCTCAGCAGCAGCATAGTCGCTATTGGAGAGGGCGATAAGGCCTTGGTTCATAGCAACCTCGGGAGTGTTGGGAGCGATGCGAGCAGCCTTGTCAAAGTTAGCTTTGGCAGCGGCAAGGTCACCTTCTTCGTATTGAACCATACCCAAGTTGTTGTAACCACGGTAGTCGTTAGGATAGATTTCTACCACTTTGGCGTAGATGTCGGCTTTCTCTTTATTGGTCTTTACCAACGTAGCGGCATAGAGCAATTCGTCAACCGAGAGAGAGTCGGGATTTTCCTGAGCCAGTTTCGAGATTTCTTCGTCCGATTTACCGATTACGTTAACCGAAGCCGTGATTCTCGAATAACGCAGTTGCGGGAGGATTTCCTCGGCCAGTACTTCAAATACCGACGACATGTTCTTGATTTCACGCTCACGTTGTTCGGGATCGGAGTACATCGAAAGAACGTTCAGGATCAATTCTTTGTCTTGGATATTCGATTTCGAAACCAATTCCTGGAAGCCTTCCCAGTCTTGAGCCGTAAACTCGGCGGTCATGTCGGCCTCGATTTTGTTTTTCTTCAAGCTCTTCTTCATGTAGTCAACCGTATTTTTCTCACGGTTCTCGGCCAGCGTGGTATTGAGTTTAACACCACCATCGGGCGAAGCATACGAAGAGATGTTGATGTTGGTCAGTTCCTTGTTGGGAGCCTCGGCAGCGGCATTGATTTCGTTGTGAAGAGCGTTCATCTTCTCCGATTTCAATTGCTCGGCGCGCAGGTTGGCTTGTTGGATAAGGAACATGATGTCGGCCGAATAAGTCTCTTTGATGATGCGTTGGAACTTATCGGGCGTGATAGCGGGATTCAACTCTTGAACGTTGGCGATCTCGGCGGTCGAAACAACACCTTCGGCTACCGTTACACGGGGGAGCTCATACGTTTTGTTGCCTCTCTCTACTTTGAAAGCGAGTTGCAATTCCGATTTCCGCATAGCGGGAATGTATTTGAAATTAACCGGCATGGAAACAACACCACCCATTTTGTAAGAAATGGCCTGGTTGTTGCCTTCTACCTTTTCCCCTTGGTAAACAAACGGAGTTCCGGCAGTTTCACCATCGGCATAAACCAAATACGGAGTTACGGTTACTACCGATTTTTTGTCGAAATACTTTTCGGGGAAAGTTCCGGTAACGGTTGCAGGAACTTGGCCACCTACTACTTCAAGAGGAGAAGGGGTCACCGTAAAATAATCGGCCGACAACGGCTTCATGTCTTTGTTACACCCTACAAATGCCAATGTCATGAGCACCATGAGGGGAAGATAGATTTTCTTGATCATAATAATAATTGTTTGGTTACACTTATTTTTGAAATATTCCTTTTGCTTTGAAGAACAGAATTAGTGCATTTTCATATTTAAGGCAAAAATAAACAAAAATAGAACACTCGCACCATTTTTATACAAATTTTTTTTATTTGTCCCCATTATTTATCGGGGGTTTCTGATTCCGAGGGTGGTGTTGCAGGATTTCCTGCCGCAGGAATTGCCGGTCGAGATGCGTGTATAGTTCTGTGGTCGTGATACTTTCATGCCCCAGCATCTGCTGGATAGCCCGCAGGTTGGCTCCCCCTTCAAGCAGATGGGTGGCGAAGGTATGTCGCAGGGTATGAGGACTTACATTCTTTCGTATGCCACACTTTTCGCAGGCCCGTTTCACGATGTAAAACACCATGACGCGGGTCAGTTTGGCTCCCCTACGGTTTAAAAACAGAATATCTTCGCTGCCTCGCTTGATGTCGAGTTGCTGCCGATCGTCCATGTAGAGGGCTATTTCGCGTATGGCATTTTGTGAGATGGGTACCAGCCGACGCTTCTCGCCCTTACCCTCCACAATAATATATCCGTCGGACAAATAGAGGTCCGAAATGCGCAGCCCCACCAGCTCCGACACCCGCAGTCCACACCCGTACAGGGTTTCGATAATGGCCCGGTTGCGCCGGTCCTCGGGGCGCGACAGGTCAAACAAGGCGACCAGCTGGTCCACCTCATCGACCGTGAGTACATCGGGCAACTTCACGCCCAGTTTGGGAGTCTCGATGAGCTCCGACGGATCCTCGTCGATTACCTTCTCGACTTTCAAAAAGCCGAAAAACGATTTGATACCCGAGATTATGCGGGCTTGCGACCGGGCACCGATACCCAAATCCTGCAACGTGCAGACAAACCGGTGCAGATCGTCACCGGTCACCCGACTCCAATCGAGCTCCTCGGCCTGAATAAAGTCAACCAGTTTCTCCACATCGCCGGTATATCCCTCGACCGTATTGGCCGACAGGCCTCGTTCCAGTTTCAGGTAACGCCCGAAGCGCTTCAACAAATTCTCCGAATCGACTATTGCCATACTCTTTTTTGCCCGAATCTCATTTTTTTTCCCTACTTTTGTCCTATCTTAGGAATAGCGTTTTTACAAGCGCCCCCAAGGAGAAGCCCCAAGCACATGGGTGGAAGAGATCGGGTCTCGGCAAATGCCCCGCTCCATGCACTTTTCGGGCAAAGATAGTGAAAGGTGAGAGCCGAGACAAATGGAAACACAGTTTTCAAATTTGGCTTGACACACCGATCCGGCTTCAATCTAAGGTAAAAACAAAAGGGGGAGAAAGGAGAACCGACAGGCAACCCGCCTCCACCCTGCAAAGATTGTTACATATGAATATACTCATTATCAACGGGCCCAATCTCAATCTGTTGGGCAAACGGGAAAAGACCATCTACGGGGAGAGAAGTTTCGACGACTTTCTCGAGGAGTTGCGTCGGCGCTATCCCGAGCATCGCATCGACTATTTCCAGTCCAATATCGAGGGAGTACTCATCGACAAGATCCAAGAGGCCGGGTATGCGTGCGACGGCATCGTGCTCAATGCCGGTGCCTACACCCACACCTCCATCGCCCTGGGCGATGCCATACGAGCCGTGCCTGCTCCCGTCGTCGAGGTGCACATCTCCAACATTCACGCCCGTGAAGAGTATCGACATCGCTCCATGATTGCGGCTGCCGCGGCCGGCTCGATTATCGGGTTCGGACTCGACTCCTATCGGCTGGCCATCGAGGCCCTCATCGAAAAACAACGATAAACCACCATTCACTATGTCCAAATACACCAAAATAGTAGCCACTATCTCCGACTCGCGTTGCGATGTCGACTTTATCAAGCAACTCTACGACAACGGCATGAATGTCGTGCGCATGAACTCGGCCCACTTGCAGGAAGAGGGATTCCGCAAAATCATCGACAACGTGCGTGCCGTCTCCAACAAAATAGCCATCTTGATGGACACCAAGGGTCCCGAGGTGCGCACCACGGCTCTCGCAGGCGACAGCAACCTGCAATTCTCGACCGGCGATCTCGTGCGCATTACCGGCCGGGAGGGCACCCTCACCGGCAACGGGTATATCGGGGTCAACTATCCCTTCTTTGCCCAGGACCTCGACGAAGGCAGCCATATTCTCATCGACGACGGCGAACTTGAATTTGTAGTACGGGGTAAAGAGAACGGCGACCTGCTGTGCGAATCGCTCAATAATGGCGAGCTGGGGGCCCGCAAGAGTGTCAACGTGCCGGGCGTGCGCATCAACCTCCCCTCGCTCACCGAGCGCGACATTCGCAACATTCACTATGCCATCAAGCAGGACATCGACTTTATCGCCCACTCCTTCGTGCGCAGCAAACAAGATGTACTTGACATACAGGCCATTCTCGACGAGTACAAAAGTCCCATCAAGATTATTGCCAAAATCGAGAACCAGGAGGGTGTCGACAACATCGACGAGATACTCGAAGCCGCATACGGCGTAATGGTGGCCCGTGGCGACCTGGGCATCGAGGTGCCTCAGGAGAAGATTCCCGGCATACAGGCCCGCCTTATCAAGAAGTGTATCCAGGCCAAGAAACCGGTTATCGTCGCTACCCAGATGCTCCACTCGATGATCAAGAATCCCCGGCCTACACGCGCCGAGGTGACCGATATTGCCAACGCCATCTACCAGCACACCGATGCGCTGATGCTCAGCGGCGAGACAGCCTACGGCAAATACCCCGTCGAAGCAGTGGCCACCATGGCCCGCGTAGCCGAAGAGGCTGAACAGAACAAACTCTCCGAGAGCAACATACGGGTTGTTTCGCCCGACGAGCCCGATGTAACCTCGTTCCTAGCCAAACAGGCTGTAAAGACCTTCAACAAGCTGGGTACGAAAGCCATCATCACCGACAGCTATACCGGCCGCACCGCCCGCTACGTGGCTGCCTACCGGGGCCGCTACCCGGTACTGGCCATCTGCTACTACGAGCGCACGATACGGCTGCTGGCTCTCTCGTACGGCGTGTTCCCGCTCTACCAGGAGCGTACCCGCACCTCGCGCGAATACCTGTTCAACGGGTTGAACCACCTCATGGAGCAGCACCTCATCGACCGCGACGACCTCATCGCCTACCTGGGCGGAGGCTTCGGCGAAGGGAAAGGGACCACATTCCTGGAAATCAACCGCATAGGCGACGTGCTCGACAACTTCAACCACTATACGTTACCCAACATAGAAGACCCGGAAGCATGACTCCCGAACTGGAAGAATACATATTGACCCACATCGACAAGGAGGACGAACTGCTTGCCAACCTCGACCGGGATACCCACCTGTATCACCTGCGACCCCGCATGGTGTCGGGTCACCTGCAAGGACGCATTCTCAAAATGTTCTGCCGCATGATTCGGCCCAAGCGCATACTCGAACTGGGTACCTTCACCGGCTACTCGGCCCTCTGCCTGGCCGAAGGGTTGTGCGAGGGAGGCGAGGTCCACACCATCGAAATCGACGACGAAATCGAGGACTTCACCCGCAGCCACCTGGCCCGGTCGCCCTATGGCAACCGCATCAAGCTGCTGATAGGCGATGCCGTCGATATTGTGCCGACGCTCACCGATACCTACGACATTGTCTTTATCGACGCCAACAAGCGCGACTACCTCAAATACTACGAACTGGTGTTGCCCAAGGTTCGCCCCGAGGGTTTTATCCTGGCCGACAACACCCTGTGGGACGGCAAGGTGGTGACCGACCCCCACAGCCGCGACGCCCAGACGGTGGGCATCGAGCAGTTCAACGATTTCGTAGCCACCGACAACCGGGTAGAGAAGGTGATTCTGCCCCTGCGCGACGGACTCACCATCTTGTGGAAAAAACCCTGACCCTATCCCGGCCCAATTTTGTTATATCTTAAAAAAAGGAACTATATGGAAACAACTCGTCAGAACAAAATAAGCCGCCTGCTGCAAAAGGAGCTGAGCGACATATTCCTGGCCGAAACCCGCAAGACTCACGGCATCATCGTCTCGGTGAGCGTGGTGCGTGTAAGCCCCGACCTGAGCACGGCCAAAGCCTACCTGAGCATCTTCCCACCCGAAAAAGGGGCCGAGATGATTGCCAACATCAACGCCAACGCCAAAACCATTCGCTACGAACTGTCGCAACGGGTGCGTTACCAACTGCGCAAGACGCCCGAACTCTCGTTCTTCCTCGACGATTCGCTCGACTACATCGAGAACATCGACGCGCTGCTAAAAAAATAACCGGCGCGCATGAGCAGGCTCTCCCGCAAAATTGCCTGGCGTTACCTCTTTTCCAAGAAGTCGCACAGTGCCATCAATGCCATATCGATTGTCTCGGTGTGCGGGGTAGCTATTACCACGCTGGCACTCATCTGCACCCTGTCGGTCTACAACGGCTTCACCCAACTCATCGGGTCGCTCTACTCCCAGATTGACCCGCAAATCAAGATTACACCGCGTGAGGGGAAAACACTCGACACCGAGGCTCCCGAAATCAAGCAGATTGCCTCGTGGCCCGAGGTGAGCGTGTTCTCGCCCGTGGTCGAGGACAACGCACTGTGCCTCTACAAAGACCGCCAACGGGCCGTACTGGTGAAGGGGGTACCCGACAACTACACCCAGCTGTCGCACATACAGGAGCTCGTCACCAGCGGCCACTTCCAGCTCAACGACGGCCGCATCGACTACGTGTCGTTGGGCATCGGGGTAGCCGGACAACTGGGCATCTCGAACAACTCGCCCTACCCCGTCGAGCTTTATACGCCCAACCGGCTGGGACGGGTCAATCTGGCCAATCCGGCCCAGTCGTTCAGCAGCCGGCGATTCTTCGTCGCCTCGACCTTCTGCTCCAATCAGGCCATCTACGACGACCAGCTGGCTATCCTGCCGCTGGCTACCGCCCGCGAAATGTTCAGCTATACCACCGAGGCAACGGCCATCGAGCTGCGGCTCGCTCCCGGATTCAGCGAAAACCAGGTAGCCCAGAAGTTGAAAACGGCGTTGGGCGACACTTACCGCGTGGCTACCCACATCGAGCAGAACGACTGGTACAAATGGGTACAGATCGAGAAGTGGATTACCTTCCTCATACTCTCGTTTATCCTCATGATTGCCACCTTCAACGTGATAGGGGCCCTATCGATGCTCATCATCGACAAGAAGCGCGACATCGCCACCCTGCAAAACCTGGGAGCCGACGACCGCCTCATCTCGCGCATCTTCCTGGCCGAAGGGTGGCTCATCTCGGCCATCGGTGCCGGTTCGGGACTTATCCTGGGCGTGATACTCTGCTACCTGCAACAGGAGTACGGACTACTGAAACTGGGCAGCACCGAGGGCATGTTCATCACCGATGCCTACCCCGTGCGACTCGAACTGTTCGACACGCTGGCCGTCACAGCCATCGTTCTCGTGCTGGGCTTCGTCACCGCCTGGTATCCGGCCAAGTTCCTGCGCAAGCGGCTGCTGGCCGAGAAATCGAACCGGGAATAGAGATCCCCGCATTCAATCGTTCAACAATACGAAAAGGGCTGTGCCTCATACCGGGTACAGCCCTTTCAATATGTTGACTACAAATTCAACCCTATTTCATTTCGCGGGCAATAGCATCGGCGATGGCCTGCATTTCGGCCGCATCGAGCGACAGCTTGTCGCGGAAGAAATTCATGTCGGACTCTTGGTTGATAGGCACAAGGTGAATATGCGTATGCGGCACTTCGAGCCCCATCACGGCCACACCCACACGCTTACAGGGCACGGCCTTTTCGAGCGCCCAGGCCACCCGTTTGGCAAAGCGGGTGAGACCCACGTAGGCCTCGTCGTCCAAATCGAAAATGTAATCGACCTCCTGCTTGGGAATGACCAGCGTGTGGCCCTTGGCTACGGGGTTGATGTCGAGGAAGGCAAAATAGTTCTCGTCCTCGGCTACTTTGTAGCACGGAATTTCACCGGCTACGATACGACTGAATATAGTTGCCATGGTTTCTTGTTTTTTTAGTTTTCACAAAAATAGGGAAAGGTGGTCACAAAAACAAGTGCGGACGAAGTTTTCAATTTACCCCGACTCCTCCATCGCTGCCCGCCCCCCCGCAACCCATACCGGCGGAAACGGAGAAAGAGCCTCCTCCCCCGAAAAAGAGCGTTCCCCCTTTCCGCACTATAGGAGAGAAAGGGGGAACGCCTGTGACAAAAAAGCCGATATGCACGTGTGCATACCGGCGTATGGGTTAAATGGATATGTCGACGATTTCAAACGACATCAGGCCCGAGGGAACCTGAATCTCAACCACGTCGCCTACCTGCTTGCCCAGCAGACCTTTGGCGATGGGGGTGGTAGCCGAAATCTTGCCTTCGCGCAGGTTGGCTTCCGACTCCGACACGATGGTGTATTTCATCACCGCACCGTTCTTCACGTTTTTAATCGTCACCGTATTCAAAATTTGAACCGTGTGGGTATTCAGTTTGCTCTCGTCGATGAAACGGGCATTGGCCACGAGGTCTTTCAACTGCGAGATTTTCATTTCGAGCATGCCCTGTGCCTCTTTGGCGGCATCATACTCGGCATTCTCCGAGAGGTCACCCTTGTCGCGGGCCTCGCCGATAGCTCGGGAGATTTCGGGACGCTTCACATTTTCGAGATAGGCAATCTCTTCCATCAACTTCTTGTAACCTTCTTCGGTCATGTACGTAATAGCCATAATCTTACTCCTATAGTGTTTATAAATTATTATTCCTTATTAAACAAAAAAGAAATCCCGCCGTTAGCCGGGACTCCTTTTTGTGCTTTCACTGTGACAAAGATACGTTCTTTTTTTAATCTTCCAAAAAAAAACGCCGAGAATCGTCAAAAGTTCATTTTTAACCGCTTACAAGCGGGATTGTATGGCGCTCTCTATTTCGACCACTTTCTCGATGCGTTTCACAACTCCGTCGTTTTTGTCGATTACGAAACAGGTGGGCAGTGTTTTTACGTTATACATCGATGCGTAGCTCGAGTAAACAGTCTGTGGATCGCGCACGCACACCCACGGCAGATTATCGGCTGCCACCTTCCAGGCCTGCTCATCGGCATCGAACGATATTTGATAGATTCCCAGCCCGCGACTCTTATAACGTTTATATAGTTCGGCCAGTTTCATGTTGTAGGCCGGTGAATACTCGGTTTGATAGGCCGTAAAGCTGAGGAGGACCACTTTATTGTTTTCCACCTGCTCGGCCAGGGTCTGTTTGCGTCCCAGCTGGTCGTACAACTCCACGTCGATATACGAGGCGGTTTCGGCTTCAATATCCGGAATCTCCTGTTTTTCAGCCCAGTCGGAAGCCATTGCCGCCAAGGTCATCTCCTTCAACTGCTTGGAGCGGGGCGACTCGGGATAACGCATGTCAAATCCCGTGGCCACGGCCGCAATGAGCTTGCGGTCTTCGGCATTATATGGGTCGAATATCTTGTCGCCATTGATCTCTTGAAATACAATATAATAAGAGGTAGCCGAAGCGGGATTCTCAAGCACCAGATTAAACATCTTCTTCTTATACTCGGCCAGGGCTTGGACAGCCTGCTGGCGTAGAGAATCGACCTGGCTGCTTTTCGACTCTATGGCCCGGGAAAGTTCGTTGATGCGTTTTTTCAACTTTCCGCTCTCGTCGGTCACGATGCGCATCTTGGTACACTCGTCCGACCCGGTGAGCTCATACCCGTCGGCAAAGTCGGTTGCACGCGCCGAGAAGGTAAGCGTCTCGGTTGAGTCGATGGCAAAATGGACCAGCAACCCGTTCAGCCTCAACTGGTAAAACTCGGGATACTGTGGAGCCTCCTGGGTAAATTTGAAAGAGCCCTCCTTATCCAAAGCCACCGATTCGAGCACCTCGGGTTGTCCCGAAGCCAGCGATTCAAGGTAAAGTATCTGTCCGTCGGCATCGGTCACACGCCCCTCGATGGTAAACTCCCGCTTGTTGCACGCAGTCACCGCCAGAGCTATCGCACATAAAAATATCCATTTTTTCATGGTCACATCATTTAAATTCATGGTCCGATTCCTCACCGGGGAGGAAAGCAGTGACAAAGATATGTTTTTTTTCACACATTTCCATACACAACCGCACCCGACATCACCAAGCAAAATGAAAGGAGAAAAGCACTCAAAAACAACAAGGGGACTACCCCGACCCGTTTCAGACAGTTTATTTTTTTCATTTTATTTCATAATCATAGTTTTGCATTCAAACTTTCATTATCTTTGCGTGATTTTGAGATGAAAAAAATATAGAAAAATCGATTTTATGATTAAACAAGTAATTAAGAAGACCATCGATTTGGGTGATGGAAGGACCATCACCATCGAAACCGGCAAGCTCGCCAAGCAGGCCGATGGGGCCGTAGAAGTGCGCATGGGCAACACCATGCTGTTGGCCACGGTATGTTCGGCACAAGAAGCCGGTGAAGGCGTGGATTTCATGCCTTTGCAAGTAGAATACAAAGAGCGTTATTCAGCTTTCGGCCGTTTCCCCGGAGGTTTTACCAAACGTGAAGGCCGAGCTTCAGACTACGAGATACTTACCGCCCGTCTGGTGGACCGCGTATTGCGTCCCTTGTTCCCCGACAACTATCACGCCGACACGTTCGTGAACATCATGCTGTTCTCGACCGACGGTGTCGACATGCCCGATGCCCTGGCCGGTTTGGCTGCTTCGGCCGCTCTCGCCGTATCGGACATTCCCTTCAACGGACCTATTTCGGAAGTACGTGTAGCCCGCATCGACGGCAAATTCAAAATCAACCCCACGTTCAGCGAACTCGAAAGAGCCGACATGGACTTGATGGTAGGTGCTACCTATGAGAACATCATGATGGTGGAAGGCGAAATGGACGAAGTTTCGGAGGCCGACCTGCTCGAAGCCCTCAAAGCCGCCCACGAAGCCATCAAGGTTCACTGCCTGGTACAGAAAGAACTGGCCGAAGCCGTAGGCTCAACCGTGAAACGCGAATACTGCCACGAGACCAACGACGAAGATTTGCGCAAAGACGTATGGGCCAAATGCTATGACAAGGCTTATGCCATTGCCCGTTCGGGTAACGCCGACAAACACGCCCGCCAAAACGCCTTCGACGCCATTGTCGACGACTATCTGGCCGGACTGAGCGAAGAGGAACTCGCCGAAAAAGAGGCTCTCGTAAAACGCTACTACCACGACGTAGAGAAAGAGGCCGTGCGTCGCTGCATTCTCGACGAAGGTATCCGTCTCGACGGTCGTACCACCAC
The DNA here is from genome assembly GCF_000512915.1 of Barnesiella viscericola DSM 18177. Classification (GTDB taxonomy): domain Bacteria; phylum Bacteroidota; class Bacteroidia; order Bacteroidales; family Barnesiellaceae; genus Barnesiella; species Barnesiella viscericola. The sequence continues at coordinate 1,737,097 of NZ_CP007034.1, forward strand.
ACAGATTCGCCCCATCTGGTGCGAAGTCAACTACCTGCCGGGTCCTCACGGATCGGCCGTATTTACCCGTGGTGAGACGCAGGCCCTGGCCACCGTTACGCTGGGTACCAAACTCGACGAGAAGATTCTCGACGACGTGCTCAACCAAGGTCGCGACCGCTTCCTGCTGCACTACAACTTCCCGCCCTTCTCAACCGGCGAAGCCAAGGCTCAACGCGGCGTAGGCCGTCGTGAAATCGGTCACGGCAACCTGGCCAACCGCGCTCTCAAACGCATGATCCCGAAGGATTATCCCTATGTAATCCGCGTCGTATCGGATATCCTCGAATCGAACGGTTCGTCGTCGATGGCTACCGTTTGCGCCGGTACCCTTGCCCTGATGGACGCCGGTGTTCAAATCAAGAAACCGGTATCGGGTATCGCCATGGGATTGATCACCGACAAAGACAATGTGAAATATGCCATTCTCTCCGATATTCTCGGTGACGAGGACCACCTCGGCGACATGGACTTCAAGGTAACCGGTACCCGCGACGGTATCACGGCTACCCAGATGGATATCAAGTGCGACGGTCTCTCCTACGAGATTCTCGAAAAAGCCTTGAACCAGGCTCGCGAAGGTCGTATGCACATTCTCAACATCATCACCAGCACGATTGCCGAGCCGCGCGCCGACCTCAAACCGCACGCTCCTCGCATCGAGACGATGATTATCCCCAAAGACATGATTGGTGCCGTTATCGGCCCGGGCGGGAAAATTATTCAAAGCATACAGGAGGCCAGCGGTGCCATCGTTACCATCGACGAAATCAACAACGAGGGTCACATCGAAATCTCGGCTGCCAACCTCGACTCGATTCAGGAGGCCAAACGCCGCATCAAGGCCATCACGGCTCAACCCGAAGAGGGCGAAATCTATACCGGCGTGGTCAAATCGATTCTGCCCTTCGGTGCATTCGTAGAGATTCTCCCCGGCAAAGACGGTCTGCTCCACATCTCTGAAATCAGCTGGGACCGTCTCGAATCGATGGAGACCTCGGGTATCCACGAAGGCGACGAAGTCACGGTGAAACTCCTCGAAATCGACAAGAAAACCGGCAAATACCGTCTGTCGATGAAAGCCTTGTTGCCCCGTCCCGAAAGAGCCCCGCGCAACGACCGTCACCACGGCGAGAACCGCAACGGCAACAAAAACAACCAACAATAAGCAAGCGTAACAAGGCCTCTGGCCTGTCGTCATACGAGCCGCATATCTGCCCGATATGCGGCTCTTTTTTTATCGCCCCACCGCCACGGCTACGGACTCGACCGACCACAACGGCAGAATCCCCTTCCCGCGCCTATTTCAAACATATATTGTGCGGGGTTAAAAATTCTCATTTTTTTACTTATTTAGCGTAAAAATCGTTACCTTCGTTTGCAAATGATTCTCGTCCTATGGCAGCACTGAAACAGCAGCTACAACAGAAGCTGCAACAAAAGCTCTCACCCCAGCAGATACAACTCATTCGGCTCCTCGAACTCACCGAAGTCGAGTTTGAAGAGCGCGTGCAGCAGGAGCTGGTCGACAACCCCGCTCTGGAAGAGGGGCGGGAAGAAAGTCTCGACAGCCTGAACGACTTCAACCCCAACGCCGACGAAGACGGGAACCCCACCGAGTCGGCCGAGGAACTCTCGCTGGGCGACTACCGCACCGAGGACGATATTCCCGACTACCGCCTCGAAGCCGACAACTTCTCGAAGGACGACAAAAAAGACGACATACCCTTTGTCTCGGCCTCGTCGTTTCACGACTACCTCGAAAGTCAGCTGGGCGAACTGTCGCTCGACGACACCTCCTACCAGATAGCCCAGTACATCATCGGCAACATCGACGACAACGGCTACCTGCAACGCCCCATACAGGCCATCACCGACGACCTCATCTTTCAGGTGGGGCTCGATGTACCGGTGAGTCAGGTCGAGGATATTCTGCAAATGATTCAAGAGTTCGAGCCCGCCGGCGTGGGGGCCTCGAACCTGCGCGAATGCCTGCTGCTGCAACTCGAACGCCACGAGGGAACTCCCGCCAACCTGCTGGCCTACAAGATTGTCGACCAGATGTTCGACGAGTTCTCCAAGAAGCACTACGACAAAATCATGCGCCAGTGCAACGTGAGCGAAGAGGAGTTGAAACAGGCCATTCGGGAAATCACCCAACTCAACCCCAAGCCGGGCAGCGCCTGGAACAACAGCTACTCGGGCAACACCGAGCACCATATCATACCCGACTTCTACGTCGAGGCTCAGGACGGCGAGCTCTCCATCAGCCTCAACAACAGCAACATTCCCGAGCTGCACGTGAGCCGCGACTATCAGGACATGCTCGAAGACTACTCCTCGAACAAGCAGAACCAGACGCGCGACAAGCGCGACGCCCTGCTGTTTGTCAAGCAGAAACTCGACGCCGCCCAGTGGTTTGTCAATGCCGTGAAACAGCGGCAGGAGACGCTGCTCAAAACCATCACCGTGATTGTCGAACTGCAAAAGGAGTTTTTCCTCACCGGCGACGAACGCACGCTCAAACCCATGATTCTGAAAGATGTGGCCGAGCGCACCGGATATGACATCTCGACCATCTCGCGCGCCAGCAACAGCAAGTACGTGCAAACAAATTTCGGTATTTATCCGTTAAAATATTTCTTCTCCGAGTCGATGCAGAACGATGCCGGCGAGGAGGTTTCGACCCGCGAAATCAAACGGCTGCTGCAAGAGTTGGTCGAGCATGAAGACAAGCACAAACCACTCTCCGACGACAAGCTGTGCGAATTGCTGCAACAGAAGGGATACCCCATCGCGCGACGCACCATCGCCAAGTATCGGGAACAACTCTCCATTCCTGTGGCCCGGTTGAGAAAAGAGATATGAACCCATTAAACCCACGAACGAAAATGAAAAAACTGGCTACCCTGCTGTCGACCCTGTTCCACCCGCTGCTCATGCCCACCTACGGCATAGCCATCGCGCTCTACACCTCATACATGCGCATCTTCGGCGACCGGCTGCTGGGTATCATCGTCACAGGCGTACTGCTCACCACCTGTGTGTTGCCGTCGCTGGGCATCTATATCCTCTACAAGACGGGACACATCAGCGATGTCAGACTGCACAACCGCACCGAGCGCACGGTACCCTACATCATCAACTTTGTCTGCTACGTGGCCTGCTACCTCTACCTCTATCGGTTCGGAATACCCAGCTGGATACTCTCTTTCATAGCTGCCGCTCTCATTTCACTTATCCTCGCCCTCTTCATCAACCGCTACTGGAAGATAAGCGCCCACATGATTGCAGCCGGTTCGATGGTCACGCTGGTCTTTCTCATGAGTTTCTACGGACTCATGCTCAAGCCCTATATTCTCCCGCTACAACTCATCACGCTGTTACTGGCCGGAGCCATAGGCTCATCGCGCATTCTGCTCAACCGCCACACGTTGGGACAGGTAGGAGCCGGATTCAGCCTGGGAGTGCTCTGCTGCGTGTCAATGTTTTATATCTTTGCATAACCTATAACGATAAGTAATATATACCACTATGAAACCTGTTGTAAGTATCATCATGGGGAGCACCTCCGACCTCCCCGTCATGGAAAAGGCCGCCAAGCTGCTCGACGAGTGCGAAATCCCCTTCGAGATGCTGGCCCTCTCGGCCCATCGCACACCGGCTCAGGTCGAAGAGTTTGCCAAAGGAGCCAAAGCGCGCGGCATCAAAGTAATCATCGCGGCTGCCGGCATGGCGGCTCACCTGCCCGGAGTCATCGCCTCGATGACTCCCCTGCCGGTTATCGGTGTGCCCATCAAATCGGGTATGGAAGGTCTCGACGCCCTGCTGGCCATCGTACAGATGCCCCCGGGAATCCCCGTAGCCACCGTGGGTATCAACGCCTCGCTCAACGCCGCTATCCTGGCCACCCAGATGCTGGCTCTGGGCGATGCCGCCATTGCCGAAAAGGTGGAGAAATACAAAGCCGGATTGACGCAAAAGATCGTCGCCGCCAACGAAGCGCTGGCCGAGGTCAAATACAAGTTCAAAACCAACTGATTCTTATTCATACCGTTCGCTTTTATCATGGATTACTACAACTATCATCGCCGGAAAAGCAGTGTCGTACACATCGGCGACACGCCCCTCGGCGGGGAATACCCCATACGCATACAGTCGATGACCAACACCTCTACCCTCGACACCCCGGGCAGCGTGGAGCAGTGTATCCGCATCATCGAGGCCGGGGCCGACTATGTGCGGCTCACCGCCCAGGGTGTGCGCGAAGCCGAGAACCTGGCCGAAATCAAGAAGGGGCTGCTTGCCCGGGGATACCACACCCCCTTGATTGCCGACATTCACTTCAACCCCAAGGCGGCCGATGCCGCTGCCTGCACCGTCGAGAAGGTTCGTATCAATCCCGGTAACTTCGTCGACAGTGCCCGCACCTTCAAGCAAATCGACTATACCGACGAGGAGTATGCCGCCGAACTGCAACGGCTCAGGGAGCGCTTCGTCGCCTTCCTCGACATCTGCAAGGCACATCACACGGCCATTCGGCTGGGGGTAAACCACGGCTCGCTCTCCGACCGCATCATGAGCCGCTACGGCGACACGCCGGCCGGCATGGTGGAATCGTGCATGGAGTTCCTGCGCATCTGCCGCGACGAACATTTCGACGATGTGGTTATCTCCATCAAGGCCTCCAATACGGTGGTCATGGTACAGACCGTGCGGCTGCTCATCAAAACGATGGAGGCTGAGGGCATGTGCTACCCGCTGCATCTGGGGGTAACCGAGGCCGGCGACGGCGAGGACGGACGAATCAAATCGGCCGTGGGCATAGGCACCCTGCTGGCCGACGGCATCGGCGACACCATCAGAGTCTCGCTGAGCGAGGCTCCCGAGGCCGAAGTACCGGTGGCCCGCAAGCTGGTCGACTACATCACGGCCCGGGCCGGACACACTCCGGTCGTGGCTCCCGACCTCTCGCTCGAACAGCTGGCCGACCGACCCAAAGCCGCTTGCGGCGGCATAGGTGCCGGCGAACAGCCGGTTGTCATCGCCGAAGGGACTCCCGGGTCGGGCACAAAGGCCGACTTCTACTACACGCACGACCGGGCGGCCGACGATGCCACCCGGGTGATTGTCGACTATCCCCACTATCACGGCCAAGACAACACCTTCCCGCTCTTCGGGACGGCCGACGAGCAGGCCCTGAAATCCTGTCGGGCTCCCCTGCGGTTCCTGCAAGCCGATACCGCCGAGATTTCCGACTCGCTGCTCTCCCTGCTGACCGGGGAGAAGGGTGTCGTGCTGATTCTCTCGTCGCAACACCCCAACCCCGTGGGTGACCTGCGGGCTGCCCTGGCTCGACTCACGGCGGCCGGTTGCCCGTGTCCCGTAATCCTGAAAAGGTACTACCGCGAGAACGACCCCGAGGAGTTGCAGGTGAAGGCCGGAGCCGATTTCGGCCCCTTCCTGCTCGACAGCCTCATCGACGGGGTATTCCTCCGCAACGACGGAGATATCGCCTCACAGCGCCTCGTAGAGTACATGTTCACCATTTTACAGGCGGCCCGCAAGCGATTCAGCAAGACCGAATACATCTCCTGCCCCAGTTGCGGACGGACAATGTTCGACCTGCAAACGACCATCGCCCGAGTCAAGGCGGCTACCTCGCACCTCACCGGCCTCAAAATAGGTATCATGGGGTGTATCGTGAACGGTCCCGGCGAAATGGCCGACGCCGACTACGGCTACGTGGGTGCCGGACGCAACCGGGTGAGCCTCTACAAAGGCAAGAACTGCATCGAAAAGAATATTCCCGAAGAGCTGGCTATCGAGAAACTCATCGCCCTTATCAAAGCCAACGGCGACTGGTGCGACCCGGCTTGAAATTACAGGAATAACCGATGAACCGCAAGAACGACATTCGGGCCGAACTGGCCACGCTCCCCGTGGGGAAACTGCTTTGGCGATACTCGGTACCGGCCATCGTGGGAACGATGGTCATGTCGCTCTACAACGTAATCGACCGCATCTTTATCGGGCAGGGGGTGGGCCCCGACGCCATATCGGGGCTGGCCCTCACCTTCCCCATCATGTCGATTTCGGGGGCCATCGGCATGCTGGTAGGTCAAGGTGCGGCAGCCCGCATCTCGATTGTGCTGGGACAGGACGACAAGGAGAAGGCCGAGAAGATTCTGGCCAACAGCCTCATTCTCTCCATCACCTTTGCCCTCTGCTACCTCTCGCTCTTCGTCGTCTTCATGGACGACATTCTGCGCAGCTTCGGCGGCAGCGACCGCACCATACCCTACGCCCGCGAGTTCCTGCTCTACATCATGCCCGGCATGCTCTTCACCAACCTCTGTTACAGTTTCAACAACATGATGCGGGCCTCGGGCTATCCCGGTAAGGCCATGTACACAATGCTCATCGGGGCTTTCTCCAACCTCATTCTTGCCCCCATCTTCATCTTCGGTCTGAAATTGGGTATCAAGGGAGCGGCCATCGCGACCGACATCGCCATGACCATCTCGGCGGTTTTCGTGATGGCACACTTCTGCAATGCTCGCAGTAACGTGCGGTTTCACCGACGCTACTTCAAGCTCGAATGGGCCATTCTCATCAATATCGTCTCCATAGGCATGTCGCCCTTCCTGGTCAATATCGCCAGCAGCGTAATCAACGCCATCATCAACACCTCGCTCTATCGCTACGGCGGCGACGAAGCCATCGGGGCCTTCGGTATCTTCAACAGCTACGCCACGCTGGTGGTGATGCTTATCGTAGGGCTGTGCCAGGGCATGCAACCTGTCGTGGGCTACAACTACGGGGCCGGAAACTACAACCGCATGACGCGGGCCTTCAAGATTACCTGCGCCGTGGCTACCCTCTGCGCTACGGTAGGGTGGATAGGCTCGACCTTCTTCCCCTACTACATCATACGGGCCTTCACCACCGACGAGCACCTGATCGAGGTGGCCATACACGGCATGCGCATCGCCATGGGGGTATTCCCCATCGTGGGGCTGCAAATCGTCACCACCAACCTGTTCCAGTCGCTGGGTATGGCCTCAAAGGCTATCTTCATGAGTCTCACGCGTCAGGTCATTTTCCTCATTCCGCTGTTGCTCGTCCTGCCCCGCCTGTTCGACCTGGACGGCGTGTGGGGTGCCATGCCGGTATCCGACACGATTGCCACCCTCGTCACGCTGCTGATGTTATGGTACACGCGCAAAAAGATGATACGCAACCATTCGGCAAACACGCCCGCTTAAATTCAGACTGTACAGTTGTCCTGCCCCCGGTTCCCGGCCATGAGCGACGTGTTGTCTCAATCCCCAAAAACAAACGAGGGCAACACCCGCGCCTTGTGGCATCGGGGGTTACCCTCGTCTTTATTTATACTCCCCGGGGCTCCCCGCGGGAAATCTATGGCCTTTACTCCTTCATCACCGGAATCTCGCGATTCATGCTCTGTTCGAGTGAGATAAGCGTCTCGGTCGAAACCACACCCTTGATGTGCTGAATCTTGTCGTTCAGCAACTCCATCAGGTGCTCGTTGTCACGGGCATAGAGCTTGCACAGCATCGTATAGGGACCAGTCGTGAAGTGGCACTCTACCACCTCGGGAATCTTTTCGAGCTCGGGAACAACATCGCGATACATCGAACCCTTCTCCAATTTCACCCCGATATAGGTACATGTTCTGAAACCTAACGATTTGGGATTTACATGATACCCCGAACCGGTAATCACATGCATGTCGATCATGCGTTGAATACGCTGGTGAATGGCAGCACGCGAAACACCGCATTCGGCGGCTACGTCCTTCGACGGAATGCGGGCATTGCGCATGATAATCTCAAGAATCTGACGATCTAAGTTATCTATCTTTTCCATAAAAATTTATTTACATAAATCATTTTGCGACAAAAATATCATTTCTTTTTGAATATACAACTATGTTTTAGCTATTTTTTTGGCAAAAAGATAGAGAAACCTTCACAAATGGTCTGCACCCATGGAACTCACACAACACTTTTCTATCCGAAACCAGGCTAAACAGGAGATTCGGCGAAGAGAGAGAGTACAGCACCCTCTTTATCCTCTGCCAATGTTAAAAATCAATTTTTTATTGGTGTTCTTGCAATAAATGGTTATACTTGTGAATTAACAGAGCTGTTAAATCAGTAAAGCACTATGAATCAGTCAAAAGTAGGAAACAAGCGAAGACATACCGAGGGTGCCGTCATGGCTGCCGCCGAGGAGCTGTTTCTCGAAAAGGGATACTCGCTGGCTACCACAACCGAGATTGCCCGACGGGCAGGAGTGACTCACGCCATGCTGCACTACTATTTCCAGACCAAGGAGCAGATTTTCTTCAAGGTACTGGACAAGAACCTGCACGAACTGTTTGCCTCGATACGGGTAGCCATGTCGACCGAAGCCGTCTCGTTTTGGGAAAATCTGAAAGGCGGTGTAACCCGCCTGCTCGATTATTTCGACCAGCACCGCCAGTTGGTGGCATTCCTGTACGATATAGCCCGGCACAACCCCGAGCTGCTCGCCCGCTACCGCGAGAGCACCATAGACCTGATTGCCGGACTTGCCGGGCATCACAAGGTTCTGCTCGACCGGGAGGTACAGGCGGGCCGATGCAACCCCATCACCTTCGAGCAACTCTTTCTGGACATCGTCACGACGAGCTTTGCGACCTACCTGTTTCTGCCGGTCGTCGAACCCATAGCGGGTATGACCGGTCCCGAAACGGATCAAGCACTGCAACGTCGGCACGAAGAGGTCATCGCCCTGTTGTATCACCGCCTCTACGGGCAGTGTGCCTCCAATCGATAAACCATACCGGGACTCATGCCCCGGACTCGATAGAACGTCAAACACAAGAAAGTTAAGGAAGGGAGATAGATACCGATGAAAAGATGGGTTTTTCTTATGCTATGGGCCACTCTGGCCGGGTCGGTCGCCGCACAGGTAACGCTGAGCGAATGTGTGGAGAAGGCCCGCAACAACTACCCGCAAATTCAGGAGCTCGGACTGATTCGCGAAGCCGAGAAATATGACCTGTCGACGGCCAGTCAAAGCTGGCTGCCGCAACTCACCATCAGCGGTAAAGCCCAATACCAGTCGAAGGTAGTCGAAATGCCCTTCGAGATACCCGAGTTCAAGTTCAACCTGCCCCACGACCAGTATTCGCTGGTAGGCGAGGTGAGCCAGACCATCTGGGACGGCGGCTCAACGGCCAACAAAAAACGGCTGGTGAGTGCCGATGCCAAGATACAGAGCAAACAGTTGGAGGTCTCGCTCTACGGTCTGCGGCAGAAGGTCGAAAACATCTTCCTGGGTATCCTGCTCATCGACAAGCAGATTGCCCAGAACGAAATTGCCGTCAAGAGCCTCTACCGCAACCGCGAGTCGGTGCTGGCCGGCATCGAGCACGGTGTGTCGTACCAGTCGGACCTGAGTATCGTCGACGTGAATATCCTCAACTACAAGCAGACCATCTCGTCGCTGCATGCCGACCGCCAGGCCTATGTCGACATCCTGGGCCGCCTCACCGGCGAGGACCTGTCGCAAGCCCGGTTTGTCGAGCCGCCTGTCGACCTGCCTATCGACACCGCTACCCTCGCCCGTCCTGAACTGCAACTCTACAAGGCTCAGTTGGAACAGACTCAGATACAGCGCCGTGACCTGCAATCCAACCTCTATCCCAAGCTCAACCTCTCGTTGCAGGGTGGTATAGGTCGCCCGGGACTGAATATCCTGAAAAACGAGTTTGAACCCTACTACACCGTGGGGGTGAAGCTGCAATGGAACCTGGGAGCCCTCTACTCGCGCAAGAACGATATTCGCAAGATAGCCGTGCAGAAGGAGCGCATCGAGCGTCAGCAGGAGGCCTTCGTGCTCAACACCATGCTCGATGTGACCGACCAGCTGAACGAGGTGCACAAAGCCGAACACGTACTCGAGCAGGACCGCGAGATTATCCGGCTGCGCGAGGAGATACGCCAGGCGGGCGAAGAGCAATACAAGCAGGGGGTAATCATGCTCACCGACCTGATGGAGATGATCGACGAGGAGTTCAACGCCCGGGTGGCCCAATCGCTCCACCAGGTGCAACTGGTCATGGCCATCTGCGACCTGAAAAATACATTGGGACAATAATCAACCGAACAACCATAAAACCAAAAGGCAATGAAAAAGCAGATTTTCTATGTAGCGACAGCGGCTGCACTGCTGGCTCTCGGCAGCTGTACCGACCGCTCACGCGAATTTGACGCCTGCGGACAGATAGAGGCTACCGAAGTAGTCGTTTCGGCCGAAGCCAACGGACGCATCATCGCCCTGCAACTGACCGAGGGCGACAAGCTCACCACCGATGAGGTGGTGGGCGTCATCGACTCGGTACAGACCTATTTGCAGAAGGAGGAGTTGGTGCGCAAGCGGAGCAACACGCAGACCAAATGGGTGGACATCGACCGGCAACTGGCCTCGCAATACGCCCAACTGAACAAGCTGAAATCGGACCGCGAGCGCTACCAGGCCCTCGAAGCCAAAGATGCCGCTACCCGAAAGCAGGTGGACGACCTGGTGTCGCAGATTGCCGTGACCGAACGGGAGATTGCCGCCCAGCGACAGAACTACGAACGCAACAACGCCGGAATCCGCGAGGAGCTCGCCCTCTACGACGTGCAAATCGCCGAGAAGGACGACCAGCTGAGCAAATGCCGCATCGTCGCCCCCATCGACGGCACGGTGCTGACCAAGTTTGCCGAAGCGGGCGAACTGGTCACCTCGGGCAAATCGCTCTTCAAGCTGGCCGACCTGAAACAGGTCTATGTGCGGGCCTACCTCACCACCGCCCAACTGGCCGAGGTGAAACTGGGCGACACCGTGCGGGTGACCATCGAGGACGGTACCGACAAGCCCCGCACATATGAAGGGCGACTGGTGTGGATTGCCGACGAGGCCGAGTTTACCCCGAAGAACATTCAGACCAAGGACGAACGGGCCGACCTGGTCTACGCCGCCAAAATCGCCCTCGACAATGACGGATACCTCAAACTGGGCATGTATGCCTATGTGCGGTTTCAATAAAGCATCACAACCATGGGAGCCATCGAAGTAACAACAGTGAGCAAACGCTACGGTACCTGCCAGGCCCTGGACCGCATCTCGCTCGACATACAGCGGGGCGAGATTTACGGCCTCATCGGTCCCGACGGGGCCGGCAAGACCACGCTGTTCCGCATTCTGGTGACGCTGCTCCTGCCCGACAGCGGCAGTGCCCGCATCGAAGGGCTCGACGTGGTGAAAGATTTCATGGCCATCAGGCAACGCATCGGCTACATGCCGGGACGCTTCTCGCTCTATCAAGACCTGACGGTAGCCGAGAACCTCGACTTTTTCGCCACGATGTTCGGCACCACCGTAGCCGAGAACTACGGAAACATCGAAGAAATCTATGCTCAAATCGAGCCTTTTCGCGACCGGCGCGCCGGGAAACTTTCGGGCGGCATGAAACAGAAACTGGCCCTCTGCTGCGCCCTGGTGCACCGCCCCTCGGTACTTTTTCTCGACGAGCCCACCACGGGCGTCGATGCCGTGAGCCGCAAGGATTTCTGGAACATGCTCTACCGCATTCGGGAGTCGGGGGTGACCATACTGGTGTCGACTCCCTACATGGACGAGGCCTCCCTCTGCGACCGCATCTCGCTCCTGCAAAAGGGGCGAATCATCGAGACGGGTACCCCTGCCGCCATCGTGGCCCAGTATCCACACCGGCTGTTCGGCGTGTCGGGCAAACCGGCCTACCCGCTGTTGAAATTCCTGCGGCGCACACCCGGCCTGCTGCGGTGCTTCTCGTTCGGTTCGGAGCACCACGTGGCCGTAACACCGGGGACCATACAGCCGGAAGAGTTGACAGCAAAGCTCCAAGCGGCCGGATTTCACGACGTAGTGGTGCGGGAAATCGAGCCGAATATCGAAGACTGTTTCATGGAACTGGCAAAAGAAAAAAGGCAAGAATCATGAACCCAAACACCGATATTATTGTGGTCGACGAACTGACCAAAAAATTCGGCGACTTTACGGCGGTCGACCACATCAGTTTCAAGGTACACCGGGGCGAAATCTTCGGATTCCTCGGAGCCAATGGGGCCGGCAAGACCACCGCCATGAAGATTCTGTGCGGATTGAGCCGTCCCACCTCGGGTGGCGGGACGGTCAACGGGTATGACCTGAACCGCGACCAGGAGAAAATCAAGCGCCACATCGGGTACATGAGCCAGAAATTCTCGCTCTATGCCGACCTGAAAGTGTGGGAGAATATCCGCCTGTTCGGGGGCATCTACGGGCTGAGCGGCAAGCGCATTCGGGAGAAGAGCGACGCCATGCTGCGCTACCTGAACATGACCGACCTGAGAGACGAGCTGGTGGGCGACCTCCCCTTGGGCTGGAAACAGAAGCTGGCTTTCAGCATCGCCCTCATTCACAACCCGGCCATCGTCTTTCTCGACGAGCCCACCGGGGGTGTCGACCCCGAAACCCGACGACTCTTCTGGGACCTGATTTGCGAGGCGGCCGAGGGCGGCACAACGATATTTGTCACCACGCACTATATGGACGAGGCCGAGTATTGCGACCGGGTGTCAATCATGGTCGACGGGGTCATTGCCGACCTTGACACGCCTGCCGCACTCAAACAGCGCTACGGGGCGACCGATATGGACACGGTATTCCGTAAACTGGCCTATCGTGCCCAAAGAGAATAGGAGGAGACGGAGAATGAAAACATTTTTTTCCTTCATCAAGAAAGAGTTCCGACACATATTCCGGGACAGGCGCACCATACTCATCGTGCTGGTGATGCCCGTCGTGCAGATTATCCTGTTCGGATTTGCCGTCAGCACCGAGGTGCACAACGCCCGGGTCGACGTCGTGGGCGACAGCAACGACCCCGCAGTGAGGCAAATCGTGGAGCGCATCGACCGGAATCCCTACCTGAACGTCGAGGCCGTCTACGAGTCAGTCTCCGAGGTACCGGAACGGTTCCGCCAGGGACGGGCGGACGTGGCGGTCTGTTTCGAGCGCAACTTCGACGAGCGGCTGCACCACTACGGCCAGGCCTCGGTGCGTCTGCTGGGCGACGGCTCCGACCCCAATACCGCCCAGATGATTGTCAACTACGTGAACGGGGTGTTGAGTGACGTGCAGAGCGAACTCGGCACACAAGGCGACTCGCCACAGGCCGCCTTCCCCCACGTGCAATACATGTACAACCCGGCCGTGCGGTCGTCCTACAACTTCGTGCCCGGGGTGATGGGACTCATTCTCATGCTGGTCTGCTCGATGATGACCGCCATCTCGATTGTGCGCGAGAAAGAGAGCGGCACCATGGAGCTGCTGCTCGTCTCGCCTATCCGCCCCATCGGCGTGATTATCAGCAAGGCCATACCCTATCTGGTCCTGTCGCTGGTCAATCTGGTCACAATCCTGCTGCTGGCCCGCTTCGTCCTGGGGGTACCCCTGCGGGGCAGTCTGCTGCTCCTGTCGGTCGTCTCGGTACTCTTCATTCTGGCTTCGCTGGGTATCGGGCTGCTCATTTCGGTCATCTCGTCCACCCAAAAGACCGCCCTGCTCATCTCGGGCATGGGGCTCACGATGCCCACGATGATTTTCTCGGGTATCATCTTCCCCTGCGAGAGCATGCCGGTCGTGCTGCAATACGTGTCGGACATTATCCCGGCCAAGTGGTACATCATCATGGTCAAGAAGGTGATGATCGAGGGGGTAGGCTTCGGCTACATCTATCAGGAATTTACCATTCTGCTGCTGATGACCCTGTTCCTGCTGGCCGTCAGCGTGCGGTTGTTCAAACGGAGATTATAAAGGGAGGGAGTATTTATGGTCATGCTTTATTTGTTGGAGAAAGAGTTCAAGCAGTTTTTCAGAGACCCCGGCCTGCCCAAGATGGCCATCGCCTTCCCGGTGCTGATGATGCTGGTATTCCCGTTTGCCGTGAGCATGGAGATACGCAACATCGACCTGGTGGTGGTCGACAACAACCGGACGATGGCCTCGTCGAAGCTGATCGAGACCTGCACCGCCTCGGGATATTTCGATCTGGTGGGTGTGAGCGACGACCCCGACTGGGCCATGCAACAGATGGACCGGAACAAGGCCGACGCCATCTTGACCATCGAATCGGACTTTGACCGTTCGCTCGAACGGGGCGAACCTCTGCCCGTGGGAATCAAGGTAAACACCATCAACGGCACGAAAGGGAGTATCGGTGCCGGATACCTCACCTCGTGCGTCCAGCGCTTCTACGCCGAACATGCGCCAGGCCGACAAGGCTCGACAACAGGCGCTCAACTCGACGTGTCGCCGAAATACTATTTCAACACCTATCTCGACTACAAGCTGTTCATGGTACCGGCGCTCATCGTCATCGCCATCACAATGCTCACAGGCTTCTTCCCGGCCCTTAACATCGTCAGCGAAAAGGAGCGGGGAACCATCGAACAGATTAACGTAACCCCCGTGAACCGGGGTGTCTTTATCCTCTGCAAACTCATTCCCTACTGGCTGGTAGCCTTTTTCGTACTCACGGCCTGCCTCCTCATCGCCTGGTGGGTATTCGACTACTCCTGCGCCGGGTCAATCGGGCTGATGTATTTCTTCACCGCCGGCAACATTCTGGTCACGGCCGGTATGGGGCTGCTAATCTCCAATTACAGCGACAATGCACAGCAGGCCATGTTTGTCACCTGGTTTTTCATGATGGTGTTCATGCTCGTGAGCGGTATCTTCACCCCCATCGCCTCGATGCCCGGCTGGGCCCAGGCCATCACCTATCTGAATCCCATGCGCTACTATGCCGATGCCATGCGCGGCATCTACATCAAGGGCAGCACCCTGGCCGACGTGTGGACCGATGCCGCCGGCCTGCTGGCCATCGGTGCCGCCATGGTATCGTGGGCTATCCTGAGCTACAAGAAAACCACCTGAACAAAAAACAATGAGAGGGGACATACACCCCGGGGTGTATAAAAAGAGAGCTTGACCTCAATGGTCAAGCTCTCTCACTTGGAAATATATGTTTTTTATCTTCAACTTTCGGAGAAGAATCGTATAACGACAGTCTATTCTCCCAATAACCGGAAAGGCTTATTTCAGGATATCCAAAACCTCTACCTCGAATACAAGTGCCGAGTTGGTAGGAATCTTATCGCCACCGCCGCGTACACCGTAACCCAGTTCGGCAGGAATGTAAAGGATATACTTGCCACCTTTCTGCATCAGTTGCAGACCTTCGCCGAAACCTTTCACTACACCCGCAGGCGAGAAGATTGCACTGGCATTGGCATCGAATTGAGTTCCGTCGATCAACGTACCTTTGTACGATACTTTGGCACGTTGGTTGGCTTGAACCTTTTCGCCTTGACCCTCTTTAACGACCTTGTAGAGCAAGCCCGATTCGGTCTTTACAACGCCCTCTTCCTTGGCTTTCTCGGCCAGGAAGGCTTCGCCCTTGGCCAGGTTTTCCTTAGCTTCGGGAGTCTCGGCCAGGCGAGCAAGTTCCTCTTTTTCCTTGGCCTCGGCAGCAGCTCTGAAAATAGCATCGAGAACCGTATTGGAATCCATAGCCGAAATCATCAGAGTCGTATCTCCTTCAAAAGCCTGTTTGTAAGCCTGAACAAAGGTAGCCACATCGATTTTCAAACCGGTACCTTTCTCGATGTTGTTCAGCATCTCTTTGATGTAGATACCCTGGCTCATACCCATTTCGTAGGAACGTTGCGTAGAGTCGGTTTTCAAAGCAGCGACCATACCTTTCATAAAATCATCGGGGTCGATACCTTTCAACTGGTCATACATGCCCGACTTCAAGGCTTCGCCAAAACGGGCACCATTGGAAACACCCAGTGCGTAGCTGGCACTATCGGTTGCATTCTCCAATTTAGTAGCGGCTTTATTTCCGCAAGACGACATTACCGTGAGACCGGCAAGCGCCACACAAAATAAAATACTTTTTTTCATTGTTTATGAGGTAATTAATTACAATATTTTAATAAGTTCCACTTCAAATACAAGCGTAGCGTTGGCGGGAATACTGCCCCCGGCCCCCTGCTCGCCATAGGCCAAGTCGGAGGGTATGTAGAGTTTCCAGCGAGAGCCCTCGGGCATCAACTGCAAGGCCTCTACCCACCCGGGAATTACCTGATTGACCCCGAACACGGCGGGTGTACCCCGTTGAATGGAGCTGTCGAATACCTGTCCGTCAATCAAGGTTCCGTGATAGTGGCACTGTACCTTGTCGGTGGCTTTCGGTTTGCGACCTTTTCCCTCGGTGAGCACCTCGTATTGCAAACCGCTGGGCAGAACCACGACACCGGGACGCTTGGCGTTCTCGGCGAGAAATGCCTCACCGGCGCGTTTGTTCTCCTCGGCAATCTCGTTTTGCAGATTGGTGAAATACTCGTTGATGATTTGTTTGGCTTCGTCGAAACTGATTTCGGGTTTCTCCTGCTTGTATACGGCCTCTACACCCTTGGCAAAATCCTCGACGTTCAACGATTTGATTCCCGAACCCAGGAAATTGTGCCCCATGCTGAGACCCAATGCATAACTCAATTTATCCATTTTCTATTCTATTGTTCTGTTAGGCAAACTTGATATACAATATTTGCGTGGCGAAGATAGGGTTTTTATACTTAATTCGATAAAATCTCCTTAAAAAAAAATATAATTATCGCCCCAACCGGTACAGCGGAGAGCACATTTTCAACATATTTTAACGTGAGTTCGATATAAAGATTGAAATTATCAGTTTGAAAATTAGGAACATAGCGATAAAAGCATTAAATTTATAGTGCTCAATTATAACATTTAAGCGACTACCACTATGTTCTCAGAGGCTAAAGTTACGGAGATTTTTTGTATGGCGGATGATTTTTGCAAGGAATTTGCCAAAACACAGGAAAAATATATGGTTGAAGACAAGAATCATAAGCATCGGAATAAGCCGAACCGGATGAGTGATGCGGAAATCATGGTCATCCTAGTCCTGTTCCACTCGGGAGGCTTCAGATGTTTCAAGCATTACTACAAAGAATATGTATGCAAACATCTGACGCATCTCTTTCCCAGACGTGTGTCCTATAACCGTTTTGTAGAACTGGAAAAGGAAGTCCTGCTGCAGCTGACCATTTTCATCAAGGAAGTCCTGTTGGGTACTTGTACCGGTATCAGCTTTGTGGATTCCACACCGCTGCGTGTATGCCGAAACCAACGCATATTGATTCACAAGACTTTTAAGGGTCTCGCCGAACGTGGAAAATGCTCCATGGGATGGTTCTTCGGGTTTAAGCTTCACCTGATCATCAACGATAAGGGTGAAATTCTCAATTTCATGTTTACTCCGGGAAATGTGGATGACCGTGAACCGCTGAAACAGACAAAGTTCCTGAAGAACATCAAGGGCAAACTGTGTGCGGACAAGGGGTATATCGGGCAAACCTTGTTCGAGAACCTATTTCTTAACGGCATACAGTTGATAACCAAAGTGAAGAACAACATGAAGAACTCCCTGATGAGCATAGCGGACAAAATCCTGCTGAGAAAACGTGCTTTGATTGAAACAGTCAATGACGAGTTAAAGAACATCGCCCAGATTGAACACTCCAGACACCGTTCCTTCAATAACTTTATTGCCAACTCGCTCTCTGCCATAGCTGCATACTGCTTCTTTGAAAAGAAGCCCGCCATTGACGTACGTTTTGTCAAAGACGGACAACTCACGATGTTTTAATTTATATCGAACTCACGTTATTTTATATAAATCATTTGCGCCCGTCGCTGTTTTATACTACTTTTAGGTGGGTTCTTCCCCTGTATATCGACAAACATTTTAAGGCTGTAAAGATATGAAAAAGAGACTGGTTGTATTAACCGGAGCGGGCATGAGCGTAGAGAGCGGGCTCTCTACCTTCCGCGACAGCGGCGGCCTGTGGGACCGCTATCCCGTAGAAGATGTGGCTACCCCCGAGGGGTGGGAACGAAATCCCGCCCTGGTTCAGGGATTTTACAACAAGCGGCGCAAGGAGTTGCTCACCGTAGAGCCCAATGCGGGCCACAAGGGGCTGGCCTCGCTCGAAAAGGAGTATGACGTAACCATCATCACCCAGAATGTCGACAACCTGCACGAGCGGGCGGGCAGTTCGCACGTGATTCACCTGCATGGCGAACTCACCAAGGTGCGCTCGGTGAAGGACGAGAGCAGGGTTTACGAACTTACTCCCGACCAGTATGAACTGGCTCCCGATGCCACCGACCCGTATGGCGACCGGCTGCGGCCCCACATCGTGTGGTTTGGCGAGGCGGTCCCCATGATCGAGCCGGCAATTGAGATTACCGAGCAGGCCGATATCTTTGTCGTGATAGGCACCTCGCTCAACGTCTACCCGGCAGCCGGACTGCTGCGCTACGTGCGTCCGCAGATACCCATCTACCTTATCGACCCCCAAGAGGTGCGGGTGCCGATAAACCGCCCCGTCCACGTCATTCAGAAAGGGGCTTCAGAGGGGGTGGCCGAACTTATCGAACTGCTGCACCGCAATGCCTGAGCCCCCTCGGCTCTCTACCCATAACGACAACGCCCGGGAGAGTTTCTCCCGGGCGTTGTCGTCTTTCCACATCACAACCGTTATTACGCATGACGCTCTTCTTGTTGCTTGATGGCGTCGACTACGTTGATCACGTAATCGCCCAGGCGTTCGCACTCGGCCACCATGTCCATGTAGTAGATGCCGGCCTGGTATTCATAGTGCTTGTTGTTGATGTTCTCGATGTTCGACTTGCGCAACTGATTCCTGAAATTGTTGATTTCACACTCCTTGTTGTACGAAACCATAATCTCGCTCATCGTGGGCTCGTTGCTCGACAAGAGCAGCACCATGTTGTTGAGCGCCTCGGCATTGAGTTTGAACATGGCATCGATATTGCCGATAATCTCGTCGTTAAAGACGATGTGCGAGTCCTGCTTCCGTTGCAGCGTGCGGGCCAGGTTGTAGCAGCAGTCGCCGATGCTCTCAATCTCGGTCACGATGCTGAGCATGCTGTTCACCCGCATCTTGCCGTCGAAACTCAATCGGCCGCCCACAACCAGATTCAGGAAGCCGGCAATCTCCAACTCCATGCGGTCGCAAATCTGTTCATATTTCTCGATGCGGTTGTAGAGCTTCATATAAGCCTCGCTCCCCTCCTTCTCGTGCAGCAAATCCTCTACCATGCCAAACATGCGTTGCACCCGCTCGGCATAGACGGCAATCTCCTGATGAGCCTGAGGCAAATTCAATTCCGAAGCCGACAACATACCCCGCGAGATGAATTTCAGCTGGAACTCCTCCTCGCCCTTCTTGTCCTTCACCCGCACCAACCGGGTGACAATCTTCTCGTAGAGCCCCGTGAACCAAATCATAATCGTCACGTTGATGACGTTGAACACCGTGTGGAACATCGACAACCCAAACGACACCGAGAACTGCATTGCCTCGAAATGAGCTTTCTGCTGCTCGAAATCAGGCGTATGCAGGGTCCCCCCGTTATTCAGGGCGTTGATGAGCGAAGGGTTTGTCTGCTCGTTGGCCGATACGAAAGCCATCAAATCGTTGGGGTTCCCCACGCCCAGCGAGGTACATATCCACACGATAAAACGAATAAAAGGGTAGTACAGTATCAAGGTCCATATCGACCCCAGCACGTTGAACAACAGGTGTCCCATCGCGGCCCGCTTGGCCGACACATTGGCACTGATCGAAGCCAACAGCGGGGTTATCGTGGTACCGATGTTACTCCCCAGGATCAGCGCCGCGGCAATGTCGAAGGTTATCCACCCCTTGCTGCACATGATGAGCGAGATGGCCAGCGTCGCACTCGACGCCTGCACGATCATGGTCACGATGGCACCTACGGCGCAGAATATCAAGATGGAGAGGAATCCCATCTGGGTGTAGGAGGTGAGAAACTCAAATATCTCGGGATTGCTTTTCAGGTCGGGGACCGAGTGATTGAGGTAGTCGAGCCCCATGAAGAGGAAGGAGAAACCGATGAGGAACTCGCCCCACGACTTGTGGGTGCTGTTCCTCGAAAAGAGGAGCGGAGTGCCCAAACCGATCAACGGGAGGGCAAACAGGGTGATGTTGACCTTGAAGCCAAAGATGGAGATAATCCAGGCCGTAACGGTAGTTCCCACGTTGGCACCCATAATCACCGCCATCGACTGCCCCAGGGTCATCAGACCCGCGTTGACGAAGCTCACTACCATCACCGTCGATGCCGACGAGCTCTGTATCAGTGCCGTAATCAATATACCGGTAAACATTCCTGAAAACCGATTCTTTGTCATTACAGCCAGGATATTGCGCAGTCTGTCGCCTGCCACCTTCTGCAATCCTTCGCTCATGACCTTCATTCCATACAGGAACAAGCCCACCGACCCGATCAGGGTCAGGAAGTCCAGAAATGTGTACTCCATAAAAGTTTCTTAAATAGTTGTTTTATTATCCTCTTTGTGGTATATTTAACACTCAATCTTGCATCTGGAAAAGCATTCCTTTGCAAATTTATACAAATAAAAAGACTTGCACAGAGATAAGATTGTTGTTTTGTTTTTATTAACAATATGTGAAACCCTCGTCCATACTTTATAATCACAATGGAAAGAGAAAAATTTGACATTTTTTGTGTCAACACGGGCAAGAGCCTGCGCATAGACGGCGGTGAAACTCTGCTCGAAATCTACGAAATGGCAAAACCCCAACTGGCTCATCGCCCCCTATGTGCCTATGTAAACAACAAGACCGAAGAGTTGCGGTACCGGGTGTACGGTCCCAAAGACATCGAGTTTCTCGACATCACCCACCCCTCGGGCATGCGCACCTACGTGCGTTCGCTCTGCTTTGTCATGTACAAGGCCATCAGCGACATTGTGCCGGGCACCCGGCTGCGCATCGAGCACTCCCTGTCGCACGGCTACTACTGCCTGCTCGACAACCCCGAAGCGCTCAAACCCGAGGTAATTGCCCGAATCAAGGAGCGCATGGCACAGATTATCGCGGCCGATATCCCCTTCAAGAAAATCGAATGCCACACGGCCGACGCCATCGAGACCTTCCGGCAGCAGAGCATGTTCGACAAAATCGAGCTGCTGCAATCGACCCACCAGCTCTACACGCAATACCACACCCTCGACGGACTGGCCGACTCGTATTACAGCTGGCTCACCCCCTCGACGGGCTATTTGCAGGGATTCGACCTGATGAAATACAACGGCGGGGTGTTGCTGGTGCCCCCTACTCCCGACGACCCTACGAAACCGGCACCCATCGAACCGCAGGAGAAGATGCTGAACGCCTTCAAGGAGTACCTCACCTTCAACCATATCATCGGGTTGAGCAACATCGGCGACCTCAACAAAGCGGTCGAGAGCCGACGGGCAACCGACCTCATCAAGGTGGCCGAAGCGCTGCACGAGAAGAAAATCAGCAAGATTGCCGACGACATTACCCGCCGATACCATGAGGAGGGTACCCGCATCGTACTCATTTCGGGACCCTCATCGTCGGGCAAAACCACCTTCTCGAAACGGCTCTCGATTCAGCTCATGACCAACCTGCTCAAACCGGTGGCCATCTCGCTCGACAACTACTTTGTCAACCGCGAGGACACGCCGCGCGACGAGACGGGCGACTATGACTACGAGTCGCTCTATGCCCTCGACCTCGACCTCTTCAACAAGGACCTCAACCGACTGTTGCAGGGCGAGACGGTGCCGATGCCTACCTACAACTTCGAGACCGGCAGCCGCGAATACAGGGGCAACACCCTGAAACTCGACGAGGGGGCGGTGCTCATTCTCGAAGGGATACACGGGTTGAATCCCGAACTGACGCCCCAAATCAAGCCGCATCAGAAATACCGCATCTACGTCTCGGCCCTCACCACTATCTCGATCGACGACCACAACTGGATACCGACGGCCGACAACCGACTGCTGCGCCGCATCATTCGCGACTACAAATACCGCGGAGCCTCGGCTCAAAGTACCATTGCCCGCTGGGGCAGCGTGCGGCGGGGCGAAGAGAAGTGGATATTCCCCTACCAGGAGAATGCCGACGCCATGTTCAACTCGTCGCTCCTCTTCGAGCTGGCCGTGATGAAAGACTACGCACAGCCCATACTCAGCGCCGTGCCACACGACTGCCACGAGTATGCCGAGGCGCACCGTCTGCTCCGGTTCCTGGGCTATTTCCTATCGATCAACCAGCGTGAGATTCCGCCCACATCGCTCCTGCGCGAGTTCCTGGGCGGCAGCAGTTTCAAATATTGATCTACATAAAAGCCAGCGGGGCTGCTCTCCTGACAGAGAGCAGCCCCGCTGATTATATCCAGTCGTCCCAAGCGGGGCGAATTATTTTTCGCGTTCGATGGTATAGTCGAGGATAGCGATGAGCGCATCGAGAGTCTCGGAAGCCGGAAATCCTTCGAGCAGGGCGACTGCCTCGTTGCGTATCCGCCTCATCGTCTCATAGGCATACTCGATGCCCCCTTCGTGTTTGGCATACTCGATGAGCGTGTGCACGCTCTCGGCCGACAAATGCTCTTCGGAGAGCAACGCCCGCATCTGTTCATTCTCAGCACCCGTACCATGCGTGATGGCATAGATGAGCGGCAGCGTGATTTTGCCCTCCCGCAAATCATTGCCGGTGGGTTTGCCAATCACCTTGTCTTCGTAGTAGTCGAATATATCGTCCTTGATTTGGAAACAGAGTCCCAACTTCTCGCCAAACCGGCTCAACCGCTCGACATCGGCTTCGGGAGCCCCGGCGGCCAAAGCCCCCAGCTGCATGCAGGCATAAAAGAGCGAGGCCGTTTTGCGGCGAATCACCTCGAAATAGGCCTCCTCGTCGAGGCGGTGCGTACGGGCGTTGGAGAGTTGGTCTATCTCGCCACGTGCCAGTTCACGGCCCAAAGTACCCAGACTGGCCACGATGGCTATCTGCCGGGTCCGTACCGAACAGTCGAGCGCACACGACACGAAATAATCGCCGGTCAAGACGGCTATCCGATTGTCATACAGATGATTGATGGTGGGTAACCCCCGACGCTTCTGCGACTCGTCGACCACATCGTCGTGTATGAGGCTGGCATTGTGCAGCAACTCCAACGAGGCGGCCGCGTCGATTGCCGCCCGGGGTACCGGGCCGAACAACTTGGCGCACAGCAGCACCAGAATAGGCCTTATCTGCTTGCCCTTGCTTTCGAGATAAGTGTGTATCACCTCGTTCATCAAAGGACTGCTTGTATGCAGGGTCTCGGTAAGGGTCTTATTCAGTAAGTCGAGTTCGTCGGTTATAGGTTGCCGTATGACCAAAAGTTTATCCATATCCATTTATTCTGCTGCAAAAATAGTAATAAAACAAAAGAATCCGTATTTTTATCGTAATTTTACCGCATTGCAATGACGCTTTTTTAATTCTTATCTACAAACCGCATATTCGACATGCAAGAGAAACGACTTTTCCTGTTAGACGCCTACGCGCTCATCTACCGCTCTTATTATGCCTTCATCAAAAATCCCCGCATCAACTCCAAGGGAATAAACACCTCGGCCGTCCTGGGGTTTGTCAACACCCTCGAAGAGTTGCTCAAAAAGGAGAACCCCTCGCACATTGCCGTGGGATTCGACCCACAGGGGCCTACCTTTCGCCATGAAGCCTACGAGCAGTACAAGGCTCAGCGCGAAGAGACGCCCGAGGTGATTCGTTACTCGGTCCCCATCATCAAGGAGATTATCGGGGCCTACAACATACCCATCATCGAGGTGCCCCGTTTCGAGGCCGACGATGTGATAGGCACCCTGGCCAAACTGGCCGAAAAGGAGGGATTCGATACCTACATGATGACCCCCGACAAGGACTACGGCCAACTGGTATCGCCCCATATCTTCATGTACCGCCCCAAGTTCGGCGGCGATTTCGAGATACTGGGTCCCGAAGAGATCAAGGCCAAATACGGCATCGAGTCGCCCGAACAGGTCATCGACATACTGGGACTGATGGGCGACAGTTCTGACAACATACCGGGCTGTCCCGGTGTGGGCGAAAAGACGGCCGTGAAACTCATCGCCGATTTCGGTGGCATCGAGAATCTGCTGGCCCATACCGACCGTCTGAAAGGGGCGCTCAAAACCAAAATCGAGAGCAACCGCGAGCAAATCGAGTTCTCCCGCTTCCTGGCCACGATTCGCACCGACGTGCCCCTCACCTTCGACGAAGAGGCTCTGCGCCGCGAGCCGGTCAATGCCGAGAAGCTGCGCCCCATCTTCGAGGAGCTGGAATTCCGCAGCCTCACCGAACGGGTGCTGGGCAACAAACCGGCTACCGCAACGATGCCCAAACCGGCCACACAGCGTTCGCTCTTCGATCAAGCCGAACAACCGGAAACCTCGGAAACTCAGGCGGCACAACCGGCCGAATCGAAACTCACCGACATACACTCGGTCCCCCACACCTACCACCTGGTCGACACGACCGAGAAGATGTGGGACCTGGCTGCCCTGCTGGCCTGTGCCCCAGCCTTCGCCTTCGACTCCGAAACAACCGGCATCGACCCCATGAGCGTCGAGCTGGTGGGCCTCTCCTTTGCCCTCAAAGAGCACGAAGCCTACTATGTGCCCATACCCGACGACCAGCAGAAGGCCCGCGAAACGGTGCGCATCTTCAAATCGGCACTCGAAAACCCGGCCTCACTGAAAATCGGGCAAAACATCAAATACGACTACATCGTGCTGCACAACTACGGGGTCGAGGTCAAGGGC
This sequence comes from Barnesiella viscericola DSM 18177, assembly GCF_000512915.1. GTDB lineage: Bacteria > Bacteroidota > Bacteroidia > Bacteroidales > Barnesiellaceae > Barnesiella > Barnesiella viscericola. The sequence continues at coordinate 1,762,028 of NZ_CP007034.1, forward strand.
AACCTCTTCGACACCATGGTGGCCCACTACCTGTTGCAGCCCGAACAGTACCACAACATGGACTATCTGGCCAACGTCTACCTGGGCTACAAGCCGGTAGCCATCGAGGAGCTCATCGGCCCCAAGGGAAAGAAACAGCTCTCCATGCGGCAAGTACCCATCGAACAGATTTACCAATATGCCGCCGAAGACGCCGACGTAACCCTGCAACTGAAAAATCGCCTCGAAAAGGAGTTGACCCGCGAAAAGATGGAGAAACTCTTCTACGAGATGGAGATGCCCCTCACCCGCGTGCTTGCCGACATGGAGATTACCGGGGTAAACGTCGATACGGCCGAGTTGAAAAGCTCGTCCGACCTGCTCACCCGACGAATGGGCGAACTGGAACAGGAGATTTACCAACTGGCCGGGACTACCTTCAACGTCAGCTCGGCCCGACAGGTGGGCGAAATTCTTTTCGAGCGGCTCAAAATCGACGAGAAGGCCAAGAAGACCAAGACCGGGCAGTACTCCACCACCGAAGAGATTCTGGAAAAACTGCGCTCGCGCCACCCCATCGTAGGCAAGATTCTCGACCTGCGCGGCATACGCAAGCTGCTCAGCACCTATATCAACGCCCTGCCCGAACTGATTAACCCCCGAACGGGCAAGATTCACACCTCGTTCAACCAGACAGTGACGGCTACCGGTCGGCTCAGTTCGAGCAACCCCAACTTGCAGAACATTCCGATACGCGACAACGAGGGTCGCGAGATTCGCCGCGCCTTCGTGCCCGACCCGGGGTGCCTCTTCTTCTCGGCCGACTACTCCCAAATCGAATTGCGCATCATGGCCCACCTGAGCGGCGACCGCCACATGATCGAGGCCTTCCGCGAGGGGTCGGACATTCACGCCGCCACCGCAGCCAAGATTTACAAGGTGCCCATCGACGAGGTGACCTCCGACATGCGCCGGAAGGCCAAGACGGCCAACTTCGGCATCATCTACGGCATCTCGGTATTCGGTCTGGCCGAGCGGCTCAACATTCCCCGCAGCGAAGCCAAGGTGCTCATCGACGGCTATTTCGAGAGCTACCCGCAAATCAAGGAGTACATGAACAAGAGTATCGAGGTGGCCCGCGAAAAGGGATACGTCGAGACCATCTGCGGCCGCAAGCGCATGCTCCCCGACATTCACTCGCACAACAGCGTCGTGCGCGGATATGCCGAACGAAATGCCATCAACGCCCCAATCCAGGGCAGTGCGGCCGACATCATCAAGATTGCCATGATTCGCATTGCCCGACGGCTGGAAGAGGAGGGGTTGAAGAGCCGCATGATTCTGCAAGTGCACGACGAACTCAACTTCAACGTGCCGGCCGACGAACTCGACCGGGTGAAGGAGATTGTGTGCCAGGAGATGGAAAACGCCTACCCGCTGCAAGTGCCGCTGGTGGCCGACTACGGTACCGGACACAACTGGCTTGAAGCCCATTGACCCTAAAAATCGGGGCCGACAGGCCTCACGGCGACAAATAATTGTGTAACTTTGTGTCCCGGTTATGACGATTACAAGCATGGACATTCAAAGTTTTTCGGCACTCTTCAACACGCCGACGCGACGTGACGCCTTCCTGTCGCTGGTCAAGGACTCCAAGAAAAAGAATATTTTCATACAAGGGCTCGAAGGTTCGGCCCCGGCGCTGCTCTTCTCCAACCTGTTGGAGAACAAGCACCCTCACCTCATCATCGCCAACGACCTCGACGAAGCGGGGTACCTTTACAACGACCTGGTGCAGATCAACGGCAGCGACCACATCTTGCTCTTCCCCTCGGGCTACAAGCGCGACATCAAGTACGGACAGCCCGACCCGCCCTCCGAGATACTGAGGACCGAGGTGCTGAACCGGCTGAACCGGAAAGGTGACTCACTGCTGGTGGTTACCTACCCCGAGGCGCTCGCAGAGAAGGTGGTGCCGGTCGACACCCTTACCGACCAGACGCTCCACATCGACAAAAAGACGAAATGCGACATCATGGCCCTGGCCGACAAGTTGAGGGAACTCGGATTCAACGAGGTCGACTACGTCTACGAACCGGGACAGTTTGCCGTGCGAGGCAGTATTCTCGACGTCTTCTCGTTTACCAACGAGCTGCCCTACCGTATCGATTTCTTCGGCAAGGAGGTGGAGAGTATCCGCACCTTCGAGGTCGAGACCCAACTGTCGACCGAGCGGCTCGACGAGGTGTATATCGTCTCCAACATGAGCGGGAAAGAAACCTCGGGCATCTCGATGCTCGATTTCATCGATAAAAATGCCCTTCTCGTATGTCATAACCTCTCGTGGACGCTCGACCGGATAGAGGCCATTGCCTCGGAGTCGCTCTCGGAGCAGACCCTCATCGCCGAGGAGGGCGACCGCGATGCCATGAAGAAGGTCATCAACCCGGCTGAGTTCCGCCGGAAAGCCCTCTCGTTCCGCCGCATCGACTACGGCACATCGAGCGAGGCAGCCACCCCGGCCGTCATGCGGTTCGACTGCGCCCCGCAGGGTGTCTACCACAAGAATTTCGACCTCGTCAGCCAGTCATTCGCCCAATTCATCGAGAAAAAGTACACCATCTACATACTCAGCGACAGCGAGAAACAGATTGAGCGCCTGCAAGCCATCTTCGAGGAGCGGGGCGAATCCATCACCTTTACCCCCGTGCTGAAAACCCTGCACGAGGGATTCGTCGACAACGACCTGAAAATATGTTGTTTTACCGACCACCAGATTTTCGACCGCTTCCACAAGTATACGCTGAAAAGCGACCATGCCCGGTCGGGCAAACTGGCCCTCTCGCTCAAAGAGCTCAACCAGATCGAGGTGGGCGACTACATCGTGCACGTCGACCACGGTATCGGCCGCTTCGGCGGACTGATTCGCACCGAAATCAACGGCAAGATGCAGGAGGTCATCAAGCTCACCTACCAGAACGACGACATCATCTTTGTGAGCATACACGCCCTGCACAAGCTGGCCAAGTATCGCGGCAAGGAGGGTGAGACGCCCCGCGTCAACAAACTGGGCAGCGGCGCCTGGGAGCGCATGAAAGAGAAGACCAAGGGCAAGATGAAGGAGATTGCCCGCGACCTTATCAAACTCTATGCCGCCCGCAAGCAGGAGAAGGGCTTTGCCTTCTCGCCCGACTCGTTCCTGCAACAGGAGCTCGAAGCCTCGTTCATCTATGAGGATACGCCCGACCAAATCAAGTCGACGGCCGAGGTCAAGGCCGACATGGAACGCGAACGTCCCATGGACCGGCTCATCTGCGGCGATGTGGGTTTCGGCAAGACCGAGATTGCCATACGGGCTGCCTTCAAGGCCACCTGCGACAACAAGCAGGTGGCGGTGCTCGTGCCCACCACCGTGCTGGCCTTCCAGCACTACCAGACCTTCAAGGAGCGGTTGAAAGAGTTTCCCGTGCGCATCGAGTACCTCAGCCGGGCCCGCAAGGCTTCGGAGGTGAAAAAGATACTCAAAGACCTGGCCGACCGCAAAATCGACATCATTATCGGCACGCACAAGCTCATCGGGAAAGATGTGAAATTCAACGACCTGGGCTTGCTGATTATCGACGAGGAGCAGAAGTTCGGCGTAGCGGTCAAGGAGAAACTGAAACAGATGAAGGTCAATGTCGACACCCTCACCATGTCGGCCACCCCGATTCCCCGCACGCTGCAATTCTCGCTGATGGGAGCCCGCGACCTCTCGGTCATCTCCACACCGCCGGCCAACCGCTACCCCATACAGACCGAGGTGCACGCCTTCAACGACGACATCATCAAGGAGGCCATCAACTTCGAGATGAGCCGTGGCGGACAGGTATTCTTTGTCAACAACCGCATTCCGCAACTCTACGAACTCGAAAATACCATACACCGGCTGGTGCCCGACGCCCGCGTGGTCATCGGCCACGGACAGATGCCGCCCGAAAAACTGGAACAGGCCATCATCGACTTTGTCAACTACGACTACGACGTGCTGCTGGCCACCACCATCATCGAGTCGGGTATCGATATGCCCAACACCAACACCATCATCATCAACGATGCCCAGAACTTCGGGTTGAGCGAGCTGCACCAGCTGCGCGGCCGGGTGGGCCGCAGCAACCGCAAGGCCTTCTGCTACCTGCTCACACCGCCGCGTCACACCTTCTCGGTCGACGCCCGTCGGCGGTTACAGGCCATCGAGAGTTTCTCGGAGCTGGGCAGCGGCATACACATCGCCATGCAGGACCTCGACATACGGGGGGCAGGCAATCTGCTTGGAGCCGAACAGAGCGGTTTCATCGCCGATTTGGGCTATGAGACCTACCAAAAAATCCTGAAAGAGGCGGTCGACGAGTTGAAAAACGACGAGTTCAGCGACCTCTACTACGGGGCCGACTCCGACGCGAAACCCGAGGAGTTCGTCTCGGAGTGTACCATCGAGTCGGATCTCGAAATTCTATTCCCGGCCGACTACGTGCCGCAGGAATCGGAACGCATCTCGCTCTACCAGGAGCTCGACAACATGGAGCGGGAGACCGACATACGCCAGTTCTGCGAACGGCTCGAAGACCGTTTCGGACGTATTCCCCACGAGGCCATGGAGCTAATCCGTGTCGTGCGGCTACGGCGCCTCGCCAAGCAGCTGGGTATCGAAAAGGTGGGATTGAAACAGGGACAGATGTATCTCTACTTCGTCTCTGACGAACATGTGGCCTACTACCAGTCGGCCGCCTTCGGCCGCATACTCGCCTATCTGCAAAAGTACCCCCGCCAGTGCAAACTGCGCGAAATAAACGGACGCCGTTCGCTGGCCATCAAGGATATTATTTCGGTGGAATCGGCGGTTGCGGTGCTTGAGGAGGTGTTGCAGACGACACCGGTTTAGCGGCCGACGACGCAGCCTGCCGCATCGTGCCGAAGGGAATGCCCCACAACTCGTCGGGGTGATGACCGGCGGTAAGCAGGGCGGCATTGATGTAGTCGCGGCTCGACGGATTCTGGAAGGGATAGAGGCCGAACCGTGGCATGATGGCGGCATAGTGCTCGAAAATCTCCGATTGAATCGACTCGTAGCTCACCCAGTCGGTATTGGTCGAGAAGCAGTAGAGCTGCAAGGGCAGCCCGTTGTCGTTCGGGTCGAGCGCCCGCACCATCAGAATCATCTGCCCGCCGATGAACTTGTGATGTTGCAGATAGAGTGTCATGTAGGCCCGGAAAAGTCCCAGATTTGTCTCGATGGTCCCGTTCACCAACCCCTCGCTGTTTTGGGTATTCTCCACGATGCCGCGTTGCTGTTGAGCCTCTTTTTTTTCGATGAAATCGCGCAAAATATCCATTTCCTTCATCTTTTCCAGAAACTCGGGCGTACAGAATTTCACCGTACTCAGATCGATGGTAAACGAACGCATGATGCGTCGGCCGCCCGCTTCGGTCATGCCTCGCCAGTTCTGCACCTCGCCCGACACCAGCGAGTAGGGAGGCAAGGTCACTATCGTGTTGTCGAAGTTCTGAACCTTCACCGTATCGAGCGACACATCGATGACGATACCGTTCACACTGCCGCCCGGCACCACAATCCAGTCGCCGTTGCGAATCATGTCGTTTTGCGACAGCTGCACCCCCGCCACAAAACCCAGGATACTGTCTTTGAAGACCAGCATCAACACCGCGGCAAAGGCCCCCAGCCCGGTAATCAGGGCCATGGGTGAACGCTCGATGAGAATCGACACGGCTACGATGACCCAGAAACCGGCCAGTAGCCCTTTGATGATTTGAATCATACCCTTCATGGGACGGTTGCGCAAAGCGGTGCGACTCGAATAGAACTTCCAGAAGACCGACAACTGGGTGTTGATGGAAAAGACGATGACCCCCAGTATGTAAATCCAGCACAACTTTTCGATGAGTTTCAAGAAAACCGGCGTCCCGTGAAAGGCAAAGGGGAGCAACGCCACAATGACCAGTGGCGGAATGATGTGAGTGAGGCGGGTAAAGATATGAGCCTCGACCAGCGACTTCAACAGATAGCTTCCCCGATACCGGGCCACACGGTGAATCACATAAATGACGACGGCCCGCAGTATGCGACCCACCACAATGGCTATTACAAAAACCAGCACCCCGTACACAATGCGGTCCCACACCGGCGAGGGCGAACCGGTGAGGCGCAACAACAAATCCGACACCCACTCCATCAGCCGGTCGGCTATTTCATACGCTTTTTTCATCGCTTCTCTTTTCCCCTAAAAACGTCCCGCAGGGGTGTTGGGTTCACCCCCGGCGGCATCTCCTACCCGTTTTTACTGCAACGGATTCGACAACCCTGCCGGGAATAAACGACCAACGTATGAAAAGATTAGTTATCTTTGCAGCGCCTGAATGGATAGGAGACTATCCGGTTTCGCCGAATAATCAATAAAATATACGATATAATGAGTTTACAATGTGGCATAGTCGGGCTGCCCAACGTGGGCAAATCGACGCTTTTCAACTGTTTGTCCAACGCCAAAGCGCAATCGGCAAACTTCCCGTTCTGTACCATCGAGCCCAATGTGGGTGTCATCACCGTTCCCGATGAGCGGTTGAACAAACTGGCCGAATTGGTTCACCCCCAACGCATCGTCCCCACGACGGTCGAGATTGTCGACATTGCCGGACTGGTGAAAGGGGCCAGCAAAGGGGAAGGCCTGGGCAACAAATTCCTCGCCAACATACGGGAGACCGACGCCATTCTGCACGTGCTCCGTTGCTTCGACGACGACAACATCACCCACGTCGACGGGTCGGTCAATCCCGTGAGAGACAAGGAGATTATCGACTTTGAGCTGCAACTCAAAGACTTGGAGACCATCGAGTCGCGCATCTCGAAAGTTCAGAAACAGGCCCAGACCGGCGGCGACAAGGCGGCCAAAATCGCCTACGAGGTACTGAGCCGCTACAAAGAGGCACTCGAACAGGGCAAACCGGCACGTACCGTGACCTTCGAAACCAAAGACGAACAGAAGATTGCCCACGACCTCTTCCTGCTCACCAACAAACCGGTGATGTATATCTGCAACGTCGACGACGCCAGCGCCGTGTCGGGCAACAAATATGTCGACATGGTGCGCGAGGCAGTCAAGGAGGAGAACGCCCAGATACTGATTGTGGCTGCCAAGACCGAATCGGAGATTGCCGAGTTCGAAACCTACGAAGAGCGCCAGATGTTCCTCAACGAAATCGGGCTCAAAGAGTCGGGCGTATCGCGTCTGATTCGGGCCGCTTACAGCCTGCTCAACCTCGAAACCTATTTCACCGCCGGACCTCAGGAGGTACGTGCCTGGACCTACCTGAAAGGGAGCAAGGCTCCGCAATGCGCGGGCATTATCCACACCGACTTTGAAAAGGGCTTCATTCGGGCCGAGGTCATCAAGTATGACGACTACATCGCCCTCGGGTCGGAAAACGCCTGCAAGGAGGCTGGAAAGATGTATATCGAGGGGAAGGACTACGTGGTACAGGACGGCGACATCATGCACTTCCGCTTCAACGTATAGGCGATAAGAAGAGTATCACTCTTTACATACACAGAAGGGCGGCGAATCCATCGAAATTCGCCGCCCTTCTGTTATCGTTCAATCCCGAAACGGGAAAAATCTTTTACTGCTTTTTTACCGGAAGATTCAGAATCTTGGCATAGCGGGCCTCGTCGTTGAGAATACCGCAAGCCTCCTCCAAATCCTTGTCGTTCTTGATCGACTCGATGATTTCGCCCTTCTGGTAATAGTAGCGTTTGACAATCTCGATTGAGAGCAGTTGCGCGATTTCATCGCGAAAAGTCTCCAAGTCGCGGTCCAAATCGTGGTTCAGCGAAGCTGCCAAGGCCTCGAACTGCTTTTGGGTATTTTCGTCGAAATAGCCCTCAAACTTGGCTACCTCCTTCAAATCGTCCAAGATGCGTTCGCTCTGCTTGTCATACTTGAAGTTCTTCGACTTGACATAGGCCTTGAAATCGTCGTACACCGAGTCGGGCAACACGAAATCCCGGGCAGGAGCAATCGAGTCGTGCCGGGCGGCAAACCGGGTAGCGTAGTCGAAGAAATAGAAATCTTTCATCAAGTAGTAACTGATGTTGCCCCGGCGCTCTACCGTGGTCTCGATATCGGGCTTGATGCCACCCCCGTCTCGCACGATGCGGCCGTGGGCAGTCTTGAACTCGTGGGTGAGACTGTCGGGGATACGGGCCACGCTGCCGTCGGGGTTACGATGCGAGTAGTCGATGGCCTGTATGAGGCGTCCGCTGGGAATATAATAGCGAGCTATCGTCACTTTGAGCATGCCGTTGTAGGGCAACGGGCGGGTCGACTGCACCAACCCCTTGCCAAACGACCGCGAGCCTATAATCACGGCCCGGTCGAGGTCTTGCAAGGACCCGGCCACAATCTCCGACGACGAGGCGGTACCGCCGTCAATCAGCACGGCCAGCGGGATATGCTCGTCGACCGGCTCCTGGGTGGTCTTGTAAATCTTGTCCATCTTCTTGTTCCGACCCCGGGTCGAGAGTACCTCCTCGCCCTTGGGGACAAACAGATTGACCAGTTGCACGGCCTCTTCCAGAATACCGCCACCGTTACCCCGCAGGTCGAGTACAAGCGAGGTAATACCCTGTCGTTTCAACTCCTGCAAGGCCCGCTTCACCTCATCGGAGGCCGAATCGGTGAAACTGCTCAGGTAGATGTATCCCACACTGTCACACACCACTCCATAATAAGGTACGGCCGGTATCTGTATCTTTTTACGGGTAAGTTCGAAGGAGAGTGTGCCCTCGACACCCGGCCGCTCAACGGTGACCTTCAACTTGGTGTTGGCCGGGCCTTTCAACCGCTCGCTCACGGCAGCACTCTTCCAACCCGTTACCGAATCATTGTCGATCATGACAATCTTGTCGCCGGGTCGCAAACCGGCCAACTGGGCAGGCATACCCTCATAGGGTTCCGAAATATAGACCGCCTTGTCACGCTCCATAATCAAGGAACCTATACCGGCATACTCCCCGGTGGTAGAGAGGAAGAAATCATCTTTCTCTTTCTCGGGAATATATTCGGTGTAAGGGTCCAACCGGGCCAACATCGCATTCACCCCGTCGTTGATAGCCTTCTCGGCATCGATGGTATCGACATAAAACAGGTTCAACTCCTTGAACAGCGAGTTGAATATATCGAGGTTTCGCGAGACTTCAAAATCCCGTCGGTCCGACTTCCCGGCCTGCACCGCGCTCACACGGCCCACACAAAGGGCCAATGCCAACACGATTCCCATGCTCAAACTTGTTTTTCTCATCGCTCTATTTTTTGTCTTGGCCTTACGAAGATAGTCAATGACCGCGGTCTTCGGCAATCATCTCGGCCACTTTTAACTTTATTTCAGCCCATATCTCATCGCTCATCTTGGTTCCTATCACCTTGATGACCCGACCGGCCAGCAGCGACCCTATCTCGCCACACATGCGCAACGAACAATGCTGCGAGAGACCGTAGAGGAATCCCGAAGCATAAAGGTCGCCCGCACCTGTCGAATCAATACGGACCTCGGGCGTAGCCGGTACCTCGACAACCGCATCGCCACAACCCACAAACGAACCGTGAGCACCGCACTTGACTACAGCAATCCGACAATGACGGGCCAACGTCTCGACCGCCTGGCGCGGCTCCTCGCCCACATAGGCCATCGCCTCCTCTTCGTTGGCAAACAGAATATCGACATAGTTCTCTACCAGGGTGTGGATAATGGCATAGTTCTCTTTCACGACATTGTAGCTGGCCATATCGAAGGAGACTTGCAGCCCCATCTCCTTGGCCAGTTGCACGGCCCGCAAGATGAGCGCCTCGTCCTGTACCAGATAGCCTTCGATGTGAAGCAAGTCGTACCCGGCAAACATCTGGGGGTCAAGCTCGTCGGCACTCAATGTGGCCGCGGCTCCCAGAAAAGTACCGAAGGTGCGTTCGCCGTCGGGGGTAATGAGGGTCATGGCACAACCCGAAGCCTGGTCGCACTCGATCAGCGAGGTCTTCACCCCGTTGCGCTCCATGTCGTCGCGGAAAAACTGTCCGTAGGCGTCGCGACCTATCTTGCCGATAAAACCACCCTCAACACCCATTCGGGTCACCCCCGAAACGGCATTGGCCGCCGAACCACCCGATGCCAGCGTCGTTTCCAGCCCTTCGAAAATCGCCATGATTTTCAAAAGTCTCTCTTCATCAATCAGTTGCATACCTCCCTTCAAGAGACCCATGGCCTCGAAACACGCGTCGGAGTGCAACCGTGCCAGCACGTCGGTAAGTGCGTTTCCCAATCCTACTATCCTCATGGTGGAAATTTTTTTTTGCAAATATATTGCATAATTGGAAATAACCCATTACTTTTGCATCGCATTTTTAAGAGATGCTATCTTCTTCAGTAGCTCAGTCGGTTAGAGCATCTGACTGTTAATCAGAGGGTCGTTGGTTCAAGTCCAACCTGAAGAGCCAGACATTTTGATACTTTTATTCTTCAGTAGCTCAGTCGGTTAGAGCATCTGACTGTTAATCAGAGGGTCGTTGGTTCAAGTCCAACCTGAAGAGCTTCGAGGAGTTCGTTCACCAGACGAACTCTTTTTATTCTCCCTAAATTCATCTGATTATGGACGATTCAAACCCGCGAACGTGCAGTAGTATTCACACCTCCCTCGGGAGCAAGTAAGGTTTGAAGGTCAAATGTTGCAGGCTCCGGCAGGGATACAAAAAAGAAAGGAGCAACGCAATGAGAAAATATCTCTTTTGTGAAGCAGGTTTCGTAGAGAAACCTCACTGGATTCCCAACTGCTGGGTAAACGTAGAGTGCCCGACCCAAGACGATTTCGATTTCCTGGAAAAAGATTTGAAAGTGCCGGAAGCATTCCTGCACGACATTGCCGATACCGACGAACGGCCGCGTATCGACACCGAAGGCAACTGGCTGCTGACCATCTTGCGTATTCCCGTCGTCGAGAAGAACAGCAATATCTCCTACACCACCGTGCCTATCGGTATCATCACCAACAACGAAATCACCGTGTCGGTGTGCTACCGCTCGACCGACATGATTCCCGACTTCATCGAACACACCCGCCGCAAGGAGATTGTGGTTCCCAACAAATACGAGTTTATCCTACGGCTCATCTACTCCTCGGCCGTGTGGTACCTCAAATACCTGAAACAGATTTACAACGAGGTGAGTTCGGCCGAAAAGGAGCTGCAACGGAGCATTCGCAACGAAGACCTGCTGCGACTGATGAACCTGCAAAAATGCCTCGTCTACTTCAACACCTCGATTCGGGGCAACGAGATGATGATCAGCAAACTGCCCAAGATATTCCACGAGAAGGATTACCAGAATCCCGAACTGCTCGACGACGTGATGATCGAATTGCGGCAGGCCCACAACATGGTGAACATTTACAGCGACATTCTCACCGGAACGATGGACGCCTTTGCCTCCATCATCTCCAACAACGTAAACACCATCATGAAACGCATGACCAGCCTCTCGATCGTACTGATGGTGCCCACGCTCATCGCCAGCTTCTACGGCATGAACGTCGACATTCACATCGAGCAGATTCCGCATGCCTTCTCGCTGATAGTCTTCTTCTCGATTCTGTTGTCGGCCCTGGCCTTTATCATATTCCGAAAAATCAAGTGGTTCTAAGGGGAGGAGTACCGTCGCCGACAGGGAGCGAAACGGGCAGACCGGTTTCACCTCCTTCCCGACCTCTCATTCTGCCCGAATTTCCACACCTGTTATCACCCCGCCGATGAAAACCCAAACGCTCTACATCTCCGACCTGGACGGGACCCTGCTCAACAGCGACTCCGTCGTTTCGCCCCATTCCATCGAAAAAATCAACGCTCTCCTCCACCGGGGCATGCACTTCACGGTAGCCACGGCACGCACCCCGGCCACCGTCATTCCACTCTTGCAACAACTCGACCTCAACATGCCGGCCGTGCTCATGAACGGGGCTGTGCTCTACGACATACGCCGCAGGCGCTATATCCGCACCAACGGGTTTACCGACGACTCGGCCCTGCGGTATATCGAACGGCTCGAAAAACGCCATCTGGTACCCTTTGTCTACCGCATCGACGACAACAAGCTGCACGTCTTCCACAAGACGCTGTCCAACGAGATGCAGCGCACCTTCAAGAGCCAACGCGAAAATACCCCCTATAAAGATTTTATCCTCACGACTGATTACCGGGAAGAGCTGCTCGACCGCCCTCCCCTCTTTATCCTGGTCATCGACCTGTTCGACCGGCTCGAAACGGCTGCGGCCGAGATTGCCCGAACCGGCAAATGCAGCCTGTTCTGCTACCGCGACATTGTCGACCCCCGCTACGGCAACCTCGAAATCTACCCACAGGGGGTCTCCAAGGCAGCCACCGCACAACAGATTATCGACTCGCTCAACCCTTGGGAGGTAGTGGCTTTCGGCGACAACCTCAACGACCTGCCCCTCTTCGGCATCGCCGACCGGCGATATGCTCCGGCCAATGCCATGGACGAGGTGAAGCAACAGGCTACGGCCATTATTCCCGACAACAACCACGACGGGGTAGCCCGGTTCCTCGACCAGGATTATCGCTAATCTTCCGGAGAAAATACAAATAAAATACAGATATATTACAGATAAAAAATAGCCGTAAGTAATTATTACTTACGGCTCTACTATTTTCCTAATTCACTATTACCGATTCGTATCTTTGGCAGCCTCATTACCCGCTGCGGCACTCCCTTCGCGGACCGCTTTGAGAGCCATCTCGGCTTCGAGTTGAGCCCTCGACTTACTGGTCGTCACCACATAGACACCCAGGAATACCAGCAGAATGGCAAAGCCTTTCACTAAATCGAAGCTATCCATGCCCCACCATACGGCCAGCAACGAAGCGACGATAGGCTGAATGTAGTTGTACATGCTCACTACCGTGGGGCGCAACCGTTTCTGACCGACCGAGACCAGCATATACGACAGGAAGGTGGCACCGAATATCACGAAGAAGAGGTCGAGATAAACCGTGGCATCGAGCGTAGCAAACGGAATGCTCATGATGCCTGAACTACCGAAAGGCAGGCAGCAAACCGTTGCAAACAGAAACATCCACTTCATGAGCGTTACCGGTTTGTAGCGGTTGATCAGGTCCTTGAATGCCACATAGTAGATGGCGAAACTTATCTCGGCAATCAGACAGAACAGGTCGCCCATGACCCGTCCGCCCGACAAGCCTCCCGTCATACCTTCGGCCCCGTCCAGAATCAGCATCAACGCCCCCGAAAGACCCATGAAGACACCGATTATCTTCTTGCCCGTCATCGGCTCCTTCTGGATAAAGGCGGCCAATATCATGGTAATGATAGGCGTGAGCGAGGCGACTACCGAGGCATCGATAGGAGTCGTGTAGGAGAGCCCCACCACAAAAAATCCCTGGTTGAGCGTGATGCCGAACAGGGAAGCCGCAAACAGTAAAAGCAAATCGCGCCGGGTTACCTTCTCACGAGGCATAAACAGCGAGGCAATCCAAAAGAAGACGGCAGCCCCTATCATACGCATGTTGGTTAACGAAAAAGCCGATATGACACCGGTAAAAAAGATTGATTTAGAAATAGGCGACATGATTCCCCACAGGAAATTTGCCGTAAACATGGCCGAGTGGCCCTTTAACTTCTCTTTCATTTCCCATTAATTTGGGCGCAAAATTACAAATTGTTTCGTCAGGAAATTCGTTTCACCCCACATATTTTTCATCGAAACCCGCTGCCTTTGAAATAATCCGTTTATCTTTGTCGAAAGCTAATCCCGGCACAGGAAGCACAGCGGTGTACCCCGACGGGAACATATTCATCACACTTAAAAAAACAACTGCCATGAAAATCTGTCGATTTGCCTCCCTGCTACTCATTTCGTGTGCGCTCGGGGCTCCAATCCAAGCTCAGAACAACCAACCCCTCGACATCGCCTTGTGGGAAAACGGTCCGGCCGAAAAGAACGACGACACCGGACAGTCCTACGACGAGAGCCGTCACATCTATCAACCCTCGATACGGGTCTTCCTGCCCAAGGAGCAACGTACCGGACGCGCCATCATCTTGTGTCCCGGTGGCGGATATGCCATGCTGGCCTACGACCACGAAGGATATGCCTATGCCGACTATTTCAAGCATCAGGGCATCGCTCTCATCGTCTTGAAATACCGCATGCCGCACGGTAACCACCGGGTACCCCTGTCGGACGTATGCGAAGCCATGCGCGTGGTCAAGGCTCATGCCGGTGAATGGGGCATCAGTCCCGACGACATCGGCATCATGGGCTTCTCGGCGGGCGGTCATCTGGCCTCGACCTTTGCCACCCACTACCCCACCGAACTGAAACCGGCCTTCCAGATACTCTTCTACCCCGTTATCTCGATGGATTCGGCCATCACCCACCAAGGCTCTCGCGAGAACCTCATCGGCAAAGAGCCCGACCACCAACTGATCGACTATTACTCCAACGAAAAGCAGGTGAACAACGAGACACCCCGCGCCTTCATTGCCCTGTCGGACAACGACTATGGGGTACCCGTCGAAAACAGTATCCGCTACTACATGGCGCTGCACCAACACCGGGTACCGGCCTCGCTGCACATCTACCCCACCGGCGGACACGGCTGGGGCTACAACGAATCGTTCCGCTTCAAACAGGCCGTTCACGCCGAACTGGCCGACTGGCTGCGGTCGTTCTGAACGTTGGGGAAACACCCCTCCCCTTGTGAAAAAGGGAAAAACAATACCGATACAAACCGTTTGATAAATAAAGAGGCGATGGCTGCTACCGCAGTCACCGCCTCTTTCCCTTTTCTACAATCTATCTTAATGCCCTATTTTCTTCTCGTATTTTTTCAGCAGCTCCCGCGAGGTATCGAGTAACGTACCGTGGCGCTCGATTATCACAGGATCCGTACTCTCCACCCACGCCTGTTCAAAGGCGGCGAGTTTTTGATTCAACGCCTGGCTGTCAAGTTCGGCACCCTGCTCGGCCGCAGCGATTACCGCATCGAAATAGATTTCCCAGCGACCGGCATAGTACGATTTCACCAATCCGGCCCATGTGCGGCTTGCATAGTCGTTCAAGTTGCCGCCCCAGGTGGTAATGAGGTTGCGGGCGTTCTTCTCGTAATAATTTTTCAAGGCATCGGTCGTGCCCATGTTGCGAGCCTCATCAATCCACGTATCGAGCGAAGCGTGGCTATGGAAAGCGTTCAAGGCCTCCAAATCGACCAGAATCTCACGCATCTCGGCAGCCTTGGCCTGCAAGGCCGGGACATTCCGCTCGCCGTACAAGCGGTCAAACTCCTGCTTTACCATCAGGAAATAGTTTCCCAAGAGCTGCCGCCCCACCATCACGAGGTCGATATTGTAGGCATCTCGCTGGCAGGCCGGCACATCGAGCAAGAGTTTCCAGACCTGCAACAAGATGGTATTGTCATATTCGTTACTGGTGCGCTTGTCGTGATTGTTGCCCAGCTGCGGGCGGAAGCCCGGCAAAATGCCCAACGTGCGGGGCACCTGTACGAAAATATCGTCGTACAAGAGGTGCCAGGCTTTACGTGCCGGAGCCGAGACAGCCCCCACGTGACGGTCGGCCAACCGGTCGATCCACTCCTGCTCGTCCACCGCTATGTTCCAAGCCTTCTCAAAGATATACTCATAGGGGAACTGGTCGATGTCCAGCCCTTCCAACGTAGAGCCTATCCCCGCCAGGTTGTCACCCCCGCTCTTCAAAGCCTCGTCGAGACGACGGCCACTCTCCCTTACATTGCCGGTGAGGGTCGTATTCCCGCCGAAATTGCCCAGATAGCACCAGATATAGGGCTGCCCGTGAAACTTGTCGGTACTCTTCCACAACTCCACATTCTCACAGTGATAGTCGAGCAGCATCATCTTGTCCTGCGGTACCCCGGTCAGCAATGCCTTGATGCGCGGAGCCGTCCACAAATCGCGGTCGTGATAGAACATCCAGGTCATTTGCAACCACACGGCCTCGGGGTCGGCAGCAGTCAGCGTCTTGTACATGTCGGCCGATACCTGAGCCAGATACTTCGGATCCCAACTGGGCGGATCCACCTCATTGAAGGGGTCCACGCCATAGATGTGGTCGGTACCGAACAACTTTTCCTGCTCTTGGAGGAAACTCTTCTGAATCTCGGCAAACAACGGCTCCTCAGGATTCAAGAAGTGGCAACGGTAGGTATCGGAAAATCCGGCCCACTTGCCCAAATACTGGATATTGGCCTCGGGATAGATGCGCTTCAAGGCAGCCGGCACATGACCGGCAAAGGCCGGCAACACGGGAGTCATGTTCAACTCGCGCTCCCGGGCCAGAATCTTCTGCTGCAACTCGGTCTGCGACTCCAACCACTCCATGGGCAGAGGTCCATTCCACCCGTCGATATTGGCCATGCGGTGCCAGGGCAGGTAGACAGGCCCGGTAAAATAGGAGCGTATCTCCTCATCGGTCAGCCCCATCTTGCGCCACACCTTGTACCATACCGATTCCTGTCCGGTGATGGCCAAGGGCATGTTCACGCCGTTCAAGGCCATCCAGTCAATCATGCGCTCCCAGTCGCGCCATTGCCAGAAAGGCATGGAATAGCCGTAGGTACAGTAGTTCAGGAAGAAACGGGTATCGACCTTGGCCTCTACGGTGACTGGCTTGTCGACAGCAGGCAGAACCTGCGGCATCTCGACCGGAATATCGGCATACCACGACACGGTCGTGAGGCAATAGTATTTCAAGTAGTAGTTAAGTCCGGCTGCCATCGAATTGGCGTTATTTCCGCGGACAACGATTTTCCCGTCCCGACTTTCGAGCGTATAATAATCCCCGGCCTTGGCCGAAGCCTTCTCAAATACGAATCCATCGGCATAATCGGGAATCAAGCGACGGGTAAGCCGTTCGGCCGCCTTCACATCGCTATCTTGCGAAAAGCAGAAGGCCGTTCCCAAAAACCAAAAGGACAACGCAATAATAAACAGTTTCTTCATCTTCTTATTCTTACAATTTGATATAGATATGCTTTTTATACAAGAACCAGGCGACAAGCCAGTTGAGCAGAAGGAATGCCAGCGCATAGGCCAGACTCCCGCCGTAATTCCCGAAGAGGGGTTGCCACAGGCTGTCGAACGAGAGCGTGGTCCAATGCCACTTGCGGAACGCCTCCCCGACGATTTCGCTGAATATGTAGATGGACAAGGGATTCACCCCCACCACGACAAAGGGAAGCGTCCACCGGCTCTTTTTCAACTCATCGATAAAATAGACGAGCATAGCCAAGATGAGCGAGGTAGCCCCGCAAGTCACCAACACGAAGCTCGACGTCCACAACCGCTTGTTCAACGGCGCGCCATAGCTCCACAGATAACCGAGTATGAGCATCACCGTGCCCCAAACGGCCAGTTTCACAATCTGCGTGCGAATCTCCTTTTCCCCGACGATAATGCGGCCGCACAGGAAACCGATCATCACCTGAGCCACCGCGGGGATTGTACTCAGCACCCCTTCGGGGTCGACAAACTGAGCGCCACCCAAATACATGTGCGACGGACCCAGCACGGCAAAATCGACAATCGACACCACATTCTCGGCACACTTTTCAAAGCCGTTGCCAAAGAGTTGAAGCAAATAGTACCCCACCAGCAACACGACGATTATCGCCGGGAAGAACCGATGCCGCACCGTGACCGACAGAAGTGCAACGATGCCGTAGCAGATACCCAGTCGCTGCAAGACGCCCATGATGCGCAGATTCTCGAGCGTATTGCATTCGCCCGTCGCAATCCAGGCCAAGACCCATTTGAGGGCTATGCCCGACAGGATTATCAGGAAAGTGCGCCGCAGAATGCGTCCGATCGAAACCCGCCAGTCAAACCCGCTCTTATTAAGCGACAGAAAAATCGACACTCCCATGATGAACAGGAAGGCCGGGAAAACGAGGTCGGCAGGCGTAAAGCCGTCCCACCGCGCATGTTTCAACGGGGCGTAGGCATACCCGCAAGCCCCGGCGTTGTTGACGAGAATCATGCCATAAATGGTAATTCCCCGCAACACATCGAGCGAAACCAGTCTTTTCGTAGTTTTTTTCAACGACATATCCAATACATTAACGTGGAACACAAGGTTAATACAGCCCCGATGAGGCTTTCATAAGGAATCAATTTCATCCGCTCCTTGAAGGAGAGCTCACACACCCCGCCCGTGGCGTGGAAGAAAGAGCCGTGGGGCAGATGGTCGAGCACGGTAGAGCCGGCATTGACCATGGCCGCACCCCATACCGACGAAACGCCTACCGCCAGAATCGTGTCGGCAAATGAGGCCGACGCCAGCGTGGCTCCCGCCGTCGTGGAGGCCGTAGCGGCCGACATCAAGATACCCGAGACGGGGGCTATCAACTCTTTCCCGACACTGATGTGGTCGAGCAGCACCAATATGTGGTCTTTGAGGGTAGAATCCTGAATGACCCCGGCAATCGTACCCGTACCGATGAGCAGCACGGCGATTACCGACATCTTCTGCAACCCGAATTCGATACTGGGCAGGGCGTTTTTCCATTGCTTCATGCAGAGGAGTCCGCACAGACCGCCCACTGGTAAAGCAATCAACGGGTCGACGGTAATTCCGCACAACGGTCGCAAGGCCAGCAGGAGAATGGTCACGACGGGGGCAACCAGACTGCTCCACAACGGGGGTAACGTCCGGTCATCGGCCACGGTCTCGCAGTCGGAATGGACTCGACGTTCGGGTACCGGGAAGAAGCGGGCTATGACAAAGACGGTAAAGAGCAACCCGATGAGGGCCGGGACGACATTGGCAAACATGACCGACGACAGATCGGCCCCGAAATTCTCGGCCGCGATAATTGTGTTGGGGTTGGGCGAGATAATGTTGCCGCACTTTCCGCCCCCAATCATCACCAGCAGCAACTGCGGAGTGGGGACTCCCAGCCGGCGACCTATCGAGAGGGCTACCGGGGCTACCGTAATGACCGCCACATCGATAAACACCCCTACCGCACACAAGAGCATCGTGGCGAAGGCCAGTGCCAGATAGACGCGCTTCTCGCCCCAGAACCGAATGATGGCATTCGAGATGGTCATGGCGGCACCGGTCTTGATCAACACCCCCGACAGCACCCCGGCTGTCAAGATGCGCAACACGGCCGAAGAGACTCCTTTCACCCCCTCGGTCATCGAGGCTACCACCTCTTCCAGCGAGAGGCCTCCGGCCAAGCCGCCGATCAAAGCACCCAGAATGAGGCTATATGCAGGCGATACCTTTTTGATAATCAATCCTATCGCCACCAACAGACCCAACAATGCACCTACCGTACTATCCATGGTTTACGATTTGAAGGGTCCGCATTATCTGTGAAACGACCTGCCGGATATTCTGCAAGGCAAACGCACGGTCCATCGCCTGCTGCAACGAGACCGGCGCCGGCTGTATGGAAAAGACACCGGCAAAGCCCATCTGATTCAATACCTCGCAATCCTCTACGCAACCGCCCAGAGCGATGACCGGGACCTGCTCGCGCTTCGCATGGCGCAGAACACCTCCCAAGGCTTTCCCCATACCCGTCTGCCGGTCCAGTTTACCTTCGCCGGTCAGAATCAAGTCGGCACCCCGTATAATCTCGTCGAAGCGGAGCATCTCCAACACAATGTCGATGCCCGAGTGCAACTCGGCCCGAAGGAAGGGCAGCATGCCTCCACCCAATCCGCCGGCAGCCCCAGCACCCGGAATGGTCGAAATATCGATGTGCTTCGACGACTCTATCACGCGGGCATAATGGACCATGCCCTTCTCCAACAAGGCCACGTCGTCGGGCGAAGCGCCCTTTTGAGGGGCATAAATCGCAGCTGCACCGCGAGGGCCGTAGAAGGGATTGTTCACATCGCAGGCAATCGTAAAGGTAGTCTCGCTCAAGGCTTCGTTGGCCCCACTTTCGTCGATGCGGGCTATGCGCTCCAAGTTCTTTCCCGCCGGGAAGAGCTCCTCGCCCTGGTCATCGAGAAACCGATAGCCCAGTGCGGCCAACAGTCCCGTACCCGCATCGTTGGTGGCGCTGCCGCCAATCCCCATGACGATGCGACGACACCCGCGGCTCAACGCATCGGCAATCATCTCGCCGGTACCCCAGGTGGTCGTGAGCAGGGGATTCCGCTTTTCGGGCGGTACCAGCGGCAATCCACTGGCCGCCGCCATCTCCATCACGGCAGTCGTACCGTCGGCCGTGATGCCATAGGTAGCCTCTATCGGGCACATGAGCGGGTCGTGAACCCGGCACGACACCCGCTCGACGGGCAGGCTGGCACAAATCGCCTCGGCCGTACCTTCGCCGCCATCGGCCACCGGTACCGTCACCACCTCGCACCCGGCCAGGCAATCGGTAATCCCCTGTCGGGCAGCGGCGGCTATCTCTTGCGAACTTGCACAACCCTTGAATGAATCAAATGCTAAAATTATCCTTTTCATGGTCTCTTTCTTCTTTCCTCCAAATGTAGCGAAAATATTACTCCTCTTTACACCGGACCACCCATTCGATGGCGCTCTGCAACGGGTCGTCAAAAGCGGTAGAGGTATTGTGCCACGGAGTCTTTATCCAGTTCTCCTCCCAGCGATCCAGGTCGGCCCGCTGTTCCGAGAAATACAATTTCATGCGGGGAATATAGTAATCCTTTATCAGTCCGCTCCAAAAACGGGCGGCATAATCTTCCTGAAATCCGCCCCAAGTGGTAATGAGCCGCTTGGCGTTGGCCTCATAGGCGTCTTTCTCCCGGTCGGTCTCACCCCATTCGCGAGCCCGGTCAACCCACTCGTCCAGTCGGTAGAGCGGGTGCGAAGCCAGCAGTTTGTCGACGGTCAAAAGAATCTCGACCGAGCGGTTCAACTGTTGCGCAGCCTCCACCTGGTTTCCCAACGAGTCGGCATGCAACGCCTGCCGGTAATGGTCGTCGGCCTTGACGGCCAGATAGTAGGAGGCATATTCGAGGGCATCGTTTACATAGAGCGGCGACGATTTCAAGCTGTCGGCACACGACAGGAACTGCTCCACCCCTTGCAGGAAGTTCTCATTCATATCGTGCCTGCTCATCCGGCGGGTATCGGGCACAACCGTCTGCCAGGTAAACCGGGGATAGGAATAGAGCGAACTGTAAACCGATTCCCGGAACCGGTGCCAAGCGCTGTCCATGGCTGCCGGACAACTCCCGTAACGAGCCCGGCAATAATCGGGCAACCAGGTATCCAGATCAATCGAATCGGCAGTCCAGCCCATATCGGCGAGCAGTTCATAGACCACCTCGTTGTTTTCAAGACCCTCGGGAGCCGACCCGAATCCAATCAGGTTCCCGGCTTTCCCGCTGTGCAGGGCTTCGGCCGACGAGGTAGCATACATCTGCAAATCGCCGGTCATCGGGGTCTTTCCCCCGAAGTTGGGCACATAGCTGAAAATCCACTTCTTCCCATAAAAGCCGTCGTGATTCTTCCATGTCTGCTCGGTACCCCAAACCCACTTGGGATAATCGTTCCCCAGGTCTATGATAATCATCTTGTCGTCGGGAACCCGGCTCAACAGAGCCTGCAAACTGGAACGGTCCCAAAAGTCGTGCTGATACCCGAAGGTCCAGCCCTGTGTCACCCACACGGCATCGGGGTTACCGGCCGCAATCGAGCGATATATCGATTCGCCGTACTGGGCCAACAGCCGGTGCTTCCCGGCTTCGTCACCCTCGGCGACAGGCAATCTCATCTCATTGAAACTATCCGACAGATAGTAGGTGTTCTTGCCGAACTCCTTTTCCCACTCCTCGACAAACATCTTTCCTATCTCGTTGAAATAAGGCGTATCGGGAGGTAATACATAGGCATTGTACTTTTCATCAAATCCACCCCACTCCAAGTGCTTGAACGCAATCTCGGGGTGTTGCTCGGCAAAAGCCATCGGGACAAACCCGGCAAACGCGGGAGCTACGGGCTCCATGCCTAACTCGCGCATGCGTTTCAATATCTTGTGTTGCAGTTTTATCTGGGCCTCCTGCCACCCCTCCGACAGCGGTCCGTCCCAGCTGTTGAGGTTACCCATGCGATGCCAGGGCAGATGGGCCGGCCCGGTGAAAAAGGTTCGTATATCCTCTTCCTTCAACCCCATCTTCAACCACACGCGTTCGGCTATCGCCTCGCTGGCCACGGTAGCCAACGGCATGTTCACGCCCCGCAGCGCCATCCAGTCAATCTCCTTCTCCCAGCGGTCCCAATCCCAATAGGGAGCGGTGTATCCAAACGTACACACGTTCAGAAAATAACGGAACTGATAGGGGGTGGTCTGTCGCTTCAAGGCATAGTCGGGCCAAACGGCCGGCAAGGTCATGTGCTCCCCACTCCACGTCTTCATCGACTGGCAAGCCTCACGCAGGTAGGTGTGGAAGGCATAACAGAGGGCAACCGTGCTGCTGCCTCTCAGGGTGAGAACTCCTTGCCGAGCCTCGATCTCGAAGGTCTCTTTTCCGTTTTCGGGGGCGATAACCTCCAACTTTATCTCTGAGGCCCGCTCGCCGATTTGTCGCTCGAGCAGCTCAAAAGCGGGCTGTATCACCGCATTCGATTGGCCCGACGAGCTACACCCGCACAGGCATAAAATCAGGAAAAGAAGGTAAAAACAAGGAGATGTGAAGCGTTTCATGGAATGACTATTTTTTGAAATTAAACGAACGGGAAAGTCACAAAAAATCGTGTTGCGAATCGCTTACGCCTCGTGAGCAGATAAGCAACTCACAACACGACAATTCATGAATTTACCACAAAAAACAACCTATTTTTCTAATTATCTAACAATCAGTTTTTGGGTCAAGTGATCTACGACAATCAGGTAGATGCCTTGGGCTACGGGCAATTCGAGGGCTGCACCGTCGGCGATAACCCCTTCGTAAACCAGACTACCGGTCAGGTTGTAAACCCGGGCTTCGGCCTCACCGTCCAAACCGGCGGCATAGACTACCCGACCGTCGTTCCAGATGCGGAGTTCATTGCCAACCACGGCACTCTCGATACCACTTATCTCGGCGGCATATTCAACGGCACCTACTGCGGGAGCCTCGGGACGCGGATTGCCCAGCTGGTCGGTCGTGGGGATTTCAATCCCTTCGTAACTCTTCAAACCCTTGCCGATAACAACACTGTTCTCGGCAATCATGGCTACGTGCAAGTCGCCCATCAAGGTGGCTGTCATGTGCGAATATTCGGGATCGTTCTCGTCCCACGGGTTCTGTTCGGTAGCAGCGAAAACGGCATCGCTCGAAAAATCGATCAGTGCATTGTCGTCGGCTGCATCGAGAACCTGATAGAATTTATCGTTGGCAGCGGCAAAATAGTTGTTTTTGCAAACCGGGAATACCGTTTGAGGTTGTGCCACATCGCCGGCCTTGTCGCCTTCGAGGTAGAAAGCCTTCACGTCGTTCAACGGGTTTGTATACCAGGGATCGTAGTAGTTCTCGGCAAAGAGGTTGTTGATCAATACGGGTTTCATCGGTTCGGCCGTAGCACGAGCCCATACGTTGATGGCACCGCCGTCGTCGCTGTTGGTGATGTTGTTGAGGTTACCCACGAAGGTACAGTTGACTACTACCGGTTCAAAAGAACCCGTAGTTTCGGCCGTCTGCATGTAAAGGGCGCCGCCCCGGTTGCCGCAGGTATTGTTGGCAAAGGTAGAGTTGGCAATATACACGCTGGGAACCACTCCTTTTTTGAGGACGTTCACACCAACGGCACCACCCGATACGGCTTCGTTATACTCAAACGTACAGTTGGTAATGCGCAACGCAGGTGCCATGGTCGACTCGGCAGTGTAGAAGCAGAGGGCGCCGCCACCGTAACTACCCATACCCTTGTTGTTGTAGAACCAGCATTGGTCGAAGGTGGCGTTACAGTTGTTGATACGGGCTACGCCACCGTTGTTTCCACTCTCGTTCTTGGGGTCGCGATTATCGCGGAAGACGCATTTCGTAGCCGAGAAGGAGCAGTCGCCCGACATCTTGATGGCAATGGCGCTGAACCCTTTGACCACGAGATTTTCCATCGATACATTCGAGCCTCCCGACAGGTTCAGGAAGTAGTTGGAACCACCCACAATAGTCACGGGTTTGCCGTTTTTCTTGTTGAGACCGTCGATTTTGACATTCTTCTTGTCCAAATCGATTCCCTTGCAATCTTCCGTATTGTATTCCAGCGTTTCGCCATCGAAATTAAACTCGACCGTCGTTTCCGTTTCGCCGGAAATGGCCGACATAACTTGCAGCAGAGAACCCTCTGTGGCTGCGTTCATTTCGGCAGTAGTCACCTGTACGGTCTCTGCCAACAGTGTGCCTGAGCAAAGTGCCAATAGGCACAACAATGATGTACTCTTTTTCATAATTTTAAAAATTTAATGGTTAAGAATGTATTTGAAAGTGCTATTTTGATAGCCGTTTTTCACTTGTACGAGATAGAGCCCGTTGCGGCACGAGGCTGGGAAACAGACCTCGTCTCCGTTGTCGACCCGTTGCGAGCCGACCAACGTGCCGTCCAACGCATAGAGATCGACTGTCGACTCGGCTTGAAGAGAGGTCAGCGAGAATCCTCCGGAGGTTCTTAGCAGCTGCATCTCGCGGGTTGCGGTCGCATGGTCTACTCCACTCCCCTCGACCGGATCGATTACCACATAGACCGGCAGGTGGTCCGACACGTCGGAGAGGGTAAGCCCGTCGACCGAGGTGACTACCCCCGTCTCGGCTACCTCATACTCCTGTCCCAGTTCGCTGCAATAGGAGATAATCATGTCGATGCACGACGTAGGTCCGTCGGCCGGGAAGGTGTAGGCCGAGGTGTTGTTCAGTATCGAGAAGCCGTTGTTCTTGAAGGTGACCATGGCCCGATAGGTGGGCTGGGCATTGAAATCGCCGGCGATGAAGACCGTCTTGTCGCTCTTCCGGGCAAAATTGATGACCCAGGCCGTCGCGGTATCCCGGTCGTCGGCATTGAGCGAATAGTGGGTACTGATGAAATAGAAATCCTCAAACTCGGCAATGAGAAATCCGCGGGCCTCCTTGTCTTTCGAGGTATCCGACGGGTCGAACGACTGGGTCTGCACCGACAGGGGTTCGGTCTTCGACAGCAGCCCTACTCCATAATAGGAGCCGACCAGCGCAAAGAACGACGAGTGCATGCCAGTAGCCTCGGCCAGTTCTCTCAGATAGTTGTGCTTGATACCTATGAAAGTGCGGTTATCCACCTCCTGCAAAGCCACGATATCGGGCGTTTGGGCATTGATGACGGCAGCGATATCTTCCAACCGCGAATCGGTCATACTGTGCCCCTTGATGTTGTAGGTGAGCAACTTCACCGGTTCGGCCGCAACCAGGCTTCCTACCACGGCCACCCACAAAACGATTATGGTAAATACTCTTTTCATGAATCTTATCTTTTGGTTATTGTCATTTGGTTTATTCGGCCGCCTGTACCTCGGGCGGAACTTCGCCCACACGCCCAAAGGGGAACATGGCAATCCTCAACGTGGTGCAGCCGTACGGTTCGAGCCGGAGCAGCTGCGGAGTGGCGTTGTTCAAAGCAAATATCATGATGCCTCTGGCCGGTAGACCCGGTGTGACGGGGGCAAAGATTTCGCTTCCCGACGAGTGTGCTATCTTGCGGTATTCGAGTTGCCAACCGGCCAGCTCGTAACCCGGGAAGACTACGGTAAGCGGCGACGGCGACAGGGTCCACGGATTCTCGTCCGCACCGATGTTCCGCTCGATGAGCTTATATCCCTTGTCCTGTTCGTCGGCAACGCCCAGAGCAAAGTTCCATTTCGAGGCCGGAGTCATCGTGTAGCCCTTGTAGCTGAACGACTGTATGGCGGGGGTGAGCACATCGGTCTGTACCGTATGGCTCTCGACCGGCAGCGCCATCAACAGCGGTCCGCACGTGACCACCATGGCTTCGTGGTCCCACCGCTGCAACCGCACCTGCTTCGGGAAGAGCAACTCGATGCGGTCGCCCGTCTTCCAGAGTCGGTGAATATCGAAATATCCGTCATGCGCGGCACGCGTAACCTTCTGGTTGTTGACATACACCTCGGCCCGGTCGCACCAGCCGGGGATTCGCAAGTGGAGCGACATCTCGGCCTCTCCCTCGACCACCGAGAGGAGAACCTTGTCACCAAACGGATAGGCCGACTCTTCACGCACGGTTATCGACCCCTCGCGCGAGGTCAGCGTTGCTTCGCCCGGACCATAGAGCATCTTGTAATACTCGCCCTCGCCGTGCATCCACTGTGCCCCGGCATAGATGGGCAACAGGCGGTTCAGATTGCCCGTGCAGCACGACGGCCGATGTACCTGCCGATAGGCAAAACGGCTGTTGTCATAGGCTCCCGTGTGGTTGGAATACTCGGTACACACCACTTGATTGGGAGCCGAGTAGTATTGATGGGCATCGAAATTCTTGGTGATACCGCCCAGACCGGCGTTGAACAGGGCACACTCGATGCGGTCGGCAAACTGTGTGTCGCCGGTGGCCCGCAACATGTAGGAGCAGGTCCACATGTAATCGACCACGTTGCACATCTCGTGCACGCTCCGGGCCGTCCGCCCCGAGAGACCCTCTTCTCCGCTGGCCACCCCGTCGGGGAGCATGTGATAGCGGTCGAGCTTGGCAAAGGCCGCCCGGGCCAGATCGAGGTATCTGCGGTCGCCGGTGAGGTCGTAGAAGAGAACCGGCAGTTTGAGGAACTCGTGGAAGGTCACGGCGTGAATCTCGGTGCGCTCATCGGCGGCAAACCGTTCCATCGCCTGCCTCAATGTATACTCGCCGAAGCAAGGCTCGTCGAGCATCGAGAGCGCCTTTGTCTTGAAGAAGTCATCGCCGGTCTCCCGATAGAGCCAGTCGAGCACCTCGATGTTGCAGAGGCTGCGGGCCGTATATCGCACCGTATCGTTGCGGAAGTGGCGTTCGAGTGCCTCGACGACCGCCTGGTTGCGTGTCACCTCATACTCGGCCATCATCGCTCTGAAAAAGACCGCCTGTACCCAGCGGCTCATCTCCTTCGACACGACGCGGGGCCCCAGCAATCCGTCGTCGCCGGCCCGGTCGATGGTACCGTAAACGGCCCGGCGAGCCTTGTCGAGCAAGGGGGCCGAATCGAGCAGATAGCCCAGACGTATCATACCGTCGTAATAATAGGCCGTCTGTTCATAAGGAACCCAAAACTCCTCGGTAACTCCGTTTTTCACCCGCAGGAAGGGCTGTGCCCCCCACCCCCCTTGTGTAAAGGGGAAGGCGGTCTTGTCGAGAATCCCGGTAAAGTTCCGCTCCTGAGCCTGCATCAGGTCGGCCAGCCAACCTTGCGGAGTGAGGCGATCGAGAGGTTCGGTCGACAACATTCGGCCGGCTTCCGCCGACAGAGGCAGCAGGGAGATGATGAAACACCATATGGCTAATCGGGTTGTTCTCATATACGCTTTTCCAACGGGTAACAAGGAGTTGTTTTTATTTCACGAAAATCAAGTCGGAGACGATGGGCAGGTGGTCGGACAGCTGCGAATGCACGGTTTGTGTCTTGACAAGCGTCCACCCCTTCATGGGCCGGGCAAAGAGATAGTCGATTTTGATAATGGGGTTCCAGGCCGGGAAGGTAAAGTCGTTGTTCGTAGCCGGGAACCAGCTCTTCGACATGATATTGACAATGGCATTGGAGTAGTGACGGGCATTGAAATCACCGCCGATAATCACCGGATAGGGGGCATTTTCAAAGCGGTCGCAGATGAATTGGGCCTGCATGTTGCGCAGGCTCTCGCTGTTCACCTCCAAGTGGGTAGTCACGAAGGTAAGGGTATCGTCGCCCATCTCAATCAGAGCTTCGAGCAAGGCCCGTTGTTCCTTTTTCTCGGGATTGGGCAGCAGCACCTTTTCGGTCTTGATGTAGGGATATTTCGACAGCATGCCTATACCGTAGTATCCGCCACCATACTCGATGGTCTTGCCATAGAGGCCGAACATACCGGTGCGGTAGGCCAGTTCGCCGATGAAATCTTTTCCTTTCTGATGCGGAGCCCGCTTGCGGTCGGTGTGGACATCGACCTCTTCCAGAGCCACGAAATCGGGCTTGAACGATTTGATGTGATAGGCGAGATCTTCGAGCGACGACAGTTCGCCGAAGCGCAGATTATAGGTCATTACTCTCACCCGCAGGGTGTCTTGCTGAGCCGAAACAACCCCGCAAGAGAGGGCTATGAAAAGCAGAATTACTAATTTACGAAATGTGTTCATACGATAATTGTGATTAGGGTTTTATTTCCAAAACCGAGATAATGGGCAGGTGATCCGAAGCATTCACACCGGTAATGACCGTGTGAGAAACGACCCGAAACCTGTCGTTGGGATAATAGGTGATATAGTCTAACTCCCGATTGGGATTGTTCGACGGAATGGTAAATTTCGTCGGATCGGTGTTCGTGCGGGTAAACCCGGCAGCATCGAGAATGGCAATCGTCGAGTTGGAAGGTGTAGCGTTGAAGTCACCGCCCAGGACAACGGGCCGCTTGATCGGCTCGAAGATATTTTCGAGAGCATAAGTGATTTGCAAGTCGCGCTCGCTCTGTATCGTAGAGAGGTGTGTCACGGCAAATGTAATGTCGGTACCGCCGATGTTGATGATGGCCGTGCCCACGGCGTTGTCGCTGGTCATGACCTGCCCCTCGATTTCATCGGGAAAAAGGTAGGTCTTGGTCTCCTTAAACGGTTTCTTCGAGAGCATGGCCAGGCCATATTCGCCGCTGCGATAATCCATAATCCGGAAGAAATGGTAATAGGGATACTTGGCCCGCGCGGCTATCTCCTTGGCCTGGTCTACCCCCAGGCTGCGGGTCGTGCAGCTGTCGATCTCTTGAAGCAGAACAACGTCGGGCATCTTCGACTTGATGACATTGGCTATGCCGTCGACATCGGGAACGGTCTCTTCGCCGCTCACCCCATAATAAGGAGCGCAATGCCGGGTGTTATACGACATCACCGTCACCCGCTCGTTACCCACCGTTACACCGGTCCCCCCGGGAACAGCGGGTTCGCCGCTGTTCTCCTTGGAGCAACTCGGTAACAGGAGTAGTAAATAAAACAATATGAATAAACTACGATACATTATGTGAGTGTGTGAATAGTCGGTTATTATTCGGGCCAACCGGGATTCTGTCCAAGCAACGGGTTCTTGATGCGCTCGGCATAAGGTACCGGCCACAGGTAGTGCACGGCCGGGTCGAAATAGCGGGGACCACCCTCGGCACGCGATTTCTCGTAGATAATGTCGCCGAACTCATCGACACCGGTATCGGGATAGGGATTGGCTCCCAAGTCGTTGATGCAAACCCGTTCGCTCGGACCCGTGATAGCCCGGCCGAAGCGCAATTCGCCTTCACGCCAGCGCATCACGTCGGCATACCGCATACCATCGAGCACCATCTCGATGCGACGCTCACGCTTGATTTCGGTCCAGAGGTCGAGGTTCCAGGCCTTCAACTCGTCCAGATTCATGCGGTGCATGCCCACCCGGTCTCTCAGCTTGTTGATCGTATAGTTGATCTGGTCTTGCGTGAGGGTCCCGTTCAGCTGATACATGGCCTCGGCATAGATGAGCAATACCTCGGGGTAGCGCAACACATTGAGGTTGTTGTGCGACAGGTTGTAGTTACCGGCAATCTGCTTATCGTTGTACTTCTTGAAATAGAATCCGGTGCGGGCATTGGCCCCGTTGTTACCGGCCTGCAAGGGAAGAAAGCGAGGCAAGTTGAATGTCTTGTTGGGTTTCTTGGTCTCGGCATCGCCATCATCACCACCAGGCCACTCGTCACCGGGGCAATAGAGCGTCATATACATGCGGGGATCACGGTTCTTGAAATAGTCGGCATAATGTTCCTCGGGGAAGGTGTACAGGTCGGAGGTAACGATATCGGTACGCTTGTAATATTCCAGACCAGCCTTGGCCGGTTTGCCATCGGTGCACAAATAGGCATCGACCAGCGATTTGGCGGGATTGAGGCGGATATAGTCGACCGGGCAGCAGGATTCGTTGGAAACGTTGTGGGTGCGCACGTCGGGTACATAGACACTGTAAATCATCGACTCGGTGTTGTCGGGATTGATTTCGGTATCACCCTCGGGCTGATATACCATACCGTAGTCGTACAGCTTGTAAGGGCTCTTGTCGATAATCTCTTTGGAGAGCGATGCAGCCAACTCGTAACGCCCGTTTTGCAGGGCGATACGGGCCTGCATGGCCAAGGCACCCCAGCGGTCGATACGACCTACGTTCTCGCCCAGCTGGCGTTCACGCGGCAGTTTCGATGCCGCCCATGTCAAATCGTCCATCAGATGGTCTATCACTACATCGCGGTTGTCGCGGGGCACATAGGCCTCCTCGGCAGTGATGACGTGGTCGACCCAGGGCACATCGCCCCAGAAGGTGGTCAACAGGAAGTAGAGATAGGATCTGATAACCTTTACCTCGGCGGCATAGACATCTTTGACATCCTGATCGACCTCGGCACGGTTGTAGTTATCGAGGAAGTTGTTGCACACGAAGATATATCCATAGGCCTGCTCCCAATAGGTGGTAAAGGGGAAGCCGTCGGTATAGGCGTGCTTGCCGCCCGATACCTTGCTCAATCCGCTCGTGATGTTACCCCACATGCAGGTCTCGGCACAACACTCGCTCCAGTTGATGATAAAGTCTTTGTAAAACGCTTCGTAGCAAGGATACAACGCGGCCCGCAGCTGTTCCTCGTTTTTCCAATAGGTCTCATTGGTGATCGAATCCTGCGGATAGCGATCCAAAAAGTCGGAGCAGGAAGTCGACAACAACACGACTACTGCCAGTATATATTTATATATCTTTTTCATAATATATTAGTTTTTAGAATGTTGCGGTTAATCCAAATATGACGGTCTTGACCTGGGGATAGGCATCGCCCGAACTGGTTCTCACCTCGGGATCGTAGGCCCCGAAATAGTTGGAGAAGGTGAGCAGATTATCGGCCGAAACATATACTCTCACGTGTTCGAGCTTACACGGATTCAGCCATTTCTTGGGCAAGCTGTAACCCAACTGAACGTTTTTCAGACGCAGATACGATGCATCTTCCAACCAATAGTCGCTGAAAAGCAGGTTGTGTGTCTGCGATTGGTACATACGCGGATATGTAGCGCCGGGATTGGAGGGAGTCCAACGGTCCAGATGTTCTACCTTGGGCACCGAGTAATCGTTGATAAAGCAGTGACGAGCCTCGTCCGAGAGGTAACCGTTCACCTGACCGATACCTTGCAGGTAGAAACTGAAATCGAATCCTTTCCACTCGACCGAACCTTTCAGCGAGAAGGCGTAGTGCGGATCTTTGTCGCCGAATACCACCTTGTCGTTGTCGTCGATTACACCGTCGGGCACCCCGTTGGGACCGCTGATGTCGCGATACTTGATATCACCGGGTTGGGTGATGGCTTCGGCAGCCTTGGGTATGGCAAATTTGGGATTGATATAGCGGCCGTCGCTGTCGACACCGCCAAAGTCATCGATTTGAGCCAGGCCGTCGGTAAGGTAGCCGTAGTAGGCGTCGATGGGATCGCCCTCGCGACGGATATAATTACCCAACGAAGGTTCGCTGGCTCCCAGGTCGATAATCTTGTTACGCGAGTCGGAGAGGTTGAAGGCTACGCTATACTTCACCTGGTCGATGCGGTCGCGCCATTGAATCCACCATTCCCAACCTTTATTCTCGATTTCACCCATGTTCTCGAACGGCAGGTTGGCCGAACCCGAGATACCTACCAGCGTAGGATAGATGGGCTGAACCAGAGCGTCGATATTGTTCTTCTTGTACCAGTCGAACGTGGTCGACAGGCGGTTGTCGAAGAACGAGAGGTCGATACCCACATTCAACATGCGAATGGTTTCCCACTTGATATTCTTGTTACCCAACTTGGTCTGTTGGAAACCCACGTTGTTTGTTCCACCGATAGGATAGGTTTTGTCGACCCGCTCGATAGGAGTCAGGTAGGGATAGTAGTTGCTGCTGATATTCTGGTTACCCAGCTCACCCCACGAAGCACGGATCTTACCGCCGGTAAGTACCGATTGAGCCCACTCGAAGAAATTCTCCCGGGCAAAGTTCCAACCGGCCGAGAAGGAGGGGAAGTAACCCCAACGGTTCTCCTTGGCAAAACGCGAGGTTCCGTCGATACGGAGGTTGGCCTCGAACAGATATTTGTTGTCGTAGGCGTAGTTGACACGACCGAAATAGGAGCGCAAAGCCCACGATTGTTTGATACCGCCGTTGGTAATGTCCTCGGTACCGGCATCGAGCACGTAGATGCCGTCGAGCAGAATATTCTTACGGCTTGCTGTGAGCGTGCTGCGATTTTCCCACTCCTGCGAGAAACCCAGCAAAGCCGATACTTCGTGCTTCTGAGCAAAAGTCTGGTTGTATTTCAAGGTAGCCTGTGCCGTTTGAGTGAGGTAGTTGTACTGACTTTGCGACACGTAGTTTCTCAAATTCTCGTTACCGCTGCTGGGAGTACCGTCCTGATAGTACTGATACATGGCCGGGTTATATTCGTTGGTCTCCCGCGAGTAATAGTTGGCGGCATATTGACCGGTCAGGTGCAACTGGTCGATGATACGGATATCGGCTCCCACGATACCGTTGAAAGTACGGGTCTGACGCTCCTCGGTACCCGAGTTGTAGGCTACATCGACCGGGTTGCGAACCATGCCGAACGAATACCACTCGGTGTCGCTCCACGTACCGTCGGGATTCTCCTGCTGCCATTTGACCGGCAACAGCGGCGAGATGCGTTGTGCCAGGCGGAACACACCCGACGTGCCGCTATATCCGGCTTCGCTGCGGAAGAAGTCGACGTAGCTCATGTTACCCGTAATCTTGATGCGGTCGAACACCTCGGTATTGACCGACATACGGGCGTTGTGACGGTGAGAGTTGAAGGCGTCGCCTACCACGAGACCCTCCTGGTTCAAATAGCCATACGAAATGAAGTAGCCGCTCTTGGCCGTTCCGCCCCGGATACTCAGATTGTGGTTGGTCTGGAAGGCACTCTTCTTGTACACTTCGCCAATCCAGTCGGTATTGGAGTAGTCGTTGGGATAACGACCCGAATCGTATTTCTCAAAAGCCGTCTGGTCATAGGGAGCCGAGAATCCGGCAGCTACCATGGCCTCGTTCGACAGCGTCATGTAGTCGCGACCGTTGACCAACCGGGGCAGACGGGTCGGACTCTGCCAACCGGCATATCCCGAGTAGGTGAGTTTGGCCTTTTCGTTCACACCGCTCTTGGTCGTCACCAAGATGACACCGTTGGCGGCCCGGGCACCGTAGATAGCAGCCGAAGCGGCATCTTTCAGCACCGAGATGCTCTCGATATCGCCCGGGTTGAGCAGGTCGAGGTCACCCCCGGCCACACCGTCGATCAGAATAAGCGGCGAGGTTTCACTGTTGATGGTACTCACACCGCGAATCACGATTGAGGTGGCGGCACCCGGCTGTCCCGAGGCGTGGGTCACCGATACGCCCGGCAACTCGCCCTGCAAGGCGGCTGCGGCACTGGTCACCGGACGGCTTTCGAGTTCGTCGCCCTTGATCATCGACACGGCGCCGGTCACGTTGATTTTCTTCTGTACACCATAACCCACGACGACCACATCGTTGAGCGAGACCGAACTTTCGGCCATGTCCACATTGACGGTCCCCGCCTTCTGTACGGTTTTCTTTTCGTCCTTATATCCTACATAAGAGAATTTCAGGGTGCTGCCCTCGGGCACATTGATGGCATACTTGCCATCGACATCGGTCGAGGTTCCTTTCGACAGCCCCTCGATAACGACCGAGGCTCCTATGATAGGCTCACCCGTCAGGCGATCGACCACGGTACCGTTGACCGACAAGCTCTTGCTGCTTTTACCGGTCGTACTCTTTCCGGTACTACCTTGTTGTTTGTCACGATTGTAGAGGAGGACACTGTTGTCCAAGAAGCGAAAACCGATATTGGTTCCTTCAAAAAGTTGAGTCAGCGCCGCTTGCAGAGTCACATCGTTGACCTTCAAGGAAACAGGTTTGTCGGGATTGACAAACTCCTTGCTATATGCCACATTTACAGACGCTTGTTTTTTGATTTGCTCCATCGCCTGTTCTAACGTAACATGCTGTATGTTCAACGTTACTTTCTGTTGCTGAGCGAATGCAACCCACGGAAAAGCAAGACAAAGCCCTCCCACCATACACCACTTGCGGATGTATGGAAAAATGTATTTTTCCAGCATAAATTGTGAGTGTTTATTATATTATTAGACTATAAGTTATTTCTCTTTCACTGCATAAACATTCTCCGATATTTCATTAATTTTTATGGGGGTAATGGCGGTCATCATTTCGAGGATACCTGACAGGTTGTTGAGCTTGCAGGTGAAATTATAGGTGAAGGTATTTATCTGCTTGTCCCGCACGTCGAAGGTGACATCGAATTGTCGCGACAGCGTGGTCAAGACCTCGTTCAAGGGCGCATTTCTAAATACCAGTTTATTATCTTTCCAGTCCGAAGCCTCCTGGTAATACTCGTTTCGCATCACCTTACAGACTTTGCTTCCTTTCTCATAGACTGCCGTCTGGCCGGGTTCCATCTGATACGATCCCATCTTCTCGGCATAGGGATAGCTAATCACGATACCGCCCTCGTTGAGCGTCGTGGTCACCACCGAGTCGGTGGGATAGACCGAGACGTTGAACTGGGTTCCCGTCACCCGGATATTCATCTCGTCGGCCTGCACCATGAAGGGTTTCGACGCGTCTTTCTTCACCTCGAAGTAGGCTTCGCCCACCAAGGTCACCTCGCGTTTGTTGCGGGCAAACTTTTCGGGATAGACCAGTTTCGAGTCGGCATTCAGCCACACTCTCGTACCATCTTCGAGCAGAACGACCAGCCGTTCGCCCCGCAAGGCACAAATTTCCTTGTACTCGGGCTTGGAGAAATCAAAACTTTGGTAAGCCAAATACCCCACATTCAACAGAACCAAAGCAATGGCACAAGCCCACTTGCAAATAGTTCCTATGCTGCGTCGTTCGCTCCGTCGAATACCCTCCGACAAATTTTCATAGACTCCGAACTTGTCGAAATCGGGGACTTCACGACCTCCCATCGGCAAGGATTCGGCATTCATCAGCCGCTCTATATCCTTGTCGATGTGATTCGAGATATAATTCAATATCTCGCTATCGGTTTGATGTCGTTTCCAAAGACGCATAATTCATAGGCTTTCATTAATAATACACACCGAAAACTGAAAAGTATTATAGAAAAAATAATTTTTTTTCAATTATTTTTCTTCATCTCACAATAACAACGAGATAGCACATTGTCGAATAAGCTCTTTAATTTGCTTCAAGGCCTGGCTGTATTGGAACTTGACGGTATTGATCGACAGGTGCAACTTGTCGGCAATCTCCTGATTGGAATACTGCCCCGAAATTTTCAACGAGAAGATTTTCCGGCGCTGGGGCGACAGCTGGTCGATAGCCCTGCGAATCATGTCCAGCTGCTCCCGGTCGATTTCGTCATCGACCTGATCGTCGTCGATTCGTTCCAACAGCTCCAAGCAATCGTCCAGCACGAAGATGTTGTTCTTGGAATCGCGCAGAATATTCAAGATGTCGTTTTTCAACACCGTAAACAGAAAGTGATTCAACGGCCGCCGCTCGTCGAGACAGTCGCGCTTCGTCCAAATCTTCATAAAAAGATTTTGCACGGCATCTTCGGCCAACTCTTTATTACACAAATATTTGAACGCAAGCCGATAGGCCTGGTCCGAATAGGTGTTGTAAAGAATGGTAAAAGCCAACTGGTTGCCCTGTTTTAACTGTATCGTTAAAGCGACGTCGTCCATTTTTATCGATTAAGAAAATCCTAGCACGTTGCAATATTCAAAAAAAATAATGAAATCACAAAACAATTTTGATGAATTTAGAGTTACAAATTGGGAGTGAAGCCTCCTCAAAAAGGTCATAAAAAAAAGCTAAACAACCGACCAGCAGTTATTTAGCTTCAAGTACCCAGAGCCGGGATCGAACCGGCATGGAGGTTAATCCACTGGTGTTTGAGACCAGCGCGTCTACCGATTCCGCCATCTGGGCAGAAAAGACGTGGCAAAGGTAAGGATTGATTTTGAATGCGCCAAATAATCTCTGTTTTTTTTCAAAAAAAGTTATTCTACACATCTTCCTAAGGAAAAATAAGTTACATTAGCGGAAGAATTAACATAAAAAATGGCACAATCATGGAAAATCGATATTGTGTAATTATGGGAGGCGGCGTAGGAAGCCGTTTTTGGCCGTTCAGCCGCAATAGCAGACCGAAACAATTTCTCGATTTCTTCGGGATAGGGCGTTCGTTGTTGCAAATGAGCTACGACCGTTTCGTGAAAATAATCCCCAAAGACCACATCTTCATCGTAACGAACGAAATCTATGTCGATGTGATTAAGGAGCAGCTGCCCGAACTGCCCGAAGCCAATATCCTGCTGGAACCGGCCCGACGCAATACGGCCCCCTGCATTGCCTGGGCGGCTTATCACATACGGGCCATCAACCCCAATGCCAACATTGTGGTAGCACCCTCCGACCACCTCATTCTCAAAGAAGAGGAGTTTGCCCGCTGCATCAATCTGGGGCTTGAATTCGTGGCCAAATATCCGGCCTTGCTCACCTTGGGCATCAAACCCAACCGGCCCGAAACGGGATATGGCTACATACAGATAGGCGAAGATGCCGAAGGCGACATCAAGACGGTGAAGACCTTTACCGAAAAACCGAATCTCGAATTTGCCAAAATGTTTGTCGAAAGCGGCGAATTTTTCTGGAACTCGGGTATCTTTATCTGGAATGTACAGACCATCATCAAGGCCTTCCAGCGCTTCTTGCCCGACATCTCCAACCGTTTCGAGGAGCACAACGAGGTATTCAACACACCGGCCGAACAGGCGTTTATCAACGACAATTTTGCGGCCTGTCCCAATATCTCGATCGACTTCGGCATCATGGAGAAGGCGTCGAACGTATTCGTACTCTGCGCCGACTTCGGGTGGAGCGACCTGGGTTCGTGGAGCGCCTTGTATGACCACTCGCCCAAAAACAAGGACGGCAACGTGGCTCAGGGCTGCAAAACATTGCTCTACAATACAGCCAACAACGTGATTGCCGTGAAAGGCGACAAGCTGGTGGTTGTCGAGGGCCTGAAAGATTATATCGTTGCCGAAGCCGACAATGTACTGCTCATCTGCCCCAAGAGCGAGGAACAAAAAATCAAACAGTTTGTCACCGATGCCAAGATGGCCTACGACGATACCTACATCTAAACCCGTCGGCCAGTCGACCTCATCATTCAAGATAAAAGAGAGGGCCGGAGAACAATCTCCGGCCCTCTCTTTATCACATTATTTTTTCGCACGCTTAAAAGAATTTCGTGGGTGTGCCCCAAATATCGGTGAGCAGATTGTTGGCCAATCGACTGGCACCGATTCTGAAATGTTCGTTGTTGAGCCATTTCTCGCCCAGCACCTCTTTGACCACGCAATAATACTTCACGGCATCGACCGTCGTCGAGATACCACCGGCAGGCTTGAACCCGATCATCGTGCCCGTCTGCTCGTAATATTCCTTGATGGCCTGACACATCACATAAGCGGCTTCGAGTGTGGCAGCCGGCTCGGTTTTGCCCGTCGAGGTCTTGATGAAATCGGCTCCCGAATAGATCGACAGCAACGAGGCTTTCTTCACGTTGGAGGCCGTCTTCAAGGCCCCCGATTCGAGAATCACTTTCAGGTGCGACTCCTTGCAGGCGTGCTTCAGTTCCTCGATCTCCTGGCACATCTCCTCATAGTTGCCAGCCAGGAAATTGCCCACGTTGATGACAATATCGATCTCGTCGGCTCCATCGGCTACGGCGAGCGCCGTTTCGGCCACCTTCACCTCGGTAAAGGTCTGCGACGAGGGGAAACCGCCCGACACAGAGGCTATATTCACGGCCGACACGTCGAGATTGGCCCGAACGGTCCCGGCAAAATTGGGATACACGCAGATGGCAGCCACGTTGTCCATCTCGGGGTGCTCCTCCTCAAAATCGTTCACCCGCTTGGTCATACGGGTAATCGACTCGGTGTTGTCCTCGGTGTGCAATGACGTCAGGTCGATGCAGTGGAACAAAAACTTGTACACGTCGGGTGTACTGTTTGCGGCCAAATTGTCCCGAACGATTTTCTCTACGGCAGCCGCTACTTGGGCATCGTCCAAATCGGTATTGTACCGACTCAACATTTCTTCGTACTTGTCCAATTTATTATCCATGTTTGGTCAGTTTAGGATTATTGATATGTCTTGTTTTATCTCGATTGGTCTTCTTCTCGATATTCTTCTCAAAAGCGGCGGTCAAATCGACCCCCGTCTGATTGGCCAAGCAGAGCAGCACCCAGAAGACGTCGCAAAGTTCGTCCGACAGGTCGCTCTGTTCTTCCCCGGGCTTGAACGACTGTTCGCCATACCGGCGCGCAATGATGCGGGCCACCTCGCCCACCTCTTCGGTCAGGATAGCCATATTGGTCAACTCGCTGAAATATCTTACCCCGACACTCTTGATCCAGGCATCGACCTGCTCTTGTGCCTCTTTTATCGTCATAATCTCTATTCCTTGTTTTTGGTATCCATACAAATCGTTACCGGGCCGTCGTTCACCAATTCTACCTGCATGTCGGCCCCGAAAACGCCCGTGGCGACCTGCCGCCCCACCTCCTCGGAGAAACGCCGGCAGAAGGCCTCATACATAGGCACAGCCACCTCGTGACCGGCTGCCCGTATGTACGACGGACGGTTCCCCTTCTTGGTCGAAGCCAACAGCGTGAACTGGCTCACCACCATTGCTTCACCACCTATATCGAGCAGGGAGCGGTTCATCACCCCGTTTTCATCGTCAAAAATACGCAGGTTGGCACACTTCTTCACCAGCCATTCGAGCTCCGAGAGCTCATCGCTCTCTTCGACTCCCAGCAAAATCAAAAGCCCTCGTCCGATAGCCGAATGCAACTCCCCGCCTATCGTTACCGAAGCTCGCTTTACTCGTTGAACAACTACTCTCATGAGATTCTTTCCGTTCTATCACATCGATGCCAATGCCCCACAGCCCCTTCCCCGACCAGCGGGAAAATCGGACACGGGAATCTCTCTGCATCAGCTACAAAGATAATACAATCGACCGCAGAAACAAATTTTATTTCTCTCCTCTCTCCGCAGCCCGTGAAGTCTCCGGGTCAGAATTGAAAAAGAGGCTCCTGTATAAAGTTATTAAATATTTGAATATCAGTATAATATACTCATTTTAGGGATTCTTTGATAATCCGGGCCTTGGCCTCACCGATAACCGAAGCCAAATCGACTTCCGAAGCCTCTTTAATGCGCTTCACACTCCTGAAATGCGTCAGCAACGCATCTCGGGTTCTAGGGCCTATCCCGACAATGGAATCGAGGGCCGATTTCACCTGCCCCTTGCTCCGCTTGTTGCGGTGGAAAGTGATGCCGAACCGGTGGGCTTCGTCGCGCATGTGCTGGATTACCCGCAGCGATTCGGAGTTTTTATCAATATACAACGGCAAGGAATCGCCGGGAAAATAGATCTCCTCCAACCGCTTGGCAATACCCACAATGGGCACCTTGCCTCGCAAACCCAAGGCTTCGAGCGATTCCAGTGCCGCACTCAACTGCCCTTTGCCGCCATCGACGATAACAAGCTGGGGCAACTCCTCCCCTTCGTCGAGCAGACGCCGGTAACGACGATAGATAATCTCACGCATCGAAGCAAAGTCGTCGGGCCCCACTACGGTCTTAATATCGAAATGGCGATAATCCTTCTTCGAGGGTTTTCCCTTCTTGAAGACGACACACGAGGCCACCGGATTGGTGCCTTGTATATTGGAGTTGTCGAAGCACTCCATGTGCCACGGCAATTCGGGCAATCTGAAATCTTGCTGTATGCGCGAGAGCACCCGCATGACCCGTTGCTCGGGATTCAACTTTTCATTCTGTTTCAGCCGGTCGATCTTGTACTGCTTTACATTCTGCTCCGAAACGGCCAACAACTTTTTCTTGTCGCCCCGTTGCGGAACCACAAATTCCAAATTGTCGAACCTCGACTCGGGCAAAAAGGGCACCAACGCCTCCTTGGCCTTGCTGCCGAATCGTGAACGCAGTTCGGCAATACCCAAAGAGAGTATTTCAGGTGCCGATTCATCGAGCTTTTTCTTATACTCAATCGTAATACTTTGCACAATCGAACCCCCTCGTACGTGCATGTAATTGACAAAAGCCACCCCCTCGTCCTCGTCGTAGGAGAAGACATCGATTTCGTGCAAAGCCGGATTTACAATAACCGATTTGGCCTTGTATTTCT
The DNA here is from genome assembly GCF_000512915.1 of Barnesiella viscericola DSM 18177. GTDB lineage: Bacteria > Bacteroidota > Bacteroidia > Bacteroidales > Barnesiellaceae > Barnesiella > Barnesiella viscericola. The sequence goes on from NZ_CP007034.1 coordinate 1,802,643, forward strand.
CGATTAAATCATACTTTTCCTTAATCGCCTGCGCCTCCTCGAAACGCAACTCGGCCGAGAGCTTCTGCATCTCCTCCAACAAGTGCCGGCTCAACTGGTGTATATCCCCATTGAGAATCTGCCGCACCTGTTCGATATAGCCGTCATACTCCTCCTCCGAAATCTTCCCTTCGCAGCACCCCTTGCAGTTTTTGATATGGTATTGCAGGCATACCCTGAACCGTTTTTTTGCGATGTTTTCGGGGGTAAGCGCATAGTTGCAGGTACGTATGGGATAGAGTTCGCGAATCAGTTCCAGCACGGTTTTGGCCAGATGCACATTGGCATACGGACCATAATATTTCGAGCCGTCGCGATACACCTTACGGGTAAGGAATACCCGGGGGAAATGCTCACTGCGCAGGCAAATCCACGGATAGGTCTTGTCGTCTTTGAGTAAAACGTTATAGCGGGGCTTGTACTCCTTGATCAGACTGTTTTCAAGATGCAAGGCATCTTCCTCGGTCTTGACAACAATATATTGCAAGTCATAGATATTCTTGACCAGCATATTCGTCTTGGCCGAATCGTGCACCTTGTTGAAGTACGACGACACCCGGCGTTTCAAGTTCTTCGCCTTCCCCACATAAATAATCTTGCCCGTTTTGTCGAAGTATTGATACACCCCGGGGGTATCCGGCAAAAGGGCAAGTTTATTCTTGATATTTTCGTTTTTCTCGGTCAATTCGTCTTAATATTTAATCAAGGCATCTACCTCTACATCGGCAGGGAATACCTCACGGCCCTTCAAGAATTCCAGTTCGACCAGGAAGTTGACATAGACTTTTTTCGGATTAAACCGTTTTACCAGATTATATGCAGCCAACATGGTTCCACCCGTTGCCAGCAAATCGTCGTGCAGCAAGACCACGTCATCTTCGCACAGGGCATCTTTGTGAATCTCGATCACATCAACTCCATACTCTTTGGTATAACTCTCCTGCCACGTCTCGGCCGGCAATTTCCCGGGCTTGCGCATAGGCACAAATCCGGCACCGATACGGGTAGCCACAATGGGACCCATAATAAATCCGCGCGACTCGATACCTACCACCTTGGTAATACCCTTCTCGGCATACATGCGGGTGAGCATATCCGACAACTCCTTCAAGCAATCGGCATCTTTGAACACCGTAGTCAAGTCTCTAAATATAATCCCCTTTTGCGGGAAATCGACTACATCGCGAATCTTGCTTTTAATAATCTCTACACTCATTTCTATTCTTGTTTTTTGTTTGTTTTCTCCTTTTGTAGAAAGGCTTTTGGTCGTTTTGTTTCACGTGAAACATTAGCGACCGCAAAGCAACAATAAGATGTTTATATCGCTCGGCGAGATGCCCGGAATGCGCGAAGCCTGCGCAATGGTTTCGGGGTCTATCTTCTCCAATTTCTGACGGGCCTCAGTCGACAAGGCATGCAGTTCACTATACTTGAACTTACCCCGTATGCGAATATGTTCCAACCGGGCAATCTTTTCGGCAATCATCTTTTCACGATCGATATAGCCCTGGTATTTCATCTTTATCTCGGCAGCCTCGACAATCTCCTCCCGACGGTTTTTGATGGAATCCATCTCCCGTTTCAAGGCCGGAACCAGCTGCGAGAGTTGTTCCAAATCGAGTTGCGGGCGCAAAACGAGGTCGATTAACCGCACACCCTGTTTCAACGGTGTGGTACCCAACGCCTCCAATCCGGCATTGATATAGGCCGGTTTTATCGAATAGTGTTCGGCAAAATGGATTAAATGAGCTACCCTGTCCTTCTTCTCCTTCCACAAATCATATCGGTCTTGTTTGGCCAATCCCAGCTGATAGGAGCGCTCGGTCAACCGCATGTCGGCATCGTCCTGCCGCAGCAGAATGCGATATTCGGCCCGCGAGGTGAACATACGATAGGGCTCGTCGACCCCCTTGGTAACCAGGTCGTCGATGAGAACGCCGATATAGGCTTCGTCGCGCCCCAGCGTAAACGGCTCGCCTCCGTGACAGTTGATATGGGCGTTGATACCGGCCACAAGCCCCTGCCCTCCGGCCTCTTCATATCCGGTCGTACCGTTTATCTGTCCGGCGAAAAAGAGGTTGGCAATCCGTTTGGTTTCGAGGTTGTGATTCAACTGCGTGGGATCGAAATAGTCATACTCAATGGCATATCCGGGGCGATAGATGCGCACATCGCGCAAGGCCGGGATTGCCTGCAAAGCCCTCACCTGCACATCGAGCGGGAGCGACGAGGAGAAACCGTTGAGATAGTACTCCTGGGTCGTCTCTCCTTCGGGTTCGAGGAAGAGCTGATGCTCGGTTTTATCGGGGAAAGTGACAATTTTGGTTTCGATACTGGGGCAATAGCGAGGCCCTATACTCTGTATCTGCCCGTTGTAAAGCGGCGAATCGGGCAGTCCGGCACGCAAGATGTCGTGAACCTGCTCGTTGGTATAGATGGTCCAGCAACTGCGCTGCTTCAACGGACGGGGTGTGAAATCGAGGAACGAGAACTTGTGAAAATCGTTATCGCCCTGCTGCTCGGCAGCCTCATCGAAGTGAATGCTGCGGCCGTCGATACGCACCGGTGTACCCGTCTTCATGCGTCCGGCGGTAAAACCCAACGATACCAATTGCTCGGTGATTCCGTATGAAGCAGGCTCCGAAATACGACCTCCCCGCAGCTTCGTGCGTCCGATGTGCATCAGTCCGTTCATGAAGGTACCCGTCGTGAGCACCACACACTTGGCCGTAAAGGTCACATTCATGGCCGTTACCACACCCGCAACCCGTCCGTCTTTTACAAGAATCTGATTTACAGAATCTTGCCACATATACAGGTTATCAGTATTCTCGATTATCGAGCGCCAGGTAGTGATGAACTTGGCGCGGTCGCTCTGCGACCGGGGACTCCACATGGCGGGCCCCTTCGAGCGGTTCAGCATTCTGAATTGTATGGCTGTCTTATCGGTCACAATTCCCATGAAACCGCCCAAAGCGTCGATTTCGCGAACAATCTGCCCCTTGGCAATTCCACCTACGGCAGGATTGCAACTCATCTGGGCTATCTTGTTCATATCCATAGTGATAAGCAGCGTCTTCGAGCCTAAGTTGGCCGACGCGCATGCCGCTTCGCAACCGGCATGACCTGCACCCACTACGATTACATCATAATTAAAATCCATTGTATCTTATCTCTCCATGACTGGTGCGGGAAAAGGCATGTCCCTTCCCCACCCCTGGTCACTTTTATACTCGATTATCTCAATTTCAGAGCCTCGTCCTCGCAACGAGTCATCGCCTCGCGTTCACCCGGACCTTTGTCGTTGATTCCGCACAAATGCAGAATGCCGTGAATGATGATGCGATGGAGCTCCTCGTCGTAGTCGGTTCCAAACTGTTCGGCATTGGAACGGACCGTGTCCACGCTGATAAATATATCGCCGCTTATCTTGTCGCCCTCGGTATAGTCGAAGGTGATTACATCGGTATAATAGTCATGCTGCAAATAGGTGCGGTTCACTTCGAGAATCTTCTCGTCGGAGCAAAAAATGTAGGCAATGTCACCACATCTTTTCCCATAGCCCGAAGCGACCCGACGTATCCAGTCAGTCGTCTCTCTCTTTTTGATCGCCGGCATCTTGACATCTTCGGCAAAATAACTCACAGCCATAACAATTCGCTTTATAATACCGCTACAAAGATAGTGCAAACCACGGGTAGAAACAAGTTTATTTATTTGAAGAAGAAATAGGAGACCGTAATGGCCGAGATGGCTCCTATCACATCGGCCAGCAGCGCATACCCCACGGCATAGCGGGTCTTGCGCACCCCTACGCTGCCGAAGTAGACGGCCAGGATATAGAAGGTGGTATCGGTCGAACCCTGTACGGTACAGGCGACACGACCCACAAACGAATCGACACCATAGGAGGACATGGCATCGACCATCATTCCGCGCGAGCCGCTACCACTCAGCGACTTCATCAGCGCCGTGGGCAAGGCGCCCACAAACTCGGTGTCGATACCCAGCCACCCGAAGAAGGCGGCAAAGCCGTCGACGATATAATCCATCGCGCCCGAGGCCCGGAATATCGCGATGGCTACCAGAATAGCCACCAGGTAGGGAATAATCATCACCGACGTCTTGAATCCCTCCTTGGCCCCCTCGATAAAGGCGTCGTAGACGTTGATGCGCTTCACGAGTCCCGAGACGATAAAGACGACGATTATCGTAAACAGAATGCTGTTGGCGGCAAAGGCCGAATAGGTCGAAATCTTATCCTCGGGCAGCGACGAGAAGTAGTAGAACACCCCGCCCACAAAGGCCGTGAGACCCAGCCCCCACAGCAGAATCACCCGGTCGAAGATGTTGATGCGCTGCTTGATGCAGAGGGCCAGCAGCCCCACAAAGGTGGCCATGAAGGTGGCTATGAGAATAGGCAGAAAAACGTCGGAGGGATTGGCCGCACCCATCTGTGCCCGATAGGTCATCACCCCGATGGGTATGAGCGTCAACCCCGAAGCGTTCAGCACCAGAAACATCAGCATCGCGTCGGTAGCCGTGTCTTTCTTGGGATTCAGCTCCTGCAACTCGTTCATCGCCTTCAACCCCAGCGGGGTGGCGGCATTGTCGAGCCCCAGCATGTTGGCCGATACATTCATGAACATCGAACCCAGCGCCGGGTGCCCCTTGGGTACCCCCGGGAAGAGCCGCGTGAAGAGCGGACTGATCAATCGCGACAGAACGGCAATCATGCCGCCCCGCTCGCCTATCTTCATCAATCCGAGCCAAAGGGTGAGCACGCCCGTCAACCCCAACGAAATATCAAAGGCGTTGCGGGCCGACGCAAACGAAGCATTCATGATGTCGGTCCAAATCGCCGTATTGCCATACACCACGGTCTGAACCACCGCCACCACAAAGGCGATGACAAAGAAAGCAATCCAGATGTAGTTAAGAACCATACGACTGTCTTTGGATTTTTCGTTTCACGAAACAAAAATAGTAAATTTAAAGAAATCGCCCCCGTTTCTCCCCCAAAAAAGGAAAGGAGTCTGCACGCCGGTACCCGCCGTTCTATTTCGTCGGCTTACCTATGCCGTCAAAAATCAATTCATTTAATTATATATCAATATATTATCTCGTTTTTATCCTCGTGAGAATCGCATATTTCATCTCATTCGGCCACCTATGCGTAAATTTTTCAGCCAAAAAGTCTCATTTTAACAATTCAAAACATTGTTATCACAATAGTTTTACCATACAATTAATTTCAAAAATTGGGTCGCTCAAAATATTTGCTACCTTTGTCCAAAATCGAAAAGTCATGCACACGGCCCAAGAGATAGAAAAAGCCATGCGAACGGTCGCCAACCCCGAAAAGATAAAAATCCTATCGGGCTTCTTCAAAACCGGAAAAGGGGAGTATGGCGAAAACGACATCTTCATCGGTGTCCCGGTACCTGTCACCCGAGCCATCGCCAAGAGCCACCGCGACACTCCGCTCGCCGAACTGGTGCAACTGCTGCACAGCCCGGTACACGAGTTGCGCATGGCTGCCCTCCTGTGCATGGTCGAACAGTTTAAGCACGCCGACGACAATCAGAGGACAGTCCTGTATGAAACCTACCTGGCTCATACCGATTGCATCAACAACTGGGATCTGGTAGACCTCACGGCCGCTCAAATCGTGGGAGCCTATCTCGAACACCGCGACCACGCCCCACTCTACCGGCTGGCTCAAAGCAAGCTGCTGTGGGAGCAGCGCATCGCCATCGTCGCCACCTGGCAATGGATTCGACGGGGTCACTTCGACGACACCCTCGCACTGGCCGACCTGCTGCTCCATCACGACCACGACCTGATACGCAAAGCCACAGGCTGGATGCTACGCGAGGTGGGCAAGAAGGACAAGGCCCGCCTGTGCCAGTTCCTCGACAGCCGATACCGAGACATGCCGCGCACGACCCTGCGCTATGCCATCGAGCGGTTCTCCCCCGAGGAGCGCCAACACTATATGCAGAGGTAAACACCGACAGGTACGACAAAGGCCCTCGACAGGAGTCGTCTCCATCGATTCACCTATCTACCATCTCTTAACCTATTTTATAAAAAGGGAATATAGCGCGCTATTTTCTTGCGGATATTCGACGAGGTCAGGTCTGTACAAAACGCTCCTCGCTCGACGACGCGCTATCGTCGAAACATTTCAGGTACACGGCATTCATCTCATCGGCCAGCCGTTTCGGGTCGAAGCGCACCACATAAGCCTTGCCGGCCTCAATCATCTCCCGGCGCAAGTCGGCATCGCTCAACACCCGCTTCATGGCCGCAGCCATACCGGCCACATCGTCGGGATCGACATAGAGCGAACGTGGACCTCCCGCCTCTTCGAGACACGAACCCGTGGCAGCAATCACCGGCACTCCGGCCGAGAGCGCCTCGACAATGGGGATACCGAACCCCTCGAAACGCGACGGATAGACAAAGGCCTCGGCCATGTGATACAACACCGGCAGGTCGCCGAATTTCAGGTTGTGAATCATATGTATCCGATCGCTCAGCCCGTGAGCCTCGATATAGGCCTTCACCTCATCGGCATAGGCCGTACTCTTGCCCACAGCCACCAGATGAACATTGCCCAACTGCTCGACGGCCTTTACCGCCAGCAGCAGGTTCTTGCGCTCCTCGATGGTGCCTACACTCAAAATAAATTGATCGGGCAGGTGGTAGGCCTCCCGCACACGTGCCTTGGCCTCGGCCGATACAGGCTGGGCAAAAACCGGGTCGCACCCTTGATACACCACATCGATCTTGTCGGGCGAGATGCCGTAGAACTTCACGATGTCGCGCTTGGTACACTCGCTCACCGCCACAATGCGGTCGGACTTGCGACAGGCATACCGAAACTTGTAATTATAGATGATGCGATCCAGCCAGTGATAGTATTGCGGATAACGCAGGAAAATCAAGTCGTGAATGGTCACCACGCTGCGTATCCCCGTGCGGTGAATCCCCACGGGCAACTCATTGCTCAGTCCGTGGTACAACTGGACCCCGTCCTGCAACAGACCGCGTTTGATAAAGAAGGTGCGCCACAGAGCCTTGCAACGTTTCATCAGGAAGGAGTGCGGCTGTATCGAAGCCACATTCTTGTGCTTCAACAGGGAGTCATACAACGCATTCTTGCATTTCTTGGGAATGTACATTCGGTACTTGTGCTCGTTGCCATACGTAGCCATCGTCTCTACCATGAATCGGCTGTAATTGCCCAGCCCGGTAAAGTTGGCGTTAGCTCTCTTTGCATCAAATCCTATAATCATTCCTTCAAATACAATTTACGATATACATTAGAATAGATGAATCATGCAGCGGTTTTGCTGCATGATGCTTAAAATTTTTCATTATTTCCCATATATCCCAGGAACAAAGGGAATAAAGCACTCATTTCTATAACGTTATTAACGTCATTTCCCCCTATTCGGTTTCCCTGTTTTTTCGTTTCGTCCCGAGGGAAGGCCCTCACGGTCAACTATTCTACACAGAATCTGCGTGCAAAGGTACATTTTGTTGCAATTATTTCTATCTTTGTGCAAACAAAAATGGGGTGCACCCCCCGTATTTCCCCCAAAAAGAAAGAGAGATGATACAAAAATTCGACTTTTTAATCATCGGTTCCGGTATCGCCGGAATGAGTTATGCCCTCAAAGTGGCTCACAAAGGAAAAGTAGCCCTCATTTGCAAAACCGAACTGGAAGAGGCCAATACATTTTTTGCACAAGGTGGCGTAGCCTCGGTAACCAACACCCTGGTAGATAACTTCGAGAAACATATCGAAGACACCATGATCGCCGGCGACTGGCTCAGCGACCGCGCCGCTGTCGAGAAGGTGGTACGGGAAGCCCCCTCGCAAATCAAACAACTCATCGAGTGGGGTGTCGAGTTCGATAAAAACGAAAAAGGCGAGTTCGACCTGCATCGCGAAGGCGGCCACTCCGAGTTCCGTATCCTCCACCACAAGGACAACACCGGTGCCGAGATTCAGGACAGCCTCATCAAGGCGGTCAAACAGCACCCCAATATCACCATCTTCGAGAAACATTTTGCCATCGAAATCATCACGCAGCACCACCTGGGGGTAACCGTCACACGGCAGACTCCCGACATCGAGTGCTACGGTGCCTATGTGCTCGACCTCAATACGGGCAAGGTAGATACCTTCCTCTCCAAAGTGACCCTCATGGCCACCGGTGGTGTAGGCGCCATCTACCAGACCACCACCAACCCGCTTGTAGCTACCGGCGACGGCATCGCCATGGTCTACCGCGCCAAGGGTACCGTCAAGGACATGGAGTTTATCCAGTTCCACCCCACGGCCCTCTACCACCCCGGCGACCGCCCCTCGTTCCTCATTACCGAGGCCATGCGCGGATACGGTGCCGTGTTGCGTACGCTCGACGGCAAGGAGTTCATGCAGAAGTACGACCCGCGGCTCTCGCTGGCACCCCGCGACATCGTGGCCCGCGCCATCGACAACGAAATGAAGAACCGGGGCGAAGACCACGTCTACCTCGACGTGACCCACAAAGACCCCGAGGAGACCAAGAAACACTTCCCCAACATCTACGAGAAGTGCCTCAGCCTGGGTATCGACATCACCCGCGACTACATACCCGTAGCTCCAGCCGCCCACTACCTGTGCGGCGGTATCAAGGTCGACCTGGACGCCCGCTCCTCCATCAACCGGCTCTATGCCGTGGGCGAATGCTCCTGCACCGGCTTGCACGGCGGTAACCGACTGGCCTCCAACTCGCTTATCGAAGCCGTGGTCTATGCCGACGCCGCAGCCAAGCACAGCCTCAAAGTCATCGACAACTACTCTTATCAGGAGAACATTCCCGAGTGGAACGACGAGGGTACCGTGGAGCCCGAAGAGATGGTGCTCATCACGCAAAGTGTCAAGGAGGTGGGCCAAATCATGAGTACCTATGTGGGTATCGTCCGCTCCAACCTGCGGCTCAAACGCGCCTGGGACCGCCTTGATATCCTCTATGAGGAGACCGAGGACCTCTTCAAACGCAGCAAAGCCTCGAAAGAGATTTGCGAGTTGCGCAACATGATCAACACCGGCTATCTGGTGATGCGTCAGGCCATGGACCGCAAGGAGAGTCGAGGGCTACACTACAACATCGACTATCCTCACCCCGACTTTATTCCCCACAAGTAAGAAATCCTCGGCGGCTCTACCACCGGCTCAATAGGAGAACCGTATTCTTTCCAACCATCAGCCCCTCAAAAGTCAGACCGTAACTTTTGGGGGGCTGCTCAAACAGGGCTGCGGAGCCCGATTACTCTCCCCGACTCGCAAGAGCTCTTTTCCTCGAAAACCCTCATAAAAGATAAGTTCATGAAGAATCGATTCCTCTCGGTCGCCCTGTCGACCCTCGTGATGACAACACTTTCAACCAGTTGCAACCAAGTGAAAAAGATAGAACATCTACCCTACCCCGAAGCCGAACGCGGCAACGTGACCGACAACTACTTCGGGACCGAAGTGGCCGACCCCTACCGTTGGCTCGAAGACGATAACTCGGCCGCCACAGCCGCCTGGGTGAAGGCCGAAAACGAAGTGACCTTCGACTACCTGTCGAAGATTCCTTTCCGCCAGGCCATCAAGGAGCGGCTTACCCAACTGTGGAACTACCCCAAGGAGAGCGCTCCCTCGAAAAAGGGCGACTGGCTCTACTACTCGCGCAACGACGGCTTGCAGAATCAGGACGTCATCTACCGGCGCGCCAATCCCGAGGCTACGCCCGAGGTATTCCTCGACCCCAACCGCCTGTCGGACGACGGAACGGTAGCGCTGACCGCCACCTCGTTCTCGAAAGACGGTAAATATTTCGCCTTCTCCGCCGCAGCCTCGGGCTCGGACTGGATCGAAATCCGCGTCATGGAGACCGCCACCAAACGGTTGCTCGACGACAGCATCAAGTGGGTCAAATTCTCGGGAGCCGTCTGGTCGCCCGACGGCCAAGGCTTCTATTACAGCGGATACGAAGCCCCCAAGAAAGGGATATACTCGGCCAAGAACGAATATCAGAAGGTGTACTATCACCGGATAGGGACACCCCAAAGTGCCGACCGAATCGTCTATGCCGACCCGCAACACCCGCTGCGCTACTTCTCGGCCTGGGAGAGCGACGACAGCCGCTGGATTTTCGTCTCGTCGTCAGAGGGAACCTCGGGCAGCGAGATTCTCTACAAACGCAAGGAAGCCCCGAAGTTCGAGGTGCTGCTCAAAGGATTTGACCACGACTACAACATTGTCGATTGCAGCGACGACCAACTCTATGTCCGCTCCAACGAAGGGGCCGAAAACTACAACCTCATCAAAATCGACCTCAACGACCCCTCGAAGCGCGAGGTGGTGATTCCCGAGAAGGAGACCCTGCTCGAAAGCGTGCAGGCTGCCGGCGGCCGCCTGACGGCCATCTACCTCGAAGATGCCCAGAACAAGGTCTACCAATATACCCCCGACGGCACCCTCGTGCGTGAGGTGGAGCTCCCGGGCATCGGTACCGTCGACGGTTTCGACGGCGAGAAAGAGGATACCCGCCTCTACTACTCGATTACCACCTTCACGGCCCCCGCAACCATCTATGCGTTCGACATCGAGAGCGGCCAGTCGACCCTCTACTTCCGCCCCGAGGTGGCCTTCAACCCCGACGATTTCACTACCGAGCAGATATTCTTCACCAGTAAGGACGGCACGCGTGTACCCATGTTCGTCTCGTATAAGAAAGGGTTGAAACTCAACGGTAACAACCCCTGCTACCTCTACGGATACGGCGGTTTCCAAATCAGCCTCACCCCCTCGTTCAGCCCCTCGTCGATCATGTTCATGGAGCAGGGCGGCGTGTATGTGTTCGTCACGCTGCGCGGAGGGCTCGAATATGGCGAGAAATGGCACAAGGCCGGCATGCTCGAAAACAAACAGAACGTATTCGACGACTTCATCTCGGCCGCCCAATACCTCATCGACAACCGATACACCTCGTCGAAGAAACTGGCCATTGCCGGCGGCTCGAACGGCGGTCTGCTGGTGGGAGCCTGCGAGGTGCAACGTCCCGACCTCTTCGCCGTGTGTCTGCCCAGCGTAGGGGTGATGGACATGCTCCGCTACCACAAGTTCACCATCGGCTGGGGCTGGGTGGTAGAGTACGGTTCGAGCGACGACCCCGAACAGTTCAAGTACATCTACAAATACTCGCCGCTGCACAACATCAAGAAGGGCGAGAAATATCCCGCCACACTCATCACCACGGCCGACCACGACGACCGGGTAGTCCCTGCCCACTCGTTCAAGTTTGCCGCGCAGATGCAGTATGCCCAGGCAGGCAGTGCCCCGATATTGATACGCATCGAAACGAAGGCCGGGCACGGAGCCGGCAAACCCATCTCGAAACGCATCGACGAGGCTACCGACTGCTACTCGTTCCTCTTCCAGAACACGGGTACACCCTACAAGCCTGTCCATCAAAAGTAGGTCGGCAAATTCATGTTGCAATCGATAAAAAAAGAGTCTGGCACGGGGCCAGACTCTTTTTTGTTTCTCCCCCGGCCACAAGCCTTCTCCCCCAACGGCAAAAAAGAGAAACACAATCCCCCTCTTAATCTTATCCCTCACTCCCGTGAACCTTTTTCACCGCCGACTGTTCTTACTGTACAAAAACATCTGCCATTATGAAATCGATTCAAGGAACCCAAACCGAACAAAACCTGCTGAAAGCCTTTGCCGGTGAATCGCAGGCCCGCAACCGCTATACCCTCTTTGCCCAGAAGGCACGGGAAGAGGGCTATGAACAGATAAGTGCCGTCTTTGCCGAGACGGCCGACCAGGAGCTGGCACACGCCACCCGATTCTTCAAGTTCCTGCAAGGGGGTATGGTAAGCATCACCGCCGAATATCCGGCCGGACGCATAGGAAACACGGCCGAGAATCTGCTCGAAGCCGCCCAGGGCGAACTGCTCGAATGGAGCGACCTCTACAACAACTTTGAACAGGCGGCCGTCGACGAGGGTTTCAAAGAGGTGGCCGCCGCCTTCAAGATGATTGCCCAGGTCGAGAACTTCCACGAATGGCGCTACCGCAAACTGCTCGAACGGCTCCAAAACGACACGGTATTCAAACGCGAGAAGACTATTCGCTGGCAATGCCGCAACTGCGGCTACATCTACGAAGGCACCGTGGCACCGGCCCGCTGCCCGGCCTGCCTCGAACCGCGCGCCTTCTTCGAGCCTGCCCGCGACAACTATTGAACAAAACTATCTATCTTTTCATACGACCCTGCCCGTGGTCGGCGACACCCCGTCGCCGTCACGGGTTTCTCTTTACCCGGCCGCACCCCTACCGCTTCATGGCCGAGCGCGAAAGCAACTTGTGCCCGATGCGGCAATAGAGGCACTTGTGAGCCTGACAATAGGCATTGTTCAGCTGAATCACCGCCTGGCTCTCCAACGCATTGGTCACCCCGATACCCATCTCGGCGAAACGCCGCACAATCGAGTTCTTCTCGGGACGCAACGATTCGAGCAACACCATGGCCCGGTCGGCCATCGCCTCGTTGCCCGTGCGCAGCCCACAGGCATAAAGCAGCGGGGCCACCGTGTTAATCAGCACAATATCGACAGCCCCCTCGCCCAGCACCGCGGGCGACTCGGGCGAGGTATGGCCGAACAGGTAATGGGTGGTCCAGTAGCCGGTGAGCTCGGCCTTGAAAATGGAGCGGAGCTCCTCGATGTCGGTCGCCTCGCAGATACGTGAAAACAGGTTGAATCCCCGGTGTATGTACTGGGCCAGCAGGGCGATGCGTCGGTGAGGGAAATTGGCCGGACGCAGCCGGAAGAACTTCCAGCTGTCGCGATTGATGGGGGTCAGCCCGAACTTGTTGCGCAGGAAGGCATACTCGCTTGTCAGCCGGGCGTAATAGTCGTCGCCCGCGCACTCCCCCTCGACCAGCAGACCCGCCTGCCCGAAGAGGAAAGCCTCGACCTGAGGCAACGAGTCGGCATGCTTTTGCATAAAGAGCAGCGGCAAACTGCGGGCCAACCGCTCGAAGGCATCGCCATTAATGCCGAATCCCAGGCTGCGGGCCAGCGAGATGTAGCATACCTCCTCCCAACTGCCCCGGTAGAGTTCGAGCCAGTCGTACAGCCGTTGCGCCTTGGCCTGCAACCGCTCGATGGCCAGCGACGAGACCCAGTCGGCCAGCACCACCGGATCGAAATCGCCGATATAGCGAGCACACGACTGCGACGCCGAGTGGGCGACCAGCGCCTCGTAGTCGGCCCGGAACGTGGGCGAACACGACAGCACCAGCGTAGGAATAGCCTCACCGTTGGTGCGGCACACCTGGGCATCGGCCACCTCGACCACATGCAGCACCACCGAGTCGTAAGCCGGGTCTAGGTGGTGGTTATGGCGCCGCCAGTCCGAAGCCCTCCGGTGTATCTCCACATTACCCGCCCACACACAGTCGTCGACCCCGATTTTGGCGTTGAAAAAATCGGGCCCCGAGTCGGTATTCAACCGACCCACGTCGATAATTCGCAACCGTCGACCATCGACCGTCGTCAATTTCGACGAGTCGAAGAGCCGGTGTTGCCACACATATTGCATCAGTTTTTCCATAAACCGCTAATCCCTTTTCTATCCTCCAAGCAGACAAGAAGCTGTTCGGCAGCGTCAAATTTGTTAAAATCGTGAATTTTCACTTGCCTCGGCTCACACCTTTCACTATCTTTGTAGAAGATAGGAGGCGGCTCGGCCTTGTCAAACTTGAAAACATCGTTTTCGTTTGCCACTGCTCTCGCCTTTCACTATCTTTGCGTGTTGCATATGTGCAAATTAAACCAACCTTGTTGAATAAACGGGTACAACCCGAGATGTTTTATAACAGAAGATAGATATGAAAATAGCACTGATCGGATATGGAAAGATGGGACATGCCATCGAAGAGATAGCGCTGTCCCGCGGACATGAGATTGTTTGTCGCATCGACAAGGACAACCAGGAAGATTTCGACTCGCCTCAATTCAAGAGCGCCGATGTGGCCATCGAATTCACGGCTCCTACCGTGGCCCTGGGCAACTACCGCCGGGCCTTCGCAGCCGGAGTGCCCGTGGTATCGGGGACAACGGGGTGGCTCGAACACCTGCCCGAGGTAAAGGCTGCCTGCGAAGCGGGACAGACCTTCTTCTACGCCTCCAATTTCAGCCTGGGTGTGAACATCTTCTTTGCCGTCAACAAATACCTGGCCGGCATCATGAACCACTTCCCCCAATACTCGGTGAGCCTCGAAGAGATTCACCACGTACACAAGCTCGACCACCCCAGCGGCACAGCCATCACACTGGCCGAGGACATCATCGCCCAGCTCGACTCGAAACATTCGTGGACCGAGAACCTGCCCGCCCCGGCCGACGCCATTCCCGTCGTAGCCCGTCGTGAAGGCGAGGTACCCGGTACCCACACCATCACCTACGACAGCGAGGTCGACACGATACGCATCACCCACGAGGCCAAGAGCCGCAAGGGATTTGCCCTGGGAGCCGTCATCGCTGCCGAGTTCACGGTGGGTAAGAAAGGTTTCCTCACCATGCAAGACCTCTTCTCGTTCCTCAAATAACACATCGTCATGGATCAAAAAACGCCCTCGAAATACAGCCTCGCCGAACGGCTGAAACGGGTCAAGAAGACCCGCTGGATACGATTCTCGATCGTAGCCCTGCTCTACATCGGTTGGACCATCTGGCTCAACAACTACTACGTGTTGTTCGGGCTCCTGCTCCTCATCGACATCTACCTCACCCAGTACATTCCCTGGGGCTGGTGGAAAACGAGCAAGAACCGCACCGTGCGGGCCGTCATGGAGTGGGTCGACGCCATCGTCTATGCCCTGGTTCTGGTCTATTTTATCTTTATCTTCATCTTCCAGAACTACCAGATACCCTCGTCGTCGCTCGAGAAGTCGATGCTCGTGGGCGACTATCTGCTGGTAAGCAAAATGAGCTACGGCCCCCGCGTGCCCAACACGCCGCTGCACTTCCCGCTGGCCCAACACACCCTGCCCCTCATCAATACCAAATCGTATATCGAGTGGCCGCAATGGGGTTACCACCGGCTGAAAGGATTCGGACAGGTAGAGCGCAACGACATCGTGGTCTTCAACTTCCCGGCCGGCGATACCGTAGCCGTGAAACAGCCCAACCCCGACTACTACACCCTCTGTTTCCTCGAAGGGCGCGAAGCCGTGCACCGCAACAAGGCACTCTATGGCGACATCGTCTACCGTCCCGTAGACCGTCGCGAAAACTATGTGAAACGTTGCGTGGGTCTGCCCGGCGATACATTCAGCATCGTCAACAACGACATCTACATCGACGGAGTGAAACAGCCACGCCCCAAAAACATGCAGCTCAACTACCTGGTCAAGACCAGCGGCCGATACCTCACCAACAGCGACTTCGAGCGGTGGGGCATCAGCGTCGACGACCGCATACCCCTCGACGTGTCGAGTGTCAACGCCCGCATCAACCTATCGAGCTGGGGCATCACGTCGAACCCCGACGGCAGCATGAACCCCGTCTACGAGCTCCCCTTGACGCAGGCCATGATCGACCAGATGAAGAAGGACTCGTCAATCGAGCAGATTGTGAGCGAACCCGGATTCCTGGGCGGACAGACCTACCCGCTCGTGGCCTCGAACACCTGGACCCGCTCGGACTACGGACCCGTGTGGATTCCCAAGAAGGGAGCCACCCTCAAACTCACGCTCGACAACCTGCCCATCTACGAGCGGCCCATCGCTGCCTACGAGCACAACGACCTGCAAGTGAAAGACGGCAAAATCTACATCAACGGAGTGGAGACCGACTCCTACACCTTCAAGATGGACTACTACATGATGCTGGGCGACAACCGCGACAAGTCGGCCGACAGCCGCTACTGGGGCTTCGTGCCCGAAGACCACATCGTGGGCAAACCCATGTTTGTATTCCTTTCGCTCGACAAAGACAAAGGTCTGTTCAGCGGCAAGATTCGGTTCAACCGCATGTTCAGGTCGGTAGACAGCCTCGTCAACTAAACGATGAAAAGAGAGACCATACGCACGATTCTTGTCACGATAATCCTCATTATCGGGGGCGTGTGGGCTATCCGCTTTTTTGTCGTCGAGCCCTACCGTGTGCCGTCCGGACAGATGGAGAATACGCTCCTGCCGGGCGACCAGTTGTGGGTCGACAAATGGTCGCTGCGCTGGGGCAACCGCACCCCCGCCTACCGCGACCTGCTGGTCTTCGAGCTGCCCCCGCTCCTGCAAACCCAAACGGCTGTGACCGAGGTGGGCGTGGCCCGCTGCATAGGTCTGCCGGGCGACACGATTCGCAGCACCGGAAACCAGCTGTTCATCAACCGCAGGGCTGTGGCACAACCCCCGCTTATCCTCGAAGCCTACCTCTCGCCCGACTCGATGTGCAACGACGTCAACCGCACCCTGCGGCACAACGGAGTTCAATTGGTCGAACAGGGCAGCGTGGGGAGCAACCGGCTGCTGTTTCTCTCGCGATACGACTACGAGAAGGTGCGCAAGATGTTGGCTCCCGACTCGCTGCTCTACCCGGTGTTTCTCCAACGCGACCGCTACGAAATCGTCCTCCCCGCACGGGGCGAATCGATACGGGTC
This sequence comes from Barnesiella viscericola DSM 18177, assembly GCF_000512915.1. Classification (GTDB taxonomy): domain Bacteria; phylum Bacteroidota; class Bacteroidia; order Bacteroidales; family Barnesiellaceae; genus Barnesiella; species Barnesiella viscericola. The sequence goes on from NZ_CP007034.1 coordinate 1,819,406, forward strand.
ACCCCGCAAAATGCCAAGTGGTTGGCCCACCTGCTCAACGAGTATGAAAACTGCCCCGTCACCTGCCGTGATGGAAAAATCTACAAAGAAGGGCACGAGGTGACCCGCTGCCGCCTCACCCGCGACTACTACTGGGTTGTGGGTGACAACCGGGCTGGCCTGGCCGACTCGCGCACGTTCGGCCCCCTGCCCCACAGCCTGCTCATCGGAAAAGGGCTGTGGATAGGCTATTCGCGCGATGTGCAAAAACCCTTCTGGCAATCGTTCCGCACCGACCGTTTCCTGACAAGACCGCTATGACCACCGCCTACCTCTCCACCGCCTATTTCGCCCCGGTATCCTACTACATGGCTCTGCTGGCCTACGACCGCATCGTCATCGAGCAGTGGTGCAACTACACCAAGCAGACCTACCGCAACCGCTGCCACATAGCCGGTGCCAACGGCGTTCTGTCGCTTTCGGTTCCCGTGGTCAAACCCGACACACTCAAATGCCCCACCCGCGACATTCGCATCTCCGACCACGGCGAGTGGCGCCACCTGCACTGGAATGCCATCGCCTCGGCCTACGGGTCGTCGCCCTTCTTCGAATACTACCAGGACTACATTCGCCCCTTTTTCGAGAAGCGTTATACGTTCCTGTTCGACTTTAACGAGGCCATACGCCGAACTATCTGCAATCTCATCGGCATCGACCCGCAGGTGGAGTTTACCGACCACTATGCCCAACCGGCTCCCGGCGAAACCGACCTGCGCGAAGCCATACACCCCAAGCACGAACTGGCGTCCACCTGCCCCTCGATACATCTCAAACCCTACTATCAGGTATTTGCCTCGAAATATGGATTCCTGCCCGACCTCAGCATTCTCGACCTCGTGATGAACATGGGCCCCGAATCGATTCTTATCCTCAAAGATTCATAAGAATTTACCCTTAAAGGCTTCATTATCGCCTATCTTTGCTATCTTTGTACCCAAATTACAATAGGCTGCCCTCACACCTTGATTTCGGTGTACCCACCTCGGTAACAGGCAGCTCTATCGTGCGCCTGTCAAATACTTAACATTCTCATGAGCAGCTATAAATACGCCGAAAATCTGGAAGAGACAGTCAAGAAACTCTCCGATTTCCATTCACTCGAAGAGTTGCACCACCAAAGTTGCAAGGGAGAGGTTCTCCCCTCGGGACAGCAACTGCGAGAACTCATCTCCTTGTGCCGTTCGCTCATCTTTCCCGGCTTCTACGGTTCACCCGACGTGAGCGACAAAAACCTGCTCTACCACACCGGCATCAACACCGAGAAACTGTTCGACCTGCTGGTACAGCAAATCTCGGCGGGACTCCTGTTTGCCACCAACGACCCCGTCCTTCACAACGACCCGAACCAACTTGAAGAACTGGCCGAACAGAGGGCGGTCGAATTCATCTCCTACCTGCCCGAGATGCGACGGGTACTCTCGACCGACGTCACCGCCATGTACAACGGCGACCCCGCCGCCCAAAGCAAAGCCGAAGTCATCTTGTGCTACCCCGCCATACGGGCCATCTGCAACTACCGCATCGCCCACAAGCTGCTCACGCTGGGCGTGCCCCTCATTCCCCGCATCATCACCGAGATGGCCCACTCCGAAACAGGCATCGACATACACCCCGCAGCTACCATCGGCGAATACTTTGCCATCGACCACGGCACAGGTGTCGTCATCGGGGCCACCTCGATCATCGGCAACCGGGTGAAACTCTACCAGGGTGTCACGCTCGGGGCCCGCAGCTTCCCCCTCGACGAGCACAACAACCCCATCAAGGGAATAGCCCGTCACCCCATCATCGAGGACGATGTAATCATCTACTCCAACGCCACGATACTGGGGCGCATCACCATCGGCAAAGGGGCTGTCATCGGCGGTAACATCTGGGTGACCGAGAATGTGGCTCCCGGCGAACGACTGGTACAAGCCAAAGCCAAACAATAAGAAACACTACAATACACACGAGTCGTGAACACCGAAAAATTTGAAATCGTAGCCAAAACGTTCCAGGGTCTCGAAGATGTCCTGGCCGAAGAGATCAGACAACTCGGAGGTGAAAACGTGGAGACGGGACGCCGCATGGTCTCCTTCCAGGGCGACAAAACCCTGCTCTACAAAGCCAATCTGGCTTGCCGCACTGCCCTGAGAATACTCAAACCCATCTACAAGTTCGAAGCCGCAGACCCCGACGAGGTTTATGAAAAGATGAAGGCTTTCCCGTGGGAGACGCTGCTCTCGCCCGAGACCACCTTCTCGATCGACTCGGTCACCTACTCCGACAGCTTCAAACACTCCAAATTTGTCACCTACCGGGCCAAAGACGCCATAGCCGACTACTTCATGGAGAAGAGCGGCAAACGTCCCTCGGTGCGCCTCAACGGGGCCGAGGTGGTGCTCAACCTGCACATCGCGCAAATGAGCTGTACCCTCTCGCTCGACAGTTCGGGCGAGTCGCTCCACAAGCGGGGCTACCGTGTGGGACAGACCGAGGCGCCCATCAACGAGGTGCTGGCGGCCGGCATGATACTCAAAACCGGCTGGCACGGCGAGAAAGACCTTATCGACCCCATGTGCGGCTCGGGTACCATTCTCATCGAAGCCGCCCTCATCGCTACCAATACCTATCCCGGCATCTTCCGCAAGAGCTTTGCCTTCGAGCGGTGGAAAGACTTCGACGAAGAGCTTTTCGAGACACTCTACAACGACGACAGCCACGAACGCGAATTTACTCACCGCATATACGGCAGCGACATCTCGCCCCGGGCTATCGACATTGCCACCCAGAACATCAAGAGTGCAGGCGTGTCGAAATACATCGACCTCAAAATCATGCCCTTCCAGCGGTATGAATCGGCACCCTCGCCCGAAGGCATTCTCATCACCAACCCGCCTTATGGCGAACGCCTCACGTCGAGCGACCTGCTGGGGCTCTACGAGTCGATAGGCAACCGGCTGAAACATGTGTTCAAGGGCTACGAGGCCTGGATCATCAGCTACCATAAGGAGTGTTTCGACCGGATAGGACTGAAACCTTCGGCCAGAATCGAACTCATGAACGGAGCTCTCGAATGCGAATTCCGCAAATACGAAATCTTCGACGGCCGCTACAAGGAGTTCAAAGGCGAAGGCCACAACCTCGACAAGCGGTACGATGCGCCCCACCGTCGCGCCTCACACAACCCGGCTCCCTACAACCAGCGCAAGGGTTATGAGGGGCGTCACGACGAACGGCCCCGCCGTGACGAACGGCCGAGAGGCGACGAACGCCCCTGGCGCGGAGAGAAACCTTGGCGCGGAGAGCGGTCGGAACGACCCGCATCGCGCCCGTCGACCCCCTTCAAAGGAAAGTCCTTTGAACGTCGCGACCGCTTCAATCCCGAGGGTGAGAAACCGCATCGCCTGCACGGCGACGAGGCTTTCCGCAAATTCGTCACCTTCAAGCAACCCTCCATCAAACCCAACGACGAGACCACAAAACCTCATCAAGAGGAGACCGATAAAAAAGATTAACCCTAAAAAACGACTGTCATGAATATACTGCTGTTAGGCTCGGGAGGTCGCGAATGCGCCCTGGCCTGGAAAATAAAACAAAGTCCCAAAACCGACCGTCTCTACATCGCTCCCGGTAATGCCGGAACAGCCTCGATCGGTACCAACGTGGAAATCTCGGCTACCGACTTCGACGCACTCGGCCGGTTTGCCTTCGAGAATCGGGTCGACATGGTGGTCGTAGGTCCCGAAGACCCCCTGGTAAAAGGCATATACGACTATTTCAACGACCACGACGAGCTGAAACATATCCCCGTCATCGGTCCCTCGAAAGAGGGTGCCCGCCTCGAAGGCAGCAAGGAGTTTGCCAAAGGCTTCATGATGCGTCACCACATTCCCACGGCCCGTTACCAAAGTTTCACCCGCGAGAACCTCGACGCCGCATACGCCTTCCTCGAAACCCTCAAAGCCCCCTATGTGCTCAAAGCCGACGGCCTGGCTGCCGGTAAAGGGGTGCTCATCATCGACAACCTGCAAGAGGCCAAAGCGGAGTTGAAACAGATGCTCGATGGTATGTTCGGCAGTGCCAGTGAAACCGTGGTCATCGAAGAGTTCCTCTCGGGTATCGAATGCTCCGTATTCGTACTCACCGACGGCAACGATTACCGCATACTCCCCGTGGCCAAGGACTACAAGCGTATAGGCGAAGGCGATACCGGTCTCAACACCGGTGGCATGGGTGCCGTTTCGCCCGTACCTTTTGCCGACGCTGCCTTCATGCAGAAGGTCGAAGAGCGCATCGTCAAACCTACAATCGAGGGGTTGAAAGCCGAGAATATCACCTACAAGGGATTTATCTTCCTGGGGCTCATCAACGTGGGTGGCGAACCGATGGTTATCGAATATAACGTGCGCATGGGCGACCCCGAAACCGAGGTGGTGATGCTGCGCATTCAGTCCGACCTGGTCGACCTGCTCGAAGGGGTGGCCCAAGGCAATCTGCGCGAAAGAGAACTCGTCGAGGATCCCCGCAGTGCCGTTACCGTGATGCTGGTATCGGGCGGCTATCCCGGCCACTACGAGAAAGGAAAGGAGATTACGGGGCTCGACCGGGTGACCGAGAGCATTCCGTTCCACGCCGGGACCGCCTTCAAGGAGGGTAAAATCGTTACCAACGGCGGCCGCGTCATCGCCCTCAGCTCCTATGGAGCCACCAAGGAGGAGGCTCTTGCCCACTCGTTCAAGAGCGCCCAGGTGGTCTCGTTTGAAGGTAAATATTTCCGCTCCGACATCGGGGCCGACCTCTAACCTCGGTCATGAGTCTGAAACTGTTCATCAGTGGTAAATACCTGTCGGTCGGGTGGATAATCCTCTACCTGGCCGGCATCTACCTGACCGGTCATTCAACGGCACAACCGACGGGCGAACCCTGTACCGGACTGCTCGCCCCCGGAGCCGGACAATGGCTTGCCCCTACCCTGCTCAACCGGCTGCTCAACGCCCTGTTCGTACTCGTGGGCGGTGTGTTGCTGTTGCGCATCAACAACCGTTTCTCTCTCATTCAGAGGCATACCCTGCTGCCGTTCCTCTTCTTCCTGCTTTTCGAGCTGGTCTCACCCTCGCTCACCCTGCTGGGCGACGGCAACGTGACAGCCGTGGTGTTGCTGCTCTTGTGTATCCTCTTCTTCCATGCCTACCAGTCGGAAAAGGCCCAACCCGCCTTTCTCATCATGTTTATCCTGGCACTGTGCACGGTGTTCTGCACCCGCTATATCTACTACGTGCCGCTGTTTCTCATTGGGTTCGCCCAAATGCGATGCCTCTCCATCAAGTCGCTTTTGGGAGCGCTTGTCGGCTTGATTACCCCCTTCTGGATCGGAGTTGGCCTCGATTGGATACCCGCCTCGCAACTGACCCGGCTTCAGCCCGATTTCGATCTCACCATACCCCAGTTCATACCTTATGACAACCCACAACTCTGGATTGTCGTTTTAACGGCTTTACTGGGACTTTTCTCGGGCACAACCATGCTCTACTCCACTTTCAACGAAAAACGTCAGATACGGGCTTATAATGGCTTTACAAACCTGCTCTCGGTCTATGCAGCCCTCCTGCTCATAGTCGACTACCGCAACTACACCCTCTACCTGCCCGTACTCAATGCAGCGGTAGCCATGCAGGCGGCCAGTTTCTTCACCAATAATGGCGAGAAAAAACCGGCGGTCATCTCGTTTTATCTTGTACTTACCCTTTATATCACATTGTTCATATGGAATTTATTGCCAGCCTGAGCGAATGGGGATACCTGGGACTCTTTATCGCAGCCTTCCTGGCCGGTAGCATCATACCGTTCAGTTCCGAAGTGGTACTGGGATTGCTGCTGGTTGCCGGATACGACCCGTGGGGCTGTGTGATTTCGGCTACCCTGGGCAACTGGCTGGGTGGGGTGACCTGCTACTACATAGGTTATCTGGGAAAAACCGAATGGATTCACACCTATCTGAAAATGCCCGAGGAGAAACTGGCCAAGATGCAGCACTTTCTCAAAGGCAAAGGCTCGCTCTTCGGCTTCTTTGTCTTTATACCCGTCATCGGCGACATCATGATTGTGGCCCTCGGCCTGATGCGTGCCAACCCCATTGGCACGCTGCTCTCGATGATGGCCGGCAAATTCTCGCGTTACTATCTGGTGATTATCGGGGTCAACTACTTGAAGGATTGGTTCCCCAATCTCTTCTGACACGCCAGTTCTTAATCAATAATCAGTCGGCACGCCAGCAACTGTCGTCGTCCAACAGGCGAGTAATGGCCTGTCGCATGGACTGGAAGGCAAACTCGTCGGGGTGAATCGCTTCACGCGATAGCCAGAAGCACGATGCCACATCGTCGTGCGGGGTAAGGTGGTCAAGGGGCTCATCGCTCCGGCATAGGAAAAAGAGGTCCATCGTGTGTACGTCGAAACCCGAATAGCGATAGATATTGGGATATGAAAACAGATAACGCATCGACCGGGGTTTCCACCCTATCTCCTCCGAGAGCTCCCGCACGACAGCCTCCTCGGCCGTTTCGCCACACTCGGTAAATCCACCCGGTAAATCGAGCATTCCACGCGATGGTTCAAAAGCCCGACGACACACCAGCAACCGCGACCTATGATCCATGACAAAGGCCGCCACCGACGCCTTGGGATTGAGATAATAGACAAAACCGCAATCTTCGCAACGCTTCGACGAAGCGTCGTTCTCGACAAACCGATGCGACCCGCACCGGGGACAATAGGCAAACAGATGAAGCGGGTGCATTCTCTTCCCGATTATGTTTAGTTGACTACCAGAATCTTGGTCACTACACCCGATTGTTTACCCGTAGTCGTCGACGAGGCAAAGACCAGATAGACGCCGGTCTTCACCCGGTTACCCTTGCGGTCGCGACCGTCCCACGAAATCTGTCCACCGTTGGAATAGCTCTCGAAAAACAGGTTCCCGGCTACATCGGTAATCTTGACCAGACTGTTGTCCATCAAACCGGTAACCGATATCCACCCTTCATAGTCGGGACGCACCGGGTTGGGAAAAGCGTAAACGCTGCTGTAATCTTCCGAAGCCTGCACGGCATCGGAACGATAGGCAGCCAGTCCGTTGGTCGTTCCCACATAAGCCACACCCGTAACCGGATCGACAACCACCTCGGTTACCCGATTCGAGGGTAACTGACTGTTCTCGGTCGTGAAATGTTCCAATATCTCCGAGCCGTCACTACTTACTACATAGAGCCCCGATTCGGTAGTGCCTATCCATTTGCGATTGGCACCATCGACAAAGATGTCGGTAATCTCGATATTTTGCAGCAGATAGTCGGCATTGTCGGTACCGTCGTTACGGGCTATTTTGATACGCGTACAACGAAAATTGTCGTTGAACACATTGTTGGGGTTTGTTATCACGATAGGTCCCGATGAAGTTCCTATCCATATCTGTCCGTTATTATCCTCGGCAATACAGGTATAGTAACTGGGATCGAATGTCTTATTGTCCTGGTCGGTAAATGAGTTGAAACTTTTTGTTTTGTCGTCGGCCGTCGTATTGTAAGTACCTTTGTCGTCAAATGCAAAAATCAATCCTCCCCAAGACCCTTTGACTACCCATTTAGCCGTGGAATGTTTAGGTATAAGCAACTTGGCATATTTATTATTCGCAATCTCGGGATAGTCAAACTGATACCAGTCATCTTTGGTAATCTCATCGGTAGATATCGATTGTTTTTCTCTAGGCAACATGCAGAGAGAAGGAGTACCCTTCGGTACCACCCACAAGTTCTTATCATCATCAAATTCCACACAAGGAACACTTATGGCCCAATTAAGCGTAAAAGGCGAATTCAGATGCGTGTAATGTCCCACACACTCATTTCCCTTGATCTTATACATGCCTTCAAACCAAGTTCCCACATAAAACGTATTTGGGTCATCGGGATCAAATGCCAGGTTATAGCTCGAACAGAGATATTTACCATGCTTGTTATTCACTAAAGGGGTTTCTCCCACATCAAGTACCGACCAATCGCCCTGGTCCAACACGCTTATGTGTGTCCTCACATACTGATTTTCGGTTCCTATGCGCGGTCCCGAATTGCTCACATACAATTTGTTATCATGAATAACCAGATTCCAAGGATCTGAGACATTCAGCGTATTGGCCAAAAAGGGTTCCTTCAACATGACTACCTGATTATTCTCCATTTTGAAATGACACAATCCCTGCTCACCCAATGCCCATATGGACTTGTCTTTTTCATACGACGAAGTCTCTACATTGACCAGATACTCCGACTTATTCTGGAAATTGAAAACATCACCAATCTGCAAGGCACCATTCACAATTTCGGGTTTACAGAAAGCTACATAGGCCAATCCTCTAAGAATAAAACTATCATAATATCTTTCAACACTACGAACGCCCATGTTCAAAGTACCTAACAAAGGTAACCCTTCGCTTTCCATATCATAGAAATAAAGAACACCATTTTGAGAATAGAACAAATACTTATCATTAAACGGCTCTAAATCATATATTGTATATCCCGATACTCTACTTAAAATTTTCCAGTTTGCCAGATTATATTTAACCGCATCTTTATCGATGTAGTAGATAACTTCACCCGACAACATAAAACAATATTTATTGCTCGCTCCTATCAGATTTACTTTTTGTCCATAATTATACGATTCACTCACCTCGTATTTTTCATCGTTCAAGACAACTATTCCAAAATCGGTTGCCAAATAAATATGATTGTCATAAAAGTTCACATCATTAATTGTCTTTGATGCAGTCATGATGGCATTCTTGATATCCGGTATGTTATAAACCTTTCCATCGTCGTACAGAATATCAATGTTCGCATTGGAATATATCACAACCAGATAATTTTTATCATAATTGTAATAGATATTCGATACCCCGGTATCACTCAGTTTATTGTTTTTATTATAGCCCTCTAACTCCTCGGTAACTTTATCGAAACTGAACAGAGAAATACCCGACACGAAATAGACTCGCTCCTCGGTATCCACTACCTTGACAGGATCGCCTATCGAAGAGTAGATTTGCCAGTTACCCACGGCCAGTTGTGCCCGAATCAAACACAGGCAAGACAATGCGATGATAGTTATTAATGCTAATATCCTCTTTGACATATCGATCGATTATAAAGTATTTAAAAACTCCGACAATTTTTTCACGGCCTTCGCCCGATGACTGATTTTATTCTTCTCCTCTTCCCCCATTTGGGCAAAAGTCTCTTCATACCCTTCGGGCACAAATACCGAGTCGTAACCAAACCCCGATGTTCCTCGACGCTCTTCTATAATTCGCCCGGCTATCTCTCCATAGAAAAGATGTTCTTTGCCTCCTAAAATCAACGCTATGCAGGTGACAAAACTTGCCTTACGATTGGTATTATCACCCAAATTGAACAGTAACTTGTCGATATTACGCTCCGAATTGGCAGGTTCTCCCGCATACCGGGCCGAATAGACACCCGGCTCTCCATGCAATGCCTCTACCAGCAGACCCGTATCGTCGGCAAAACAGTCGTATTCATATTTTTCTTTCACATAACGAGCTTTTTGCAGGGCATTCCCCTCAAACGTATCGGCCGTTTCAGGTATGTCATCGTGACACGCTATATCGTTCAAACTGAGTATCTCTATCTTGTCTCCAACTATGGCTGTTATCTCTTCCAGTTTATGTTTATTATTTGTGGCAAAAACCAGTTTCCTTTTCATTTTTTATTTCTATCTTTGCATTTGCTAATGCAAAATCATCACCTTTTCAACGAATATATAAAAAGCCGTCAATCGTCTTTAATATCATCTTTACAAAGATAAAGAATGAAGAAAATATCTGAAATTATTAACGTAAAACTTTATGTTTTAATTGCATTATTAGCCCTTTTTTATGGCTTTGCCTTTATCTTGTCCGACTTTTACGACTCACCTTTCGACAGTATATATGACTTGCTGATTCTCTCTTTACAATGGGCAGTGGTAGTTGCTGCTACCTTCGGATTTCTTTATCTCATCGTCCTCAACAAGTATGTTTTTGCCATACTCTTTCCCATACTTACCGTCAGTTGCAGCATTCTCGCTTACATGAGATATGCCCTGCAAATATCGCTCACCCCCATGCTCATCGACCTGGCTTTTGTTAATGATGCAAGAACCTGGTTTGAAAATTTCAATCTGCAATTACTCCTCTGGATTGTTTTTTCTTTGGCTATTTCAATAGGCTGTGTGTTCTACCGTTGGAAATACATCAAAGTTCAATACCCTGTTCTACACCTATTTATTGCCGTTTGCATCATTTTACTGACCAACAGCTGGTCATTCAAAAGACCTGTTTCACAACGCATTCCTTACGTTATTTATTATAGCATAAAAGATTACTTGGACAGTAGGAAGATTATACAAGAGAACCGAGAGACCTTCATAAAAAACGATGCTTATACCTCTGTCGACTCTCTTAACGTAGTACTTGTTCTGGGGGAATCATTACGTGCCGACCACCTTGCCTTGAACGGATACACGAGAAATACAACTCCCTTCCTGTCCCGTGATTCCAACGTTATATCCTACCCTCACATCTACACCATTCCATACTATACGCACACCAGCATTCCCCACCTGCTCACCCGGGCCGACAGCATTTCGCCCGACAGAGCCTATGAAGAGGAGTCGTTCATCTCTCTTTTCAAACAAGCCGGGTATAAAACCTGCTGGATTGCCAATCAAGAGTCGGTACCTACTTACGTCTATTTCATGAACGAATGCGATACACTCATTTATGTGAATGGAGGAAAATCACTTTATATCTTCGACAAATGGTTGGACGGTGATTTACTACCCGACTATCGAAATGCTCTCGATCCTGAAAATCCTAAAACACTCACCATTCTACACACCATAGGATCTCACTGGTGGTACAATGCACACTACCCCGATTCGTTTGAAATCTTCAAACCCGTGATAAAAAGTCGGGTAATAAAAACAAATACCCAGGAAGAGATGATCAACTCCTACGACAATACGATTCTTTACACCGACTTTGTCATTCACCAGTTTATCAATGAACTCAAAGAGCGATGTGCCATACTCTTCTACATCTCGGACCACGGAGAATCTTTGGGAGAAAATGGATATTATCTGCATGGAGAAGACCGCCCCGAATTACATAATCCGGCCTGTTTCATCTGGTACTCCACAGCCTATCAAAAAAGATTTCCCGAACGGATAGAACAGTTGAAACAACACCGAAACGACCGGTATCTGACCGATTTCCTATTTCATACAATTCTCGATGCGGCCAGCATCGAGACATCTTACAAGAACAAACAGTTAAGCCTTATCAATCCATAGCCGTATGAAACGATTCATCTGGATAGACTATGCCAAATCAATAGGTATATATTTTGTAGTATTGGGACATACCCATCTATATACTCCACTGAGCAATGTCATCTATACATGGCTCATGCCTGTATTTTTCTTCATATCGGGGTATCTCTTCTCTTTTGAAAAAACACTTCACTCAAAACTTTTGCCTGGAAAAGATTCAAAAGCCTGCTGATACCCTATCTTTGGATAAACTTAATCACCTATCTGTTCTGGCTTTTCGTAGGACGAAAATTTGGCGATGACTCCAACCTGGACATCTGCTGGTATTCCCCCCTCATCAATACGCTACTGGGAAACGGGAAACAGATGATACACAATATTCCCACGTGGTTCTACATCTGTCTGTACGGCCTGGAAATGTTTTATTACATATTCTTCAAGCACGTTAAAAAAAGATATATAGGACTAATTATCTTGATTATAGCAGGATATCTCAACTATACTTTCAACCCTTATGTATTACCTTTCAGTCTCAATACCGCACTGGTAGGCATGATATTCTATGGTTTCGGATATGAACTTAAAAATCGAAAATACATATTCAAATCCAACATCATCTACATCATATTCTCCCTATTACTGATCATCGTCGTAGCCCATTTCAACGGAAGAATAAACATGTATAAAAACTATTATGGCAATTATCCCCTTTTCCTGGTAGGAGCTTTCAGCGGAATCTACCTGATAGCCACTTTATCTACCTTATTATCAAATATCTTCAAAGAGAGAAAATGGATTACTTATGTTTCAAAAAATACAATTATAATCAGTGGATTTCACCTGCTCATGTTCTCTTTTATGAAAGGCTTCCTGGTATTTGTTCTACACATTCCCATTGCATTTCTCTATGAGAAAATACTTATCAATGTTCTTTTCGCAGCCGTGAGCCTCGTTTTATGCCTGCCTGTCGCTTACATAATCAACCGTTACGTTCCCTTTATCGTCGGAAAGAAAAAAAGCCCGCTACGGGGCTAATTTCAAGTCTTTATCTTGTCGAAACCTTCGCCATACACACCCACAACGTTCGATTGCGATATAAAGGCCTTGGGATCGATCGATTTGATCAACCGGAATATCTTGACCGACTCATTTCGCTTGGCCAGAATCATCAGCACCTTCTTGGGTTGCTTGGAATACCAGCCCATACCTTCTATCACGGTGACTCCACGATGTATATCCTGGTTGACGTGTGTGGCTATCTCTTCATACTTGTCCGACAAAATCAATATCTGCACCGACTGTCGCTTACCGTTGATGACCATATCCATCGTGTAGCTCATCACACCCATCACCACATAACCGAAAATCATCTTCTCTATGCTGTGAAACAGTACGTACGAGCTGGCGATAATCAGGAAGTCGATATACATCATCATCTTGGCAAACGAAATATTCTTGTATTTGTTGACAATGGCGGCTATGATATCGGTTCCTCCCGTACTGCCGTTCGATACAAAGACCAATCCTACCCCCACACCACACAAGATACCTCCGATAATGGCCGACATGAAAGGCTGCTCATCGATCAGTGGATTGGGTATGAACCGGGGTAATATTCCCAGGAAAAACGAACACATGAACACACTGAAAATCGTGCGTACAAAGAATTTCAACCCCAATATTTTGATAGCGGCCAACAGCAATACCACGTTAATGGTAAAATAAGAGGCCGATACCGGTATATTGGTTCCATAGTATATCAAGGCCGCTATACCGGTCACACCACCGGTAGTAATTTCGTTGGGCAGCAAAAATCCTACCCAACCCAGCGCATACAACAATAAGCCGAATATGATGACCATGTAGTCTTTTACGGCATACAACACACTGTTAAAAGGCAATCGCATACTACTACTCTTTTTCTATCTATGACTGTTATTTTTCAAGGTATTACTAAAAAAAGTATCCATGTTTGTGTCGTTCACAAACATGGATATTCTATCAAATCACTACGTTTACAATCTTGTTGGGTACCACGATAATCTTTTTGGGTGTTTTTCCTTCGAGCCATCGGGCCGACGATTCATGGTTAAGTACCATCTGCTCTATCTCCTCACGCGGAGTACCGGCTTTGATTTCGAGACTGAAACGGGCCTTGCCGTTGAACGAGATGGCATAGGTAACGACATCTTCTTTCAGATACTCTTCGTTCCACTCGGGCCACTGGGCATCGCATACCGTGTGGTCGTGACCCAACTCGTGCCACAACTCCTCGCTGATGTGCGGGGCAAAGGGTGCCAACAGAACTACAATCTTCTCGAGCATCTGCTTGTTGCGCGATTTGAGAGCCGTCAGTTCGTTTACACAAATCATGAAGGCACTTATCGAGGTGTTGTAGGAGAAGTTCTCCACGTCCCACGAAATCTTCTTGATGAGCTTGTGTACCGATTTCAACTCCTCCTTCGTAGGCTCACCCTCTTTTACAGCCAGACTGTTGCCCTGGTAGAAGAGATTCCACAGCTTTTTCAGGAAACGGTGCACACCGTCTATGCCGTTGGTATCCCACGGTTTGCTCTGTTCGATAGGTCCCAGGAACATTTCATACAGACGCAACGTATCGGCTCCGTATTTCTCGACAATATCGTCGGGGTTCACCACATTGAACATCGATTTCGACATCTTCTCCACAGCCCAGCCGCAGATGTATCGACCGTCGTCTTCCAAGATGAACTCGGCCGTAGCAAACTCGGGACGCCATTTCTTGAAGGCCTCTATATCGAGTACGTCGTTGCTCACGATGTTTACATCGACATGAATCGGAGTCGTATCATACTCCTTTTTCTTGTTGAGCGAAACAAACGTATTGGTGTCCTTGATACGATAGACAAAGTTGGAACGACCCTGTATCATACCCTGGTTTATCAGTTTCTTGAAGGGTTCGTCCTCGCAAACCACCCCTCTATCGAAGAGGAACTTGTTCCAGAAACGGCTGTAAATGAGGTGTCCCGTAGCGTGCTCGGTACCTCCTATGTAGAGGTCGACATTACGCCAGTACTCGTCGTTCTCCTTCGATACCAGAGCCTTGTCGTTGTGGGGGTCCATATAGCGCAAGTAGTAGGCCGACGACCCTGCGAAACCAGGCATCGTGCACAGTTCCAACGGATAGTGATCTTCCGTCTTCCAGTTCTTGGCGCGACCCAGCGGAGGTTCGCCGCTCTCGGTAGGCAGGAATTTGTCTACCTCGGGCAACTTCAACGGCAATTTGCTCTCGTCGAGCATATAAGGCATTCCATCTTTATAATAGACGGGGAAAGGTTCGCCCCAGTAACGCTGGCGGCTGAATATGGCATCGCGCAGACGATAGTTCACCTTCACACGACCTATCCCCTTCTCCTTGATAAATTTCTTGGTAGCAGCGATAGCCTCCTTGACCTCCATACCGTTCAGGTCGAGGCCGTTTCCACACGAGTTGATCATCTTACCCTCCTTGGCGTCGAAGCTCTCCTCCGATACATCGCAACCTTCGATCAACGGAATGATAGGCAGATTGAAATGTTTGGCAAAGGCATAGTCGCGACTGTCGTGAGCCGGCACGGCCATGATGGCACCCGTACCGTAACCGGCCAATACATAATCACTCACATAGATGGGAATGTGCTTGTTGTTGAGAGGATTGATGGCATAGGCTCCGGTAAACACACCCGTCACGCTGCGGTCCATGAGGCGCTCGCGCTCGGTGCGGTGCTTGATGCTGTCGAGGTATTGGTCAACCGCCTCTTTCTGTTCGGGGGTTACTACCTGCTTCACATATTCGCTCTCGGGAGCCAAAACCATGAAGGTGACACCAAATACGGTATCGGCACGTGTCGTAAAGATGGTAAATTCGACGTCCGAATCAACCACCTTGAACTGCATCTCAGCACCTTCCGAACGGCCTATCCAGTTCTTCTGTGTCTCTTTGAGCGAATCGGTCCAGTCTATTTTATCGAGTCCGTCGAGCAGACGTTGGGCATAGGCCGATACCCGAAGGCACCATTGACGCATCACCTTTTGCTCTACGGGATAACCGCCGCGTATCGATACCCCTTCGCTCACCTCGTCGTTGGCCAACACCGTACCCAACTTCGGACACCAGTTTACCATCGTGTCGCCCAGGTAGGCGATGCGGTAGTTCATCAATACCGTCTGTTGCTCTTTTTCGTTCTTGGCCTTCCACTCGTCGGCCGTGAACGAAAGCTCTTCACTGCAAGCGGCATTCAACCCTTCGGTACCTCTCGTCTCAAAAGCCTTTACCAGCTCTTCGACAGGGCGAGCCTGCTGCTTGTCGTTGTCGTAGTAGCTGTTGAACATCTGGATAAAAGCCCATTGCGTCCATTTGTAATACTTGGGATCGCAGGTGCGTATCTCGCGGCTCCAGTCATAACAGAAACCTATCTTGTCCAATTGCTCGCGATAGCGGTTGATATTCTTTTCGGTCGTGATGGCCGGGTGCTGACCCGTCTGTATGGCATATTGTTCGGCCGGAAGTCCGTAAGCGTCGTAACCCATGGGGTGAAGTACATTGAATCCTTTCAGACGCTTGTAGCGGGAATAGATGTCAGAAGCGATATACCCCAGCGGGTGACCTACGTGCAGACCTGCGCCCGAAGGGTAGGGGAACATATCCAATACGTAGTACTTGGGTTTCTCCTTGTTTTCTGTCACCTGGTAGATGTGATTCTCTTTCCAGTACTTCTGCCACTTTTTCTCTATTTCTTTGAAATTATATTCCATGATGAACAATATGATAGCTAAAATTTTTGGATTACTCTTTTTTTTAAATTCCCAGCGAAGCCGATATGTCGAGCATGCGTCGTATGGGTTTGATGGCCTCTCGGGCTATGGCTTCGTCGACCACAATCTCAGGTAACTCGTATTTGAGGGTGTTGTACAACTTCTTCATCGTGTTCAACCGCATGAAGTTGCATTCGCTGCAACCGCAGGTGCTGTCGTCGGGAGGTGCCGGGATAAACTCCTTGTCGGGATTGTTTTTCTTCATCTCGTGCAGAATACCCGATTCGGTAGCCACAATGAAGCGTTTGCAATCCGACTGGGTGGCGAAGCGCAACAAGGCTGCCGTCGAACCCACCTTGTCGGCAACAAGCAGAATATCGCGCTTGCACTCGGGGTGAGCCAGCAACAGGGCATCGGGATACTGTTTTTTCAACGCCACGATCTTCTCGAGCGAGAATTGCGAATGCACATGACAGGCACCGTCCCACAACAACATGTGGCGACCCGTCACGCCGTTGATGTAATTTCCCAGGTTCTTGTCGGGACCGAATATGAGCTTTTCATCGGCCGGGAAGCTCTCGACAATCTGTTTGGCGTTCGACGAGGTGACTACCACATCGGTGTGGGCCTTCACGGCAGCCGAGGTGTTCACATAGGAGATTACCTTGTAGCCGGGGTGCTGTTTCACAAACTCGGCAAAGGCATCGGCTGGACAACTGTCGGCCAACGAGCAACCGGCATTTAGGTCGGGTATCAACACTTTCTTGTCGGGACAGATGATCTTGGCCGTCTCGCCCATGAAGTGTACACCGCAAAGCACCAGTATCGAAGCATCTGTCTTGGCCGCCCATTGGGCCAGAGCCAACGAATCGCCCACGTAATCGGCAATATCCTGTATATCGCCCGACTGGTAGTAGTGAGCCAGCACAACGGCATTCTTCTCTCGTTTCATCTTCTCGATTTCGGCTACCAAGTCTACACCCTCGGGAACGGGCATATCCACATAACCTTTTGAGATATCTACATCGAACATATATATATTCCTTTTTATTTTTTAATTTAAAATCTTTATTGTTGATGATAATAGGGTGTTGATAGCAAGGATAACTTCTTGTTAAAAGAGTTGCTTTTTATCTTATCAACCTTTTGTTCGGGGTTATCGAGGTGTTGTCAACGACATTATATTTTTATAATGAGTAGCTTAACCTCTCTATCAACGCCTTGTTTACAATCTGCAAAGTTAATAACTTTATTCTATTTGTATGATTGATAAATAGATATTTTAAGGTGGATATAACAACTAAAAACTCGTGGCTTTATTATTTGCATTTTGAGGATAAGGGGTTGTATAGGTATAATATTTTGATTTCAAAATTTTGAACCTCTTTTTATACATCATTTTTATAACGTATTATCCACACTTGTCCACACACTTATTCACGATGGTGTTTACAGGGTAGGGAATAAGTATGTAAATTGACTTTGTCGGCTGTATGTATTATCTTTGTCAATGCTTGTAAAGAGAGTTGTTTATGAAGAAAAAGAGTATTCTTGACTTGCACAGAGTTTCGCAAGAGGAGTTTAAGCATCTTGAAAAGATACCGTTAGTGGTCGTACTGGACAACGTACGCAGCTTGAACAACATCGGGTCGGTATTCCGCACGGCAGATGCTTTCAAAGTCGACTGTATATACCTGTGCGGTATTACGGCCACTCCTCCTCATACCGATATACACAAGACCGCTCTGGGAGCCGAGGATAGCGTCGATTGGATTTATGAGTCAGATACCTGTACCGTTGTTGATAAGTTGTTGGCTGCCGGTTACGAGGTCTATGCCATCGAGCAGGTGGAGGGGAGTATCAGCCTCACCGACATCGAGTTGGATAAACATAAACGGTATGCCGTTGTCTTGGGTAACGAGGTGAAGGGTGTTCAACAGTCGGTGGTTGACAAGTGTACGGGAAGCATCGAGATACCCCAATTCGGTACCAAACACTCGTTGAATGTGTCGGTAACGGCCGGTCTGGTAATTTGGGATTTTTTCAAGCAGTTGGGATTATAGCGAACCCTGTTCGACCAGAATGCAGATGCGTTCGATAGTCTTGTCCTTGCCCTCGGGCTGCCAGTCGGTTTTGAGCGAAGCGCCGAACATCTTGCCAAAGAATTGCCAGAAGTTGGCTCTGAAACTGCCCAGAAATGCCTTTATCAACTCATAGGACGACTGGTTACACTCTCTGTTAATCAACTTGATAAGCATCTTTCCCTGCGAAAGGGTAAACTTTTTCAACACCGGTTTATATTGGTGGAAAACCTCTTTTTCCATGCGTTTCATGTGTTCCTCGCGGGCTTTGTCGTCGGGCAGAGTCTCCATATATTCATAAGTCTCGATAAAGATGGCATAAATCAGTTTGGCATAGGGTAGGGTCTTTTTCACATCGCGCACTGTCTTCCAGTAAAATTTCTCCTGCTTTTTGTTTTTGAATTTCTCGGGCGGGAATACATAGAAGGTACGCAGGCCAATCATCGGTACCGTGTCGTTGTCGATGATGACCCGGTAGAAATGTTTATAGGCCGGGTGTTCTTCCTGGAATACCTGGGCCCGCAAACCCGGAACTGCCAGAAAGAGAAAAAGAAACAATATGAATAATCCTCTCTTCATCGGGTACAAATGTAAACCATTCGATTTTCCGACGACTATTTTTTTGCAATAATTATAATATTCACCGTTGTTGATAGCCTGTGTCGATAAATGGTAGATAAATGGTGAATAGATGTGTTTATTTTATGTGAATATATTAGTAATCAATAATTTATTTTTTGTTGATAAACTCAGATTCATTTACGTTTTTTAGTTTGAAATCTTGTGGATAAGCTGTTGGTATAGATTTGATGAGAGTTTTTTTCTTCTATTATTTTATCAGGAGTGGACAAAGTGTGAATAAAATTGTTTAATAGATAATTAAAACAGTGATATATAGAATAATTATAAAATATTCACAGCATGTGAATAACGATAAAAAACGATATAGATTTTCATAAAATTCATGGTTGGATAATCCATAAACCCTACCTTTGTAGCATCGAAAAAGAATTTTTGTTATGCAGACGGTATTATTTCATGAAATTATTTACGGGCCGGTGCACAGCCGTCGTCTGGGTATATCGTTGGGTGTCAACTTGCTGCCTACCGACGGCAAGATCTGTTCGTTTGATTGTGTCTATTGCGAGTGCGGATACAATGCACAGGGGGCGGGCAAGAGCGGTTTGCCCTCGGCCGACCAGGTGGAAGAGGTGTTGAAAACCCGTTTACAGGCCATGCACGCTGCGGGCGAGAAGCTCGATGTGATTACCTTTGCCGGGAATGGCGAGCCTACGTTGCACCCTCAGTTCGAGAAGATCATAGATACCACGCTCTACCTGCGCGACCACTACTATCCCGAAGCTAAAATCAGCGTGCTCTCCAATGCCACCCGCATTCATGACGAGTCTGTATTCCGGGCATTGAACCGCGTAGACAACAATATACTCAAACTCGATTCGCTCCGCCCCGAGACGGTGGCTTTGATTGATCAACCCAACGACCCTCACTATGATGTGAACCGGGTAGTGTGCGACTTGCGGCGCTTCTCTGGCAATGTGATTGTGCAGACCATGTTCCTGCGGGGCTGGCACAACGGACAACGCATCGACAATACCGTCGAGGAGGAGCTCTCGCCCTGGTTGGAGGCATTACAATACATTTCGCCGCGTTCGGTCATGATTTATACCATCGACCGCAAAACGCCCGAAGAGGCGCTCGAAAAGGTCTCTCGCGAAGAGTTGGAGCAGATAGCCTCCCGGGTGCGCGAGTTGGGTATCGCCGTTTCGGTTTCGGCCTGATTAGATTTTCAAGGTAAGGATTACAGTTGATATAAACAGAACCCCCGGTGCAAAGCGATTGCACCGGGGGTTCTTGTGTAGGGACGAAAGGGGAGTGTTATTTCACAACCACCTTTTTGCTTTGTGTCGAGCTTGCGTTATGAACTTTTACTATATAGATACCTTGGTTAAGGTCGAGGTCGCGTTGGTTGATTACACGGCCTTCCCACACGAGGCTGCCGCTGGTGGTGTAGACTTGGGCCTGGGCCTCTTCGGCTTCGATTTTAAGTACACCGGGTTGGCTCCATACCTTCACGCCGTTGGTCTCTGTCTCGTCGATGCCCGATGCGTCGGCAAATTCGGCCGTTACTACCGAAGCCATCTTCACTACAAACGAATTGTTGCTTATGGCTACACCGTTGACCCATGCGTTTCTCAAAGCGTAACCTTCGTCGGGCAGGGCGGTGACAGTCACAGTCGTGTTCTTGGCCACCTTGTCGCCCGAGTTCACCACCTGGTTGTCGGCGTTGCGCAGTTCCAGTGAACCGTTCTCCGAGGGTTCGATGGTGATGTAGGCCACGTCGCAACCGCTACCGTCGCCATCGATAGAGGGTTTCCAGCCTTTTTTCGAGGCGATGGAGGTCTCGCTGGTTTCGGCTTCGTTAGCCTTGTCGCTGATACCGGCTATGAAGAGATTGACATTTGTCGGTGTGGTGGCACAAACCGGCAGGTGGTAGAAAAGGTCGTTGAGTTCACAGGCTGTCATGCCGTTGTCGGCACATTGGAGGTAATTGAGTTTCGTGTTGCTTGACAGGTCGATGGGGTCGAGCTGGTTGCCGTCGCAGAAGAGACGTTCGAGCTCGGTGTTGGCCGAGAGGTCGAGCGTGGTGAGCTGGTTGTTCGAGCAGGTGAGCCGCACCAGCTGGGTGTTGTGGTTCACGTTGAGGGTGGTCAATCCTATGCTGCTGCATTGTAACTCTTGCAAGTTGGTGAGCATGCTCACGTCGATCGAGCCCAGTTGCGAGTTGTTTTGCACGTCGAGCAACATCAGTTGGGTATTGTTGGACAGGTTGATGGACGAGAGTGAGTTATTCTTGACAACAGCCTCTTCGAGTTCGGGATTGTGCGACAGGTCGAGCGAAGCCAATTCGCAGTTGTAACAGGTGAGCGAGAAGAGCTTCGGGTTGTTCGAGAGGTCGAGCGTACCGATTTCGTTATAGGAGCAGTTGAGTTTGGTCAGTTCGGGGTTGTTCGAGAGGTCGAGTGTGGTGATGTAGTTCCAATAGCAGTCGAGAGTAGCCAGTGTAGCGTTGTGGGTTACGTCGAGCGAAGTCAGTTCGTTTTTCGAGCAGTCGAAGTAGTCGATTAAACCGCTTATTTTTACGGTTGTCCCTTTGGAATTACCTTTGAGGCGTGCAATCGATTCGTTGTCGATAATGATGGTCTCTATCTCGCCGTTACCCCAGTCGATCTCCACTTCGGTTTCGGGGTCGATACCGCTTATGCCAAACGAGAGGGGAGTGTTGTTCTTTACCCCTATGGCAATGTAGTTGTTGTCGGCTATGGGGACGAATACGGCTGCCACGGTTACATTTTCGGTAGCGACGAATATGTTACCGTTGATGCGTTGGCCGTTTACTTCGTAGTAGCGTACCTGGTAACCTTCGGCCGTCGAGGCGGTGATATAGGTAGGTACACCCGATTCGAGCGTGTTGTTTTCCACAGCGTGCAGTTCGTGTGAAACCAGGTCGGGTTGCGAGAGGGTGAAGGTACCCATCTCCGAGGGTATGAGGGTAGCCGTTACCGTGCCGCAGGTGGCGCTGCCGTCGCCCGTTACATCGACAGTCCATTTCAATTCGGTAGCAAGCGAGGTGTCGCTGGTCTCGGCGTTGCTGCCTTCGAGCCAGAGATTGGTGTTGGGACTGGTCTTTTCCAGACCTGAGAGTGTCTGGTACATGTAGTTGAGGCTGCACGGGGTCATACCGGCATTGTTGCGAATATCGATGGTGTTGATACCCTGGTTGTAGTAGAAATCGAGAAAGGTGAAGCGGTTGTTTTGTCCCCAGAATTTTTGCAGATAGTTGTTCTGGCTCAAATCGATTTCGGTCAGTTGGTTGTTACCGCATTTGAGCGATTTCAATCGGGGCATGTTCGATACGTTCAACTTGGTCAGCTGGTTACCGTCGCACGACAGATTGGTGATGTTGCCGTTGGCCGAGAGGTCGAGGCTCTTTATCTGGTTGTTGCTGCACACCAGGTCCATCAGCTCCGTATTGATAAATACGTTCAGCTCGGTCAGGTAGTTGTCGTTGCAGTAGAGTTTTTCGAGTTTTTCGTTTTTGGTCAGGTCGAGCGATTGAATATAGTTGTAACGCACATCGAGCTGTTGCAGTTCGGGCAGGTTGGTCACATCGATCTCCATCAGGGAGTTACCCTCCAAGTTGACGTAATAGAGGTTGGGGCAACCCGAGAGGTCGATGGCACTCAAATCGTTGTTATAGGCCGTAATCGATTCCAGAGCACCGCCTTCGCTGGGGAGTAAGATGGTGGTGATGGCACCCCGGTCGTCGGGATCAGATGAGTCGGTTTTATCGTGCCGGCAGTCGAGGATTCTCAGTTTTTTGTGTTCCAACAGGTTCAGGAACATCAGCTTGGGATTGTTGTAGCAGTTGAGGGTTTCGAGATTCAGTGCACCCGAAATATCGAGATTGGTACGTTCTATCTCGTTGTTGTAGCAATCGAGGGTGGTCAATTCGGGTTCGTTGACAATCGAAATCGAGGTAATGTGCGATTCGGAGCAGTCGAACGAACGCATGGGCGAGAGTATCCGTATCGTGTCACCCACCTGGGTGCCGCTTATGTTACGTGTAATCATACCGTCTACGATGTATTCTTTTTGAACACTGTCACCCCAATCGACGATTACTTTACCGTCCGATGCCACCGGGGTGGGGTAGAGCGTGATGTTGCTACCCGGCTCGAGCGAGGTGGTAAGTTTGATTTCACTCCATGCCGTCGATACGCCCGAGGCGAGGCACAAAGCAAACAAGAAAGTTGTAAATTTTTTCATACGATTTGTTTTGTTTTTGTCTTCAACGTGGATTATAACTTCCGAAATGAAATTTTATAATACAAAATTGAGGAAAAAACAGCAGAATAACAACAGTCGAAGCGTTGCTATTTATAAAGAAAATAGTATTGATTATCAAATGATTATAAATTAAAACGTTGCAATTTAACGTTTTGAAAGATTTTCTTCACCCAAAATGACGGTGCCCAAACCCTGTTCCAAAAAGTTTTCGGGTATTTTTTTTCGGATACGGGTACGTTGCGAACGAATGGTCTCGTTGCTGATGCCCCGGCAGGTTGCACACTCCCGGGTCGAGAAGCCCAACTGAATCAGGGCGCACAGAAATGCATCGTTTCCCGTAAGCGGCACTACGTTGGAGAGCTGTTTCAAGTAGGGGTCGAACGCCTTGACCACCAGGGTTTGAAACTGTTTTTGCTCATCGTAGCTGAGCGACTCTTTTCCCGAACTTATCTTCGGGTACCAGAGCGAGTAGGCGGGGGTGGCCTTGAAGTCGCGGCTGCACCCTTCGCCGACCTTGCGAATGATGTCGATAAGCTGCAATTCGCGGCTCTCGTTCTCCTGGGCCCGGGCCTCCTGTTTCTTCCATTTGTGAGCAAACAACTGTTCGTTGCGGCGTCTTAAATGACGACGGTAGAAGAGGAATACCGCCACCGAGAGCAGCAGCACCGCCACCACGCATATCGTTATGGCAACGAGGAGGCGCGTGTGGCTTTTCTCTTTCAGGTCAGCGGTGATGCGCAGATGTTCCTGACGGTCTATCTGGTGGGATACGGCCGAATTTTCAATCGAGTCGGAGAGTCGGTAGGCCTCTTGCAGGTAACGATATTTGAGCGAGTCGGCAATGCCCGCCTCTTCGGGCAGGTCGGCCAGTTTGAAATAGGCCGAAGCCTTCACCGAGGTCTCCCGGCTGTGGCTGGCCTGTTCGAGGTAGAAGAGAGCCGAATCGTATTGCATCTGCAAGGCAAAGAGCTGTCCCCGTACGGCATAGTTGCGCAGGCGTTTCACTTCGTCGCGAGTAAGCGACAGGGCTCGGGCGTTGCAGGCTAAGGCTTTATCGATGTTGCTTTGCTGTTTGTAGGCACTGGCCAGGTTGTTGTAGACCGACGATTGTTCCTCCTGGTTCTTGATCTGGTTGAAGAATTGGAGCGGTTTTTCAAAGTAGAACAGCACGCTGTCGCGGTCTTTGTAGAGAAAATGATATTTGCCCAATCCCCGATAGGCGTGCGAAAGGTTGCTTTTGTCGTCGAGACCCTGCGACACCACCACGGCTTGCTGGTAGCTGTCACAGGCCGTTTCGTAGAGGTTGTGGTCCAGCAGCAGGTCGCCCAACCGGTTGTATATATCACCCTGCAAGGTATCGTTTGGCGCCTTGTCCAGTTGTTTAAGAGCCTGATGGTAGAGGATTATGGCCGAATCGGGTATATGACGTTCTTCCATCTCCACGCCTTGCCGATAGAGTTTTTGGGCTTGTTCGGAGTGGTATTGGTTGCATGAGACCGATAAAAGTACGATACATAATATGACAAATAAAACCGCTCTCCGCATGATTCTGGCAAATAATGAGCCAAAGATACAAATAATTCGTTATTTTGAAATGTTATTTTCTCGATTAGCGACATCTTGTACAGGAGAAGATATATAAAGACAAACCCGGGAGAAGCCTCTCCCGGGTTTGTCTTGGTGTATGAAAGTCTCTTGATTAGTCTTTCAGTTTGGCGCAGATGAACTCACGGTTCAAGCGGGCGATGTTGGTGAGCGAGATGTTCTTGGGGCACTCGGCAGCGCAGGCACCGGTGTTGGTGCAGTTACCGAATCCCAGTTCGTCCATCTTGGCTACCATGGCACGAGCACGGGCGGCAGCCTCTACGCGGCCTTGCGGCAGCAGGGCATACTGGCTAACCTTGGCCGATACGAAGAGCATGGCCGAACCGTTCTTGCAGGCAGCAACGCAGGCACCGCAACCGATACAGGTAGCCGAGTCCATAGCCTCGTCGGCAGCCTCTTTCGAGATGGGAATTGCGTTGGCGTCTTGTGCACCACCCGTGTTGATCGAGATATAACCACCGGCTTGTTGGATTTTGTCGAAGGCACGACGGTCTACCATCAGGTCGCGGATTACGGGGAAGCCGGCCGAACGCCACGGCTCAACCGTGATTACGTCGCCATCGTTGAACTTACGCATGTGCAACTGGCAGGTCGTTACGCTGGTGTCGGGTCCGTGGGGGTGTCCGTTGATATAGAGCGAGCACATGCCGCAGATACCTTCGCGGCAGTCGTGATCGAAAACTACGGGCTCTTTGCCCTCGTTGATGAGTTGCTCGTTGAGCAAGTCGAGCATTTCGAGGAAAGAGCTGTCGGTAGATACACCGTTGAGTTTATAAGTCTCAAATCTACCTTTTTCTTTGGGACCTTTTTGGCGCCAAATTCTGAGTGTTATATTGATTGTTTTTTCCATAACTTTATCGTGTTATACCGGAATTAAACGGCGATTAGACAAATTATTTCTTGTAGTTACGTTGTTGAACCTTGATAGCCTCGTATTTCAGTTCTTCCTTCAATAGTTCGGGCTTTTTATCTTCGCCTTGGTATTTCCAGCAGCTTACATACATAAAGTGTTCGTCGTCACGTTTAGCCTCTCCGTCTTCGGTTTGATACTCTTCACGGAAGTGGCCACCACAAGACTCTTCGCGGTTGAGAGCGTCGAGAGCCATCAACTTGCCTATTTCGAGGAAGTCCTCTACGCGCAGAGCCTTTTCGAGCTCCACGTTCAGCGTATTGGCTTCGCCCGGGATACGTACGTTGGTGTAGAATTCCTTCTTCACCTCGTCGATTTTCTTGAGTGCGGTTTCGAGTCCGGCTTTGTTACGACCCATACCTACATACTCGACCATGATGTGGCCCAGCTCTTTGTGAATCGAGTCAACCGAACGTTTACCCTTGATGTTCATCAGTCGGGCGATACGGGCCTTGACAGCCTTTTCGGCCTCTACGAACTCGGGCAGGTCGGTCGAGAAGCGGGGAACCTGAATCTGGTCGGAGAGGTAGTTCTGAATCGTGTAGGGCAATACGAAGTAACCGTCGGCCAAACCTTGCATCAGAGCCGATGCACCCAGACGGTTGGCACCGTGGTCCGAGAAGTTGGCTTCGCCGATGGCGAACAGACCGGGGATAGAGGTCATCAACTCATAGTCTACCCAGATACCTCCCATCGTGTAGTGCGATGCGGGATAGATCATCATAGGCGTTTCGTAGGGGTTCTGGTCTACGATCTTCTCGTACATCTGGAACAGGTTGCCGTAGCGGCTGGCCACAGCCTCTTTACCTTTCTTTTGGATAGCAGCAGCTTCGCCTCCCAGTTTTTCGATTTCGTGGTGGTCGAGACCTTGGATAGCCTGTTTACCCAGACGCTCGATACTCTCTTTGAAGTCGAGGTATACGGCATAACCCGAGGGACTTACACCATAACCGGCGTCGCAACGCTCTTTGGCGGCACGCGAAGCCACGTCGCGGGGCACGAGGTTACCGAATGCCGGATAACGACGTTCCAGGTAGTAGTCGCGGTCTTCTTCCTTGATATCGGTCGGTTTCAGTTTGCCGGCGCGGATAGCGGCAGCATCTTCTTTCTTTTTGGGAACCCAGATACGACCGTCATTACGCAGCGACTCCGACATCAGCGTCAGTTTCGATTGGAACTCGCCGTGTACCGGGATACAGGTAGGGTGAATCTGAGCATAGGCGGGGTTGGCAAAGTAGGCACCCTTGTGGTAGCACTGTACGGCTACCGAACCGTTCGATGCCATGGCGTTGGTCGAGAGGAAGTATACGTTACCGTATCCACCGGTGGCGATAACCACGGCGTGAGCGGCAAAGCGTTCGATTTCACCGGTCACTAGGTTGCGGGCAATGATACCGCGGGCACGGCCGTCGATGATGACGAGGTCGAGCATTTCGTAGCGGGTATATTGTTTTACGGTACCTTTCTTTACCTGACGGTTGAGGGCGGCGTAGGCGCCGAGCAGCAGCTGTTGTCCCGTTTGACCTTTGGCGTAGAAGGTACGCGATACCTGGGCACCGCCAAACGAACGGTTGGCCAACTGGCCGCCGTATTCACGGGCGAAAGGTACGCCTTGTGCCACGCATTGGTCGATGATGTTGTTCGATACCTCGGCCAGACGATAAACGTTAGCCTCGCGGGCACGGTAGTCACCACCCTTGATGGTATCGTAGAAGAGACGGTATACCGAGTCACCGTCGTTCTGATAGTTTTTGGCAGCGTTGATACCGCCTTGTGCGGCAATCGAGTGAGCACGACGGGGCGAATCCTGAATGCAGAAGTTCAGCACGTTGAATCCCAGCTCGCCTAGCGTAGCGGCAGCCGAGCCACCGGCCAGACCCGTACCTACGACGATGATGTCGAGACGACGTTTATTGGCCGGGTTCACCAATTTTTGGTGAGCTTTATAATTGGTCCACTTTTCAGCCAAGGGGCCTTCGGGTATTTTAGAATCTATTGTAGCCATAACAATTTTTTTTCTTTGAAATGAATAGTTGGTTTATGAATAGGGCTGTTTTAGCAGCAGGTCAGGCTCATTACATAGAACGAGATGGCCACTACGATAAAGCCCAGGCAGATGATGGTTGCGAAAATGTTGGAGATGCATTTCCAGCGGTTGAACCATACGTGATTGTTGATACCCAGAGTTTGGATAGCGCTCCAGAATCCGTGGGTGAGGTGGAACCACAAAGCTACAAACCAAATGAGGTAAAGCACTACGTAAACCGGATTGCTGAACGTCTGTTGTATCAGCGCGATACCATCTTGGGGATTTACACCGGGCATGTGACCCAGAATCTCATTGAGCTGCATCTTGTACCAGAAGTTGAAGAGGTGCAACGCCAAGCCCAGCAAGACGATGATACCCAGCACGAGCATGTTCTGCGAGGCCCATTCTACGGTTTGCGGACGTGTGTTGACCAGATAGCGGTCGTTACCACGGGCTTTCCGGTTTTGCAAGGTCAGCCAGAAGGCGTAGATGATGTGAATCACAGCTCCGGCGGCGATGATGACAGTTCCTATCAGAGCATACCAGTTAGCTCCCAGGAATTCGCATACTGCATTGTAGCCGTCGTGGCTGATTAACGCCACTAAGTTCATACACATGTGAAACGTTAAAAATAGGACGAGAAAGAGTCCTGTCACACTCATGACTACTTTTCGCCCTATGGACGAGTTACTTAACCACATAGGATTTGAATTTAAGTTATTATTTGTTGTAAATAAAAATTAGGCAAACTTACACCATGCAAAAGTAAATGAAGTAAGCGGAATATACAAGTTAATAAGGAAATATTTCTTTAATGTATAGTCGCTTGGACTTCATGGATTTGAAATGATAAAGAACATAAAACCACCTGTTTTTATCAAAATATCCCTATCTTTGTCCCACTATCAATTTACAATGTATATGAAAAATAGGAATTTTTTTCTGCTGGTGACCGTTGCCGCTGCAACGCTTGCCTCGTGTAACAATCATGCGTCGTACACGATCGACGGTACGGTGTCCGACTCGACCTTGAACGGCAATACGGTTTACCTCACCGATATGGCTTCGAATACTGTTCTCGACAGTGCGGTAATCGCCGATAACAAGTTCCAGTTCACGGGTAAGGCCGATACCACTTTCATTGCAACATTGCAGTCTCGTCCCTATCGCATGCACTTGATCGTGGAGAATGGCAACATCTCGGTCGAGATGGGTGAATCTGACAAACTCTCGGGTACTCCCTTGAACGACGAAATGTCTACCTTCATGAGTGCTATCGATTCGTTGAACAATCTCTTCATAGCCAAACAACAAGAGATTGTGGCAAAAGGTTTGTCGGGCGAGGAGGCTGCCGCTGCCTGGAATGAGGTACAGGCCGGCCTGATGGGTGAAGCCAATAAGGTGCGGTCGAAATATTTTGACCGCAACAATAACAATGCCGTGGGTGCCTGGATTTTGGCTAACTGGGGTTTGGCTCCCGAACAACTCGACTCGGTTATCAATCTCTCGGGCGATGTGCTCAAAGCCAATCCGCTGGTGAAAGAGATGCTGAAACAACTGGAAATGTTGAAAAAGACGGCCGTAGGTCAGATGTTTACCGACTTTACCGTCGAGCAACCCGACGGCACGAAGGTTTCGCTCTCCGACTATGTGGGCAAGGGCCGTTATGTGCTGGTCGATTTCTGGGCTTCGTGGTGCGGTCCCTGCCGTCGTGAGATTCCCAACATCAAGGAGCTTTACGACAAATACCACGACAAGGGTCTCGATGTGCTGGGTGTAGCCGTTTGGGATAAACCCGAGGATACGCAAAAGGCTATCGAAGAGATGCAGGTTGTTTGGCCGCAGATTATCAATGCCCAGCATATTCCTACCGATCTCTACGGTATTCAGGGCATTCCTCACATCATCTTGTTTGCTCCCGACGGTACCATCGCTGCTCGCGACCTGCGCGAAGAGGCTATGAAGGAGAAGGTTACCGAGGTGATGACCGCCAAGAAGTAATAGAGGTTGCGTTACCGCAGACACGATATGACAGAGAGTCTGCCGGGCCTGAGTCCCGGTGGACTCTCTTGTTTTTGGAGGGGGAGGGATATAAACAAAAACGAGCAGCGGGGTTACCGTTGCTCGTCCTTGTGTTGGCTTACCAGGATTCGAACCTAGACAAACAGAACCAAAACCTGTTGTGCTGCCATTACACCATAAGCCAAACTTCATTGCTTTGAGGTCTCAATCCTCAAAAGCGAGGCAAAGATAATGTGTTTTTACGGCTTTGCCAAATTTTGAACGAATTATTTTGCGATAAGCAGGTAATAATTCTTTTTGCCCCGCTGTACGATGATGTATTTGTCGTTCAGCAGGTAGCTGCCATCAATCTTGGTATCGGGAGCGGTGAGTTTCTCTTTGTTGATGGATACGCCGCCGCCCTGGGTCAGTTTGCGCATTTCGCCTTTCGAGGGGAATACGCCGGCCATCTCGGTGGTGAGCTCGATGGCCGATACACCAGCCAGCAGGGCGTCGCGCGAGATTTCAAACTGGGGCACACCTTCAAACACGGCCAGCAGCGTATCCTCGTCGAGCTTGTGCAGTTGCTCCGAGGTGGAGTTGCCGAAGAGGATATTCGAGGCTTCGACGGCTGCGTCGTAGTCGGCTTGCGAGTGAACCATGACGGTAACCTCGCGGGCCAGCCGTTTTTGCAGCACGCGCAGGTGGGGAGCCTGGTCGTGTTCGGCGATGAGGGCTTCGATCTCCTCGCGCGAAATCGAGGTGAATATCTTGATGTAGCGCTTGGCGTCCTCGTCGCTCACGTTGAGCCAGAACTGGTAGAACTTGTAGGGCGAGGTGTAGCGGGCGTCGAGCCATACGTTGCCCGATTCGGTCTTGCCGAATTTCGTACCGTCGGCCTTGGTCACCAGCGGGCAGGTGAGGGCGAACACTTCGCCGCCGTTGGTGCGGCGTATCAATTCGGCACCAGTGGTGATGTTGCCCCATTGGTCCGAGCCGCCCAGTTGCAACTTGCAGTTTTTCGTTTCGTAGAGGTGCAGGAAATCGTAACCTTGCAACAATTGATAGGTAAATTCGGTGAAGGAGAGTCCGTCGCGCGCCTCGCCGTTGAGTCGCTTTTGAACCGAATCTTTCGCCATCATGTAGTTGACGGTGATATGCTTGCCTACGGTGCGGGCGAAATCGAGGAAAGTAAAGTCCTTCATCCAATCATAGTTGTTCACCAGTTCGGCATGGTTGGGAGCGTCCGATTCGAAATCGAGGAACTTGCTCAACTGCTTTTTGATGCATTCCTGATTGTGACGCAGAGTCTCCTCGTCGAGCAGGTTGCGTTCTTGCGATTTACCCGAAGGGTCGCCAATCATGCCGGTAGCACCTCCTACGAGAGCCAGGGGCTTGTGCCCGCAGCGTTGGAAATGTCGCAGCATCATCACGCCGCACAAGTGACCTATGTGAAGGGAATCGGCCGTGGGGTCAAAACCCAAGTAGGCTGTAACCATTTCTTTTTCAAGGAGTTCTTCTGTGCCAGGCATCATGGTGTGTACCATTCCGCGCCATTTGAGTTCTTCTACAAAATTCATCGAATGAAAACTTAATTAAGTGTTTGTTTGTTATTCTGTCGCAGAGATAGAGATTGTTGTGACGCCCCTATTTGCGCCCGATTTATCCGAACCTCCTGGTTCTGCGGTAGCTGCAAAATTACGACTCTTTATCGAAAGAACCAATTTTCATGTCGAAATAACAAAAAATAAGAGGCGGCCGTTTGTTTTTTTGTAAATCTCACTTATTATATTATTATGAAATGTTTTTCATTAACTTTGTGCCAATCGATTTTTAATACGGGTTATGGACAGTAATGAAACCGATCTCAAGTGGTTTGCCATTCGGGTAACATATAGCCGGGAGATGGCATTAAAAGGGTATCTCGACCAGTGTGGGATAGAGTCGTTCATTCCTATGCATTATAAAGAGTTTATCAAAAGGGAACGTAAGGTGAGAAAATTGGTCCCTGTGATTCACAATCTGGTATTCGTGCGGTTGAATCGGGAGAAGATGGACGAAATCAAAGCGGATATTTCGCTCAAAATTCCTATTCGTTATATCATGAATCGGGAGAGACGCGAGCCGCTCGTTGTTCCCGACCGGCAGATGTACAGTTTCATTGCCGTAGCCGGGGCTTACAATGAGCAGGTGGTCTATCTCGACTCCAATGTGCTCTCGTTGCGCGAGGGCGACCGGGTGCGCATCACCGGTGGGGTCTTTGCCGGGGTCGAAGGTGTATTCCTCCGCATCAAGGGCGACCGTCGGGTCGTCGTCTCCATCGAGGGTGTGATGGCCGTAGCCACGGCATTTGTTCACCCCTCTCTGATTGAGCGGGTCTCTTGACCGGTTCTCAGGAACGGTGGGAGGCTTTTTCCAAAGGAAATGTGTGGGCAATGTTGCGGGCGATCGACCGGTGCAGCCGGTGGGTCGGCAGGTTGCGTATGTGGGCTGCCTTGCGGTAGAGCTTGTCGATGGGCATGTTCCCCTCGTCGGTTTCGAGGAAGAGGCGGTCGAGGGGGACCGATTTCAAGGTTTCGTGGTTGTAGTACTCACCGAACGAGAGGTAGAGCCCCTCGCGCAGCAGTTGTGCCGCCGTCTCGGGTTTCCCTCTGAATCCGTGGATAATCCACGGTTGTGCAGGTTTGCGGGCCTTGTGTATGCGAATGATGTCGTCGTAGGCCTTTACGGCATGAATGATGAGAGGTTTGTGCCACTGTTCCGAGAGGTGAATGTGTTTCTCGAAATAGAGTATCTGGGTCTCGTAGCTCACCCCGCTTTTGAGTTTGTCGAGACCCGTTTCGCCAATGGCCACCACCTGCTTGTGCTGTACGGCGGCTTCGAGTTGCGACAGTACACCCTTTGATTTGTCGGAGAGGTCCCAGGGGTGAAGTCCTACCGAGTAGTACCGGCCCGGCTGGGGGCGAAACTCCTCGGGGGTGGTGCTGATGATGGCCCCGTAGCGGTCGTGATGGGTGTGAATGTCGGTAGGGAACTTGGGTGGAACCGGGTCGTATCCGCTGCCTCCCCAGGGGTGGCAGCTCAGCAGGCGTCGGGTGGCCAGCCACAACCCTTTGAAGGGGCCGTGTATCTCTATGGCGTCGATGGCATATTGTGAGCAGGTGGGCACGTAGCGGCACGAGGGCGGGAGCATGGGCGAGATGACAGCCTTGTAGAAACGGATAGGCCACACGAGCAGGGCCGACAACACTCTTTTCATGGCCTTATGACTCGGAGGTTTCTTGGGGTTCGGTTTTTTTGACCAGCCGTTCCAGCGCCTCGACCATCTTCTGTTCAATGAAATGGAAGTCGTTCAGGTTCTTGTCGAGGTAGAGGAAAGCCAGATGCATCGACTGGTTGCGCCGGGCCATCGGCTCGGTCAGTATCTCCTTGTGCAGGCGGTAGGCTTCGCGAATGCGACGGCGCAGGTAGACCCGTTTGACGGCGCGTTTGAAATTGCGCTTGGGGATATTGATGAAAAACTGCGGGGGGTCGGCCGTGCTGTCGTCGATGCGGTAGACGATGCGCAGGGGATAGACGATGAAGGCGCTACCCTCGGCAAACAGTCGGTTGATGGCTGTTCGGCTACATAGTTTTTCGCTTTTGGGCAGGCTGTGTTCGTTCATCGTGTGTTTGCAAATAAACCTCATAAGCGCCTCTTTTCGGTAAAAGACGATTATGAGGTTTGTGGGTTGAATTGAAAAAGATGTTATTTCTTTTTGCTCTGTTCTTTCAGGAAGAGATCCAGTGCGGCCGTCATCGACGGAGCTCCGGGCGAGGGGGCTTCGAGGTCGAGGCGCAGACCTGCATCACGCACGGCTTGTGCCGTGGTGGGACCGAAGCAGCCGATTTTGATGTCGCCCTGCTCAAATTCGGGGAAGTTCTTCAAGAGCGACTTGATTCCCGAAGGGCTGAAGAAGATGAGCATGTCGTAGTCAAAGGGTTCGCCCTCTTCAAAATCGTTGCTCACGGTGCGATACATGATGGCCCGTGTATAGTTGATGTTGTGTTTCTCCAATACGGTGGTCTGTTCTTTGTGGACATCGGATACCGGGAAGAGGAATTTCTCACCGGCGTGTTTCAGCAACGACGGAACCAGATCGTCCAGTTTGCCCGAATTTCCGAAGAAAATCTTGCGTTTGCGGTAGACGATGTATTTTTGCAAATAGAGGGCAATGGCCTCGGTGGTACAGAAGTATTTCATCGTTTCGGGTATCGTGACGCGCAACTCTTCGCACAGGCGGAAGAAGTGGTCGATGGCGGTACGGGCCGTGAAAATAACAGCTGTATATTCCGGTATGGAAATCTTCTGTTGTCTGAACTCTTTCGAGGTCAGACCCTCTACCTTGATAAAGGGACGGAATACGATATTGACTCCATATCGCTCGGCAATATCGTAATAAGGCGATTTTTCGGAACTCGGCTTAGGCTGAGAAACAAGAATTTTCTTAATTTTCAAAGCTGCTGTAATTTTAGTTCGACAAAATTGTATATCAATACACTCGATTTATATACCCAAAACAGGGGTGTAATTTCGAGGGCACAAAAGTACACAATAAAATAGAATAAATCTAATATATTGCGGTAAAAAATCTTAAACCCTTTATAAATAAATAAGATACGGGAAATCACGTAGATGGCTGCCGCCACGACCAGCAGGGTGGATCGCCATTGGGGTATGAATATGGTCAGCAAAACCGGCACGGCGATAGGCAGGCTGATGATGGCGTTGATGGAGATGAAACTCTCTACCCATTTGCGGGTGTGGGCGGCATCGGTAAAGAGCAGGCCAAGCCCTCGGTAGAGCCATTTTTGCAACAGGTAGTAGAGTGCGGCGATGAGCGTGCCGCAGCAGACTCCTGTCCCTATCGATACACCCGGGGAGGGTAGGGTTTGCAACAGGAATTGATACAGGCAGAAGCCCTCCGAGACGAAAGTCATGCACAGCAGGACAGCCCGCAGTTGAGTCTCACGTACGGTGGAGTCGTCGAAGAGACTTTGTCGCTCCCTCACGTTGAGTACGCTGCTGAAAATCTCGCCCAGAAACCGGGTTCCTTTTTTAAAGGTGAAGGCAAAGAGCAGGAATACCACCATCACAATGCTCACCAGCAACGAGTTGTTGGTGGGGCTGTCGGGCATGGGGGCCGCGTCGAACCCTTCGGGTATGGCGATAATCGTCTCCTGCAAGTCTTTGAGGGGGTCGCTTTCGCGAAGGGGGGTGCTGCGTTCAAATCCGTGGATATACTGGGGCACGAATACCGCAGAGCTGTCGCTCGTCGACCGCACGACGACGCTGTCGGTCACCTGGACGGTGTCGGCGGCAAGGGCGTGTGTGGAAGCAACAGGGCTGGGCATGGCGGGTATGGATTTAGATGGCGGCTATTTTGCGAATGCTGGGGTCCCAGGCGGGAGCCTGTTCGATGGCGTCGATCGCCTCTTGGGGCGTTTGGGCCACCAGCCACATGCGTTCGTGTTCACGACGCATGAAATTCTCGTCGATGGCTTTGTGCAACATCTCGATGAGGGGGTCGTAATACCCGTCGGTATTGAGTATGACAATGGGGTTAAGGAAGAGCCCCAGTTGTTTCCAGGTGATAATCTCGAAGAGCTCTTCAAAGGTGCCGCAGCCGCCGGGCAGGGCGATGACGGCGTCGGCCTCCTGCGCCATGCGTTCCTTGCGTTCGTGCATGTCGGCCGTCACGATGGTTTGGGTCAAATCCGGGTGGCACCACCCCTCGTCGATCATGAATCGGGGAATTACCCCCATCACCTCGCCACCGTGGGCCAGCACACTGTCGGCCAGGGTCCCCATGAGCCCCTGGTTGCCGGCACCGCATACGCACCGCATGCCTTTTTGGGCGAGCAGTTGCCCGATTTCACGGGCAGCCTCGAAGTAGTCGGGGTTTATTTTGGAACTCGATGCGCAGTAGACGCATACCGATTTTATCTTTTTCATTGCCACCAGTTTGAATTGGCTGCAAAGGTAACGCTTTTTTTTGAAAGAAGGAGCGTTTGCGAGCCTCTGCTTTACAGCCAGTGGTGCTGGCGGTACCACTTCACACATTCGTTTACGCCGCGTTCGAGGCTGTATTGCGGCTCGAATCCCAGTTCGTTGCGGGCATCGGTAGTGTCGCATATCCAGTTGCGCTGTTTCATGATGCGGAACTTGTCGCGGTTCAGCGTGCTGGTCTTGCCCAGCAGAGCGGCCCCCTTCTCGGCGATGACCGAGACGAGCCACAAGCCTGCTATGGGAATCTTCACCGGGATTACCCAGCGTCGCCCCAGAGCCGTGGCTACGTAGCGGCGGAACTGTGACGAGGTGTAGGCCCTCCCTTCGGAGAGGAAGTAGCCCCGGCGGGTCACTCCCCGGTCGATGGCCTTGAAGATGGCCTGCACCAGGTCCTTGACGTAGATGAAGGTGATGAGTTGCGGCTTGAATCCCACGATGAAGTCGAAGCCGTATTTGATGCTCTTCATCATCAGATAGTAGTCCCTTTCGTAGGGGCCGTACACCCCGGTGGGGCGCATCACCACATAGGGAAATCCCGGCAGCGATTGCAGGTGCTGCTCGGCTTTCAGCTTGCTCATGCCGTAGCGCGTGTTGGGGTGGGGGGTATCGGTGGGGCGTATGGGGGTAAAGTTCTTTTCGTCGCCCACCCCCCAGGCTCCCAGGCTGCTCATGAGGATAAACTGCCGGGGCACCATGTCGGCGGCGATGAGCGCTTCGGTGAAATGCTTGACAAACCCGTAGTTGATGCGGTCGAAATCGTCGGGGTTCTTGCACTTGGTCACCCCCAGGTTGTGAATGATGTAGTCCCACTTGCCATACTCCTCTTTGTGTTGCCGCAGTTGTTCGACCAGCACCTGGGGATTGGCGTAGTTGAAGTCGATGAAGCGGATAGCCGGGTCGGTGAGATGGGCGCGCGAGGTGGTTTTGCGCACTCCCGCCCAAGTTTCGTATCCGCGCGACAGCGCCTCTTCGACAATGAAGCCGCCGATGAAGCCGCCGGCGCCGGTAATGAGTATGCGAGTAGTCATGGGTTCTTGTAATTTGCCGGGTAAAAGTACGAAGAAACCGGCTAAATCGTGGCGGTGAATCGGCGATTTTGTGAAATAGGCGCGATAAATTATTATAAAAAGTTTATAATGAGGGGAGATTAACAATCTTTCATTATCTTTGCCGGGTGTATGAAACAGCTAAGAACACTCGGCTTCCTCGGTAAACTGTCTTCGGCTTTTCCCGGGGTTGTTTTCGTGTAGTGGGTTTATGGTTTCAATCTCCTGAAAATAAAGACAAACTAAGTATAATGAAACGGTACAAATTAGTGAACAATGTGTTGGGCTGGGTAGTCTTTGTCGTGGCAGCGATTACCTATATCCTGACTTTGGAGTCGACCGCCAGTTTCTGGGACTGCGGTGAATTTATAGCATCGGGATATAAACTCGAAGTGGGGCACCCGCCGGGAAATCCCATTTTCATGTTGACGGCCCGCTTCTTTGCCAACTTTGCCTCTTCGCCTTCCGAGGTAGCCTACATGGTCAACCTCATGTCGGGTCTGTTGAGTGCCGCCACCATCTTGCTGCTGTTCTGGACTATTACCCGTCTGGCTCAGAAGGTGGTATTGCGCGAGGGCGAGACGGTCGATACCATGTCGCTCGGGCAGATGATTGCCATCTTGGGTTGCGGCGTGGTAGGAGCCTTGGCCTATGCGTGGTCCGACACCTTCTGGTTCTCGGCCGTAGAAGGTGAGGTGTATGCCTACTCCTCCTTCTGCACGGCACTGGTCTTTTGGCTTATCCTCAAATGGGAAAGCGTGGCCGACGAGCCTCAC
The DNA here is from genome assembly GCF_000512915.1 of Barnesiella viscericola DSM 18177. Taxonomy (GTDB): domain Bacteria; phylum Bacteroidota; class Bacteroidia; order Bacteroidales; family Barnesiellaceae; genus Barnesiella; species Barnesiella viscericola. Next base: position 1,856,957 of record NZ_CP007034.1, read on the forward strand.
GCCAACCGCTACATCATACTCATTGCCTACATCATCGGTGTATCCATCGCGGTACACCTGCTCAACTTGCTCTGTATCCCCGCCATCGTGCTGGTATATTACTATCGCAAGTTCAAGAATACCAACCTGAAAGGCTCTATCATCGCCCTGCTGCTCTCGTTCGTGCTCATCGTGCTGTTGCTTTATGGACTGGTGCCCGGCTTCGTCGAGGTAGCCAGCTGGGTGGAGTTGCTCTTTGTCAACGTCTTCCACCTGCCTTTCAACAGCGGTGTGGTATTCTATTTCTTCCTGATTGTGGGAGTCATCGTCTGGGCCATCTATGAGACCTATGCGCAGCGCAGCGAAAAGTTGATGAAGATTTCGTTCTTCATCAGCATCGTGCTGGTGGGTATTCCCTTTATCGGCGACGGTTATGTGATAGGTATTATCCTCTCGCTGGCCCTGGCCTACTACCTCTTCTTCTCGCGTCGAAAGACCTCGGTGGTAGCCATGAACACCATTCTGCTGTCGCTGTTCGTGATCTTTATCGGTTACTCGTCGTATGCGCTGATTCTGATACGTTCGACGGCCAACACGCCGATGGATCAGAACTCGCCCGAGGATATTTTCAGCCTGAGCGGTTACCTCAACCGCGAGCAATATGGCGACCGTCCGCTCTTCTACGGGCAGACCTTCCCGGCCGAAATCGCTCGCGATGCCAACGGTACGGCTCTGTCGACCAAAGGAAAACCCATTTGGAAAAAGAAACTGAAATCGTCGCCCGACGATCCCGACCAATACATCATTACCGGGTATAACGAGCAGTACAAGTACCAACCCGAGTTGTGCATGCTCTTCCCCCGCATGTACAGCGATAGGGCTGAACACATCTCGGCCTACAAGGAGTGGACCAAATTCAAGGGTCGTCCCGTGCAGGTGACCACCTCCGAAGGGACGAAGACGGTGATGAAGCCTACCTTCGGCGAGAACCTCGCCTTCTTCCTTGATTACCAGCTCAACTACATGTACTGGCGCTACTTCATGTGGAACTTTGCCGGCCGGCAGAACGACATACAGGGTCATGGCGAGGTACAGAACGGTAACTGGATAAGCGGCTTCAACTTCATCGACAAGCACCTGGCCGGCGACCAGACGAACCTGCCCGACGACTTGAAGAATAACGGTGGCCACAACGTCTTCTACATGTTGCCGCTCCTGCTCGGTCTCATCGGACTCTTCTTCCAGGCCTTCTCGGGCAAGAAGGGTATCGAGAGCTTCTGGGTTACCTTCTTCCTCTTCTTCATGACCGGTATCGCCATTGTCATCTACCTGAACCAGACGCCCTATCAGCCGCGTGAGCGCGACTACGCCTATGCAGGCTCCTTCTATGCCTTTGCCATTTGGATCGGGTTGGGTGTTGCCGCCATCTGGCGCGGGCTCAACTACCTGGCCAAGACGACCGACGAGAAACCCAAAGCCACGGTAACGGCCGCGATAGCTTCGCTGCTGTGTCTGTGCGTACCCTTGCAGATGGTGAGCCAGACATGGGACGACCACGACCGTTCGGGCCGCTACGTCTGCCGCGACTTCGGTATGAACTACCTGTCGAGTGTCGATGAGAACGCCATTCTCTTCACCAACGGCGACAACGATACCTTCCCCTTGTGGTATGTGCAGGAGGTCGAGGGCTATCGCACCGACGTGCGGGTGTGCAACCTCTCCTATTTGCAGACCGACTGGTATATCGACCAGATGAAGCGTCCCGCCTATGAATCGGCTCCGCTGCCCATCTCGGCCGACGAGTCGAAATATGCCTACGACGTGCGCTCCTATAATTACGTAATCAACCGGGTGGCCGATTCGATTTCGGTCGGCGATGCCTTGGAGTATCTGTATAGCGATGAGGCCTGGACTAAAGATGTGCCGGGTTATGGTGCACTCAATCACCTGCCCACCAACAAGCTCTATATTCCGGTCGATGCCGATGCCGCGGTTGCTTCGGGCACCGTACCTCCCGAGTTGAAAGACAGCATCGTCTCGCGCATCGCCCCCAATCTGGGCAGCAAGCAGGGATTCACCATGAGCGAAATTGCCTCGCTCGACATCATCAACACCAATGCCCAGCAGGGCTGGAAGCGCCCGATCTATTTTGCCGTGACCGTGGGTAGCAGCTACTACCTGGGACTCGAAGACTATTTCTCGCGCACGGGTCTGGCCTATCAGGTGGTACCGTTGAAAGGTGTCAACAACAATATCAACACCGACAAGATGTATGACAACATGGTCAACCGCTTCCGCTGGGGTGGTATCGACCAGGCCACGAAAGAGCACCCCCTGTATCTCGACGAGAATGTGCGCCGCATGTGCAATACCATTCGCATGATGTTTGCCGACCTGGTTGAGCAGCTTATTGTCGAGGGCAAGAACGAGAAGGCTCTCACCGCTCTGAATCTCATTGTCGAGAAGATACCGGGCTGGCAGGTTACCCATGACCTGACGTCGGTCTCCTTCGGACAGTCCTATCTCGAATTGGGTGAGAAAGCGAAGGGCGAGGCTCTGTTGAGCGAGATTTTTGACACCTCGGCCAGCTACCTCAACTGGTATAAGGATCTCACGCCGGGACAACTCCGATCGGTGGGCAGCGATTACCAGAAACATCTCTACATCGTCCACATGATCAACGAATTGTGTACGGTCTACGGACTCCCCGACTTGCAAAAGAAAATCGGCGACCGGTTCGCTATTCAAGAGTAATGAAATGAATTGTTTTCGGGAGAGTGTCGGGAAACCTGTTTTACCGATTCTCTCCCGAGTTTTTTCAAGTATACCAGGTTATGTTTATAGAGCAACCCCCGTTTTTTTACCGCATGTTGTTTCCCGAGACCATCTGGCGTATCCCGGGCGAAGAAAAGACCGTCTACCTCACGTTTGACGACGGCCCCATACCCCAAGTGACCCCGTGGGTGCTCGACGTTCTCGACTATTATGCGGTAAAAGCCACCTTCTTCTGTGTGGGCGATAACGTGGCCCGCAATCCCAACCTCTTTCAGGAGTTGCGGCGCAGGGGGCATCAGGTGGGCAACCACACGATGAATCACGTGCAGGGCATGTCCATGCCCCCCGAGAAGTATGTGCGCAATGTGCTCAATGCCCACGACCTCATTCAGAGCCGACTTTTCCGTCCGCCTCACGGCCACATGCTGCCGGGACAGGCCAAGCTGTTGAAAAAGGATTTCAGCATCATCATGTGGGACGTGGTGACTCGTGATTACAGCAACAAACTCACCGGCGAGCAGGTGTTCGGCAACGTGAAGCGTTATGCCCGCAACGGCTCTATCATCGTGTTTCACGACTCGATCAAGGCCGAGCGTAACCTGCACTACGCCCTGCCGAGAACCATAAACTGGTTGCGAGAAAATGGATTCCTCTTCCGCACCCTTTGAGTGGAAAGAACAGATTCGTAGCGAAGCCCTGCGGTTGGGATTCGATGCGTGTGGCTTCGCATGTGCGGACGAGGTGGATAGTCAGTCACGTGACGCCTACCGCCGTTGGCTCGACGAGGGAAAGCAGGCTCAGATGGACTATCTGGGCAACTACCTCGACTTGCGCGACAATCCAGCCCTCCTCTATCCCGGAGCCCGCACCGTGATTTGTGTGGCGCTCAACTACTATCCTGCGCGGGTCCAACCCCGCGAGAATCCCCAATTTGCCTATTATGCCTATGGCCTCGACTATCACGAGGTGATGCGCGAGAAGTTGCGCCGGCTCGCTGCTTTCGTCACCACCCTCTCGGGCGACCCGGGGCGGGTATGTTGCGATACGGCACCCCTGCGGGAGCGTTATTGGGCCGTGCAGGCCGGGCTGGGCTTTATTGGGAAGAATGCCCAGTTGATTATTCCCGGCAAAGGTTCCTATTTCTTTCTGGGTGAATTGCTTACCACGCTCGCCTTACCCCCCGATACACCATTGACCAATCGTTGCGGCGATTGTTCGCTCTGCCGGGAGCACTGCCCCACGGGAGCCCTTTCGCAGCCGGGACAGGTCGATGCCCGCCTCTGCATCTCATGCCAGACCATCGAAAACCGGGGCGAGATACCCCCCGAGGTGGCTGCACAGATGGGCAATCGGGTCTATGGTTGCGACACCTGCCAGCAGAGTTGTCCCTGGAATCGGGCCGCTACTCCTTCGACTCACCCCGAGTTTGCCCCTTCCGATGAATTTCTTGCCCTCGATGCCGTCCGTTTCGAGGCGATGACCCCTGCCGATTTTAACCGTATATTCCGCCATTCGGCAGTGCGCCGGGCCAAATATGCCGGGCTCATGCGTAACTTCATAGTGTGGAAAAAGAACCGGGAGCAATAAGCGAATTGATGTAAAAAGATAGCTACCAGGGGGCTTCGCATCGGTTTTCCTTCCTTTTTGTATACAGGCCAGCAGCTCTCGTCTCCTTGGAAGAGGTATAAAAAGAGCGAGGGTCTCACGGTTGGTGAAACCCTCGCTATGCGGTTCGAAAGATTTCGGCTTTCGAGAGAGATTACTTCAGCAGGCTCTCGGGGTCGAGATTGTTCTTCTCGATATCCAGGAAATATTTGTACGTACCCACTTTCAGTTCGGCCGTAGCGGCATCGTCGCACACGATGATGCTCTTGGGGTGCATTTGCAGGGCCGTGATGGTCCACATCTGCGAAACGCCACCCTCTACACCCTGTTGCAGGGCACGGGCCTTGTTGTGACCGTTGACGATGATGAGCACGTGGCGCGCCGACATCACGGTACCTACACCCACGGTGAGCGCCGTTTTGGGCACGAGGTTGGTGTCGCCGCCGAAGAAACGCGAATTGGCGATAATCGTGTCTTGGGTCAGCGTTTTCACGCGGGTGCGCGAGGTGAGCGACGAGCCCGGTTCGTTGAAGGCAATGTGACCGTCGGGACCTACGCCGCCGAGGAACAGCTCGATACCGCCGTACGAAGCGATTTTGGCCTCGTAGCGGGCGCACTCCTCTTCGGGGTTGGCGGCATTGCCGTTGAGAATATTCACGTTCTCGGGACGAATGTCGATGTGCGAGAAGAAGTTGCTCCACATGAACGTGTGGTAGCTCTGTTCATGGTCTTCGGGCAGGTTGCAGTACTCGTCCATATTGAAAGTCACCACGTTGCGGAAAGAAACGACTCCCTTGCGGTTCAACTCGATCAGGTGTTTGTACATACCCAGGGGCGACGATCCGGTGGGCAGACCCAGCACGAAAGGTTTCTCTTCGGTGGGGTTAAACTTATTGATGCTCGATGCCACATAATTAGCGGCCCAACGCGAAACAGCATCATAGGTTGGTTCGATAATCAGTCTCATGATTTTATATAAATTTTAGCTTTTCCCAAAAGTAATCATTTTTTGGCAAGTAACGATATAGCGGTGAAGATTTTGTGTATTTTTCTAAAAAACGAATATCCTTCCATCATTTTTTACCTTTTTTGTGTGGAAAAAGTGTAAAGGAATCATTAAGTTTGTAACTCAAAATATTATCGCGATGAAAACAAATCTAAGTTCTCAAATCAAACTGGATCGGATACCCAAACGGTATTACGCTCCTGATGGAGAGTTGGAACTCGCCGCTCTTACGCGGGAAGAAAAGGTTTATACCAAAATTTTTGAAGGTTCCGACGAAGGTTCGGCCTATGTCGCTCACGACATCGCCGAGTTAATCCACAAGTGCAAGGCCGAGCACCGTCACTGTGTGCTGGCTTTGGGTTCGGGGGTAGGTACTCACCCCGTATATGCCGAACTGGTGCGCATGTACCAGGCCGGTGAGCTCAGCTTTTCCAATGTAATCGTCTTCAATATCGGCGAGTATTATCCGCTGCCCGAGGGTGCGCCCGGTACCATGAGTCTCTTGAAAGAGCTCCTGCTCGACAAGGTGAACATCGATCCCGAGAATATCCACACTCCGGCCAAGATGATCTCGAAAGAAGATGTCTATGTATACTGCAAGAAGTATGAAGAAGAGATCGAAGCCTGTGGCGGAATAGACCTGGTTTTGTGCGAAATTGGCACGGCCGGTAACCTCGCCTTCAACGAACCGGGTTCGCAACTCAACTCCTCTTGCCGCCTCATGTTGCTCGGTAGCGACGCCCGTCACATGGCCTCGTCGCAATTCAATTCGAGCGAGAATGTACCCCGCTGTGCCATTACGCTGGGTATATCGAACCTCATGGCTGCCCGTCGTATCATCAGCGTGGCCTGGGGCGAGACCAAAGCCAACATTGTGAAACGCACTATCGAGGGCGAAATCACCGATCTCATTCCCTCTTCGTTCCTTCAAACTCATCGTCGGGCCAAAGTGGTACTCGACCTGTCGGCCGCCGAGGCATTGACCCGCATCAGCCGTCCGTGGCTCGTTACCTCGTGCGAATGGGACGAGAAACTCATTCGTCGGGCCATCGTTTGGCTCTGCAAGGTAACGGGTAAACCCATCTTGAAACTGACCGACAAGGACTATAACGACAACGGTTTGAGCGAACTCGTAGCCCTCTACGGTTCGGCCTACAACGTCAATATCCGCATATTCAACTCGTTGCAGCATACCATCACCGGCTGGCCCGGCGGCAAGCCCAATGCCGACGATACCTTCCGTCCCGAGCGTGCGAAACCCTATCCCAAACGAGTCATCGTGTTCAGCCCGCACCCCGACGACGATGTAATCTCCATGGGCGGTACCCTCAAACGTCTGGCCGTACAGAAACACGATGTGCATGTAGCCTATGAGACCTCGGGTAATATTGCCGTAGGCGACGAGGATATGATGCGCTACATCATGCTCATCGACAACATTGCCAAGAAATTCAAGTTCGATACCCCCGAACTCTTGAAAGAGAGCAGCGAGATACACAAGTTTATCGAGCAGAAGAAAGACGGTGAGTCCGATACCCCCGACATTCGTTTCATCAAGACGATGATTCGTCGCGGCGAGGCCCGCACCGCTTGCAACTACATCGGTATCAAACCCGAGAACGTTCACTTCCTCAACCTCCCCTTCTACGAGACGGGTACGATTAAGAAAGGCGATTTGACCGAGGCCGATATCAAGATTGTAAAAGACTTGATCGAGTCGGTTAAACCGCACCAGATTTTCGTTGCCGGTGACCTGGCCGACCCCCACGGCACACACAAGGTTTGTCTCGATGCCGTACTGGCCGCCATCGACGAAATCAAGGACGAGGAGTGGATGAAGGATTGCCGCATCTGGATGTACCGCGGTGCCTGGGCCGAATGGGAAATCGACCACATCGAGATGGCCGTACCTTTGAGCCCCGAGGAGCTGCGTCAGAAACGTAACTCGATTCTCAAACACCAGTCGCAGATGGAGAGCGCTCCCTTCCTGGGCGACGACGAACGCCTCTTCTGGCAACGTGCCGAAGACCGCAACAAGGCTACGGCCGACCTCTACGCCAGCCTCGGCTTGGCTTCGTATGAGGCCATCGAAGCCTTTGTAGAGTATCACCCCATACGCTGATTATTCTAATCGTATGTATATAGGAAACGGGAGGCGGTCGATGACCGCCTCCCGTTCGTTTTGTCCCATGACGACGGGTGCGGGAGCCAAGTGCTGTTGTTTCGTCGCACGGTTATGAATAAACACAAAAATCCCCCGGGGTAGCACCCCGGGGGATTTTTTATATGAAACAGCAGCTATCGATTATACGTAATCGGCCCAGTTGGTGAGAGCCATGTCGCCCGATTTCAGGAACTCGTTGTGGAAACCGAAGGCCGCCTTCAAGTTGTGAGGCGTGTGGCCTTTGCCCAGTTTCAGGTAGTCCCACAGCAGTTGCTTGTACATGGGGTGAACGCAGTTCTCGATAATGGTGTGAGCCCGTTGGATAGGCGATTTGCCTCTCAGGTCGGCTACACCCTGTTCGGTAATGAGCACCTGTACCGAGTGTTCGCTGTGGTCCACGTGCGAAACCATGGGCACGATGGCGCTTATCTTGCCGCCCTTGGCCACCGAGGGGCAGGTGAATATCGAGAGGTAGGCGTTGCGGGTGAAGTCGGCCGAACCACCGATACCGTTCATCATCTTGGTACCCGTTACGTGGGTTGAGTTCACGTTGCCGAAGATGTCGGCTTCGAGAGCCGTGTTCATGGTGATGAGGCCCAGTCGGCGTACGATTTCAGGATTGTTCGATATTTCGCCCGGACGCATGATGACTTTGTCGTGGAAGAATCTGATGTTGCCGAATACCTCTTTTTGCTTTTCGTCGCTTATTGTCATGGAGCAGCAGCTGGCAAATTTGCATTTACCCTCTTTCATCAGGTCGATAACGGCATCTTGTATCACCTCGGTGTACATTTCGAACGCCGGAATGTCGGGGTTGGAGCCCAGGCTACCCAATACGGCGTTGGCAATGTTGCCCACACCCGACTGTATCGGTAAGAATTGAGGGGGGATAAGACCGGCTTTCAGTTGACTTACAAGGAAATCACACACGTTTTGGCCGATTTTCATGGTCGTTTCGTCGGCCGGGGTGAAAGGTTTTACACCGTCGAGTTTGTCGCTCTCGACAATACCCACGATTTTCTTGGGGTCGACCTTCACAATAGGGGAACCGATGCGGTCGCTGGGTTTATAGATGGGAATTTCGCGGCGATAAGGCGGGTCGAGCGGTTGGTAGATGTCGTGCATGCCCCGCAACTCTTTGGGGTCGTGATGGTTCAGCTCAATGATAATCTTGTCGGCCAATGCACAGAAGGTGGGGGTAGCGCCCACACCGTTGCCCAGTAAAATCTCTCCCTCAGGGGTGACCTCGGTAGCTTCGATGATAGCTACATTGATTTTACCCAGAAATCCGTAGCGCAGGCTTTGTGCCAGGTGCGAGAGGTGCATGTCGAAGTAGGCAATCTCGTTTGCATTGACTGCCGCACGGGTATCTTTGTGCGACTGATAGGGCGTACGGCTTTTGATAGCCTTGGCACGGGTCAGGGCTCCGTCCACGTAATCGCTGGTCGAAGCTCCGGTATAGACGCCAATCTGGAAGGGGCGTCCGGCCGCATGTTCGGCTTCGGCCCGTTGGGCAAGAGCGACAGGAACTACTTTGGGGGTACCTGCTGCTGTAAAACCGCTAAATCCTACATTATCATTGTGGTGAATGAATTGCGCCGCTTCTTCGGCGGTAATGATATTAAATGCCATATTCAAGATAAATTTTTGTTGTTTTTGAGATGTTTCAAGGTTAAGGTATTACTGCCATGGGTTCATCGTCAATATTTTCGGTTCAGAATTTCCGAGACGATAACCGCCTTGCGCCAGTCTATCTCGCCGACGTCTATGGCAGGGGCGTCGAGAGACTCTTCGGTCGGGACCGGTCGCGGGGTTGCCGCGGTTGCAAAGGCGGGCGTGCGCGAAAAGACCGATATTCCTTCGGCTTCGGGGGCCGACGGGACGACCGATGCGGGACGCGTTTTCGCCACAGGCTTTGCCGGTGCTTGTGCCGGTGCCGACGGGGAATCGAGCTGCCACTCGGTTTGCGGTTGTCGTTGTTCCAGCTTTTGGGGCCGGGATTGCGATGTCGTTTGTTCTTGTTGCCGGTGCGGCCGCTTGGGCGCGCGTGGAATGTACTCCTCCTCTTCGGCGGCCTGTTGCTCGGCCTCTTCGCGGGCCTTGCGCAACTCTTGGAAAATTTCGTCCAGGGTGAGGGTACGCGGGGTTCCCCACGATTCTTCTTCTTTTTCGGAGTTTTCTACGGGGGCGGATTCTTCGGACATCAGGCTTCGGTCGCGCTGCCTTCTCGGTTGATTCTTAGTGCTTTGTTGCTTTTTTGCCCCGAGAGAATTGATGGCGAGAATGACCAGACCGATGATTATAGCGACGATTATCTCTGAAAAATCCATCTCTTTTTCGTAATTTTGTCCTCAAATATAGAGTTTTATTGAGAATCTTCCAAATTTTGGGGCTCTATAAATAACTAAGAGCTGTTTCTCAACAACTCTTAGCCGATTTAACCTAAACCTTAACTATGAAAAAATTTCATGTAATGTGATTGCAAAGAAAATAATAATTTTTTAAAAAACAAATTTTTGAAATAAAAATATTACTTTTTAGTATATTTTGTTGATAAATTAAAATTAAATGGAGAAAAAATCGGACAGAATGAAAAATATGGATTCCGCCGCAAACCCCGTGGCTACGGGCGGTGCAGAGAAGAAATTGTTTATCGAGACCTACGGTTGTCAGATGAATGTGGCCGATAGCGAGGTGGTGGCTTCGATTATGCAGATGGCGGGTTATACGCTTTGCGATAAAATCGAGGAGGCCGACGCTATCTTTGTCAATACCTGCTCCATTCGCGACAATGCCGAGCAGAAGGTGCTCTCGCGCCTGGCCTATTTCCAGTCGTTGCGCAAGCATCACAAGTCGCTGGTCATCGGGGTACTGGGGTGCATGGCCGAGCGGGTGCGCGAGCAGCTCGTTGCCGAGAACGGTGTCGACTTGGTGGCCGGCCCCGATTCGTATCTCGACCTGCCCAATCTGGTGGGTGCCGCTGAGCGGGGCGAGAAGGCTGTAAATGTGGAGCTTTCCACCACCGAGACCTATCGCGAGGTGATTCCTTCGCGCATCGGGTTGAACCGCATCTCGGGCTTTATCTCGATTATGCGGGGTTGCAACAACTTCTGTTCCTATTGCATTGTACCCTATACCCGTGGACGTGAGCGCAGCCGCGAGCCGGAGAGTATCCTGGGCGAACTGGCCGACCTGAAAGCCAAGGGATTCAAGGAGGTGACGCTGCTGGGGCAGAATGTCAACTCCTACCGCTACGAGCGTCCCGACGGGACGGTGGTCGATTTTCCTGCCCTGCTGGCGATGGTGGCCCAGGCCGCCGGCGAGATGCGGGTGCGCTTTACCACCTCGCACCCCAAGGATATGAGCGACGAAACCCTCCACGTCATCGCCGCCTGGCCCAACCTCTGCCGCCACATACACCTGCCGGTACAGTCGGGGAGCAACCGTATTCTCAAACTGATGAACCGCAAATATACCCGCGAGTGGTACCTCGACCGCATTGCCGCCATTCGGCGCATCTTGCCCGGCTGCGGCATCACGACCGACATGTTCAGCGGCTTCCACTCCGAGACCGAAGAGGACTTTGAAGAGACGCTTTCGCTCATGCGCGAGGTGGGATTCGATTCGGCCTTCCTCTTCAAATACTCCGAACGCCCCGGCACCTACGCCTCGAAACACCTGCCCGACGATGTGCCCGAGGAGGTGAAGATTGCCCGGCTGCAACGCATGATCGACTTGCAGAACGAGCTCTCCCTCGAAAGTAACCGTCGCGACATAGGTCACGAGTTTGAAGTGCTGGTCGAGGGATTTTCGAAGCGTTCGCGCGAGCAACTCTTCGGACGCACCTCGCAAAACAAGGTAGTGGTTTTCGACAAGGGCAACCACTGTATCGGACAGCGGGTGCGGGTGCGGGTGACCGACGCCTCGTCGGCGACCCTCTTGGGCGAAGCGTTGGACTAACCTCTCTGCGACAGCGTCATGGAAAAAGTGGTTAAAGAGAGACTCTGGACTCCCAGTTTCCGGGCCGTGACGGCCGGGAACTTCCTGCTTTTTTTCGCCTTCTACCTGCTGTTGCCGGTACTCCCCATGTATTTGAGCGAGGCGTTTGCCGCCAGTCGTTCCACGGCCGGCTTTATCCTCTCGTCCTACACGATAACGGCACTGATGATACGACCCTTTGCCGGGTACATGGTCGACACCTTCCCCCGCAAGCGGCTGCTGCTCATCTGCTACTTTGTCTTCCTGCTCTTCTTCGGGGGGTATCTGCTGGCCGGCACCCTGTTGCTGTTTGCCATTATCCGGGCCGGGCACGGGATAGCCTTCGGGCTGCTCACCGTCTCGAACAGTACGGTAGCCATCGACGTGATGCCCTCCTCCCGCCGGGGCGAGGGTATCGGGTACTACGGGGTAAGCAACAACCTGGCCATGTCGGTGGGGCCCACCCTCTCGCTCTACATACACGATGCCTATGCCAATTTCGACTACATCTTTCTCCTTTCGATGGCTTCGGCCACGATAGGGCTGCTGTGTGTCTCGACCATCAAGATGCCCTACCGTCGCGACCCCGTCCCCGAGAAACCACCCATCTCGCTCGACCGCTTTCTGCTGTTGAAGGGTATGCCCGAGGCGGTGACGCTCATTTTCTACTCGTTCAGCTACGGCGTGCTGTCGACCTACCTGGCCGTGTATGGCAAGGAGGAGCTGGGTATCGAGTCGGGAGCCGGATTCTTCTTTATCCTGCTGGCCGTCGGGCTCATCTTGTCGCGACTGGCCTCGGGCAAGTGGCTCAATCGCGGATTCGTCACCCGCAACATCTTCCTGGGCATGCTGCTCTCGTTGCTCGGCTACCTCATCTTCGTAGGTGTGCGCAACGAGTGGGGATATTATGGGGCAGCTGTGATTCTGGGCTTGGGCTATGGTTGTATCTGTCCTGCTTATCAGACGATGTTTATCAATCTCGCCCCCAACAACCAGCGGGGTACGGCCAACTCTACCTACCTGACGGCTTGGGATTTGGGTGTGGGTCTGGGGGTGCTCATCGGAGGTCAGATTGCCGAGCTCACCGACTATGCCACGGCCTATGCCACCTCTTGTGTGCTGTGTGCCATCGGCTACCTGCTCTTCAAGTGGAAGACGGCTGCCCATTTCGAGAAGTACAAGCTGAGGTAGAAATAGTTAAAAAGAGTGAACAAAAGAAGCGATTTCGACGATATAGACTTTAATTTGCATAAAATTTGGGCTAACAATATCCTTTTGTTTTCCGATTTGTCAAAAGAAAGGGGTAATAACGTCGAAATGGTTGTTGAACAACGAGGTAAAATACTCGCAAAACAAACGGATTGATTTGGTAAAAAAGAGAGATATGAACAACAAGGCTTCTTTCAGCAGACGGATATCATTTCTGAATGCTCGAATGACTTCAACATTAAGCGTTTCACTGGTTCTTTTTATCTTGGGTATCATGGTCTTGATGGGTTTCCTGGCCACCAATCTCTCGCGCCATGTCAAGGAAAACATAGGATTCTCGATTATTCTCAACGAGTCGGCCGGAGAAAGGCAGGTGCATCAGTTGCAGCGTATGCTCGAGCGGTCGGACTATGTGAAGGCGGCTCAGTATATCTCGAAAGAAGATGCCTTGAAAGAGGTGATGATCGAGTTGGGCGAGAACCCCGAAGATGTGTTGGGCGTCAATCCCATGCAATCGTCCATCGAGGTGAAGCTCAAAGCCGATTATGCCAATACCGACAGTCTGGCCGTGATTGAGAAAAAGCTCCGCGATCAGGTTATCGTCAGCGAAATCATGTATCAGAAGGACCTTATCCAGTCGGTCAACGACAACATGAGCCGCATTGGTCTCATCTTGCTGGCGCTGGCTGTCGTGCTCATGATTATCTCCTTTGCCCTGATCAGCAATACCATCAGACTGGGTGCCTACTCCAAGCGTTTTCTCATTCACACGATGAAGCTGGTGGGTGCTACGCCGGCCTTCATTCGACGGCCCTTTATCGTCTCCAACATCATCAATGGCATCATAGCCTCGGTCATTGCCATGCTGCTCCTCTCGGGTTGCGTCTATTACCTCATGACCGAGATGGAAAACTTCACTACCCTTCTGTCGGTCCCCATGATGCTGCTCGTCTTTCTCACCGTGCTGGTGTTGGGCATTATTCTCTCGGCCGTTTCGGCCTATTGGGCCGTGAACCGTTATATCCGCATGGATCGTGACGACTTGTACTACGTATGAAAAAAACTTATAGGAACAGAATAATATGAAATCAAGCGAAAAGAAATCGGTATCGGCGTTGCCCGACGAAGGCAAGAGAGCCTCTTTTGCCTTGGGGAAGACCAATCTTAAACTCATCGGCATATCGTTTGTCGTTATCGTCATCGGATTCCTGTTGATGCTGGGTCCCGGTACTACCCCCGAAGCCTATAACCCCGACATTTTCAGTTTCCGTCGCATCGTCCTGGCTCCGGGCATCGCCTTTGTGGGCTTTGTCTTTATGGTCTATGCGATTATGTTCAACTCCAAAAAGAAGAGATAGTAAAGCGTCAGCAAGGTAGTTTGATATTCCTGTTTAATTTTTCAAGAAAGTGGATTTTTTAGAAACGATTATTATCGCCATAGTAGAGGGATTGACCGAGTTTCTGCCCGTTTCCTCTACGGGGCACATGATTATTACACAAAGTATTCTTGGTGTAGAAAGTACCCCCTTTGTAAGGGCATTTACGGTAATTATACAGTTTGGAGCCATTTTGTCGGTGGTATGTCTCTATTGGAAACGGTTTTTCCGGCTCAACCGCACTCCGCTCCCGGGCAACCCATCGGCCTTGCGGCGGTTCCTGCACACCTATGATTTCTACTGGAAGTTGCTGGTCGCCTTCATTCCTGCTGCCGTATTCGGTTTGGCCCTGGGCGACTGGATCGACACCCTGCTCGAAAATGTGGTAGTTGTTGCCGTCATGCTGGTTATTGGCGGTATTTTCATGCTCTTCTGCGATCGGATATTCAACAAGGGTAGCGATCAAACCGAGCTTACCGAGAAGCGCGCATTTTATATAGGCCTGTTTCAATGTATAGCCATGATACCGGGTGTATCCCGTTCGATGGCAACCATTGTGGGAGGTATGACACAGAAACTTTTGCGCAAAGCGGCAGCCGAGTTCTCGTTCTTTCTGGCAGTGCCTACCATGTTTGCGGCAATGGGTTATAAAATACTGAAACTGTTTTCCGAACCCGAAGGAGCCGATTTGATTATGAGCAACATGGGTACTCTGTTGTTGGGCAACGTAGTTGCCTTTGTGGTAGCCCTGTTGGCCATCAAGTTCTTCATAGGGTTCGTTACCCGTTATGGATTCAAGGCCTTCGGTTGGTATCGTATAATTGTGGGTGGTGTGATTCTCGTTATGTTGTTGATGGGGCATAACTTAACGATTGTGTGATGGATTTTAACGAAGGCGAAATCATATATATCGACAAACCGCTGCATTGGACCTCGTTCGATGTGGTAAAGCGAATCCGGTTGCGGATACTGCGTCGGCTCAAACAGAAAAAGTTGAAGGTGGGCCACGCCGGTACCCTCGACCCGCTGGCCACCGGAGTGATGATTGTCTGCACCGGGCGGGCGACGAAACGCATCGAGGAGTTCCAGTACCACACCAAAGAGTATATCGCTACCCTGCGGTTGGGGGCCACCACTCCCTCCTTCGATTTGGAGACCGAGGTCGATGCCACCTATCCCCACGAGCATATTACTCGGGAGATTATCGAGCGAACTTTACCGCGTTTTGTCGGTTCCATTATGCAGATACCCCCTTCCTATTCGGCCTGCAAGATAGACGGTCGTCGGGCTTACGACATGGCCCGCAAGGGGCAGGAGGTGGAATTGAAACCCAAGGAGCTGGTCATCGACGAGATCGAGTTGCTCGATTGCGAATTGCCCGAGATCAGAATCCGGGTGGTGTGCAGCAAGGGTACCTACATCAGAGCCTTGGCCCGGGACATCGGGATTGCCCTTGGCAGTGGAGCCCACTTGGTGGGGCTTGTGCGTACACGAGTAGGCGATGTGACGCTGGCCGATTGCCTGTCGGTCGACGAGGTGGCCCGGCTCATCGACGAAGCGCCCATAGAGGCGACCGAGCCAGAAGATAAAAAAGAAAAAGAAGAAAATAAACCGATATGAAACTGTCCCAATTCAAATTCAAATTGCCCGAAGCGCAAATCGCTCAGTACCCGGCAAAAAACCGGGACGAGTCCCGGTTGATGGTTATCGACCGGAAGACGGGAAACATAGAACATCGCATTTTTAAAGAAATTATCGACTATTTCAACGAGAAAGACGTATTTGTTTTCAACGATACCAAAGTATTTCCGGCCCGCCTCTATGGTAACAAAGAGAAAACCGGTGCCAAAATCGAGGTCTTCCTCCTGCGCGAGCTCAACGAGGAGAACCGCCTGTGGGACGTTCTGGTCGAGCCGGCCCGGAAAATCCGTATCGGTAACAAACTCTATTTCGGCGACGACGACTCGATGGTGGCCGAGGTAATCGACAACACCACCTCGCGCGGCCGCACGCTGCGGTTCCTCTACGACGGCTCGCACGACGAATTCAAGGAGGCGCTCTACAAGCTGGGCGAGATGCCTCTGCCCTCCTACATCACCCGTCCGGTCGAGGAGCTCGATGCCGAGCGCTATCAAAATATCTTTGCCCGTCACGAAGGGGCTGTGGTCACTCCGGCCGCCGGTCTCCATTTCAGTCGGGAACTGTTGAAACGCATGGAGATTAAAGGTATCGACTACGGATTCCTCACGCTGCACTCGGGGTTGGGCAACTTCCGCGAAATCGATGTCGAGGACCTCACCAAGCACAAGATGGACTCCGAGCAACTGCTCGTCACCCCCGAGCTGGTCAATCTGGTCAACCACGCCAAGGACGAGGGTCGTCAGGTCTGCGCCGTGGGAACCTCGGTCATGCGCGGTATCGAGAGTGCCGTCAGCACCGGTGGACACATGAAAACCTACGACGGGTGGACCAACAAATTCATCTTCCCTCCCTACGATTTTACGGTTGCCACCAGTCTGGTTACCAATTTCCACATGCCGCTCTCGACCATGCTGATGATGGTGGCCGCTTTCGGTGGATATGAAATTGTACTGTCGGCCTATGATACCGCCTTGAAAGAGGGGTACCGTTTCGGAGCCTATGGCGATGCCATGCTCATTCTGTAACGCGGTCAAACGGGAACCGGCCAGACTCCTGGAAAACGAATAAAAAAGCCTTGCTGAGCCTCTGAGAAAAGGGTTGGCAAGGTTTTTTGTTTTATCGGTTACATTTTTATACAGATTGCTTGTACGACTCGAAACTCTCTCTATCTTTGCGGCAGAGAGAGTCCCTTTTTTATTGGATAGAAGTGTCTCGCCTGTGCCGGGAGGGAAGGTCACGGTTGTCATCTTTCTCATCTTTTTCCCGGCCGGTGGACGGCTCCACACTTTTCCCATTCATTAACCTTGCACGATTGGAGCCGGCGTGCCAGACAAACAATTTTTACGATGAAAAACTTTTATGTGCTGTTGGCCTTGCTGTCCCTTCTCTTGATGGGCTGCTCCAAAGAAGATGGAACCGACGTCGGAGGTCAGGCGGTTCAACTGGCTGCCGGAACGTCGAGTGAGTACACAGTTTATGCCGACCAGACGACCGCGTCTCCCTCACAGGGAATCACCTTTACCACAACCGGCCCCTGGCGGGCTACGGTTGCCGAAACACGGGCCGGGGCCGACTGGGTGACGATTTCGCCCGACCACGGCGACCAGGCCGGCAGCTACACGATTACCGTCTCGCTTGAAGCCAATACCACCGGGCAGGACCGCAAGGCCGTCGTTACCATCGAGTGCGGCGATACCCGGGTGACGATTACCATCGAACAGAAGGGGGTGACCGCCAGTGGCGAGCAGCCCCAGGAGCCTGCGTTTGATATGCCGCGGGTATCTCGCTTTGAGACAGCTTACTTCTATCTCGACGGCACGACGGTGGTACCCGAAGAGACATCGGCCTTTGATTTCGTATACGATGAGACGGGGCGGCTTTCTCAAATCGTTTCGGAGGGTGTTAACGAAGTCCGCACGATGACTCTTACCTATGGTCAAGGAGCGGTCTCCTATGCAGTCGTATTGACCGAAAACGGGGTTGAAGATCCGCATGGCGACAAGGGTACGGCGACTCTCGACGAAGCCGGTCGGGTTGCATCGGGTGAATACTTCTATACGTATGAAAAGAATGGTGAGTGGATTTCGGGTTCATGGAGCTATCAACTGTCATACGACACCGAGGGCTGTTTGGTAGGGTGCGAGTCGAGCTCGTCGGAGCAGGGAACATCGCACATTACCTGGGAGAACGGCAACCCCGTGCAGGTGCGGTGGGGTGCAGAGAACAATCTGATCGACAAGGCTACGTATAGCAATATCGCCAATGGGGCCAATATCGACCTCAACTGGTTGTGTGTATTGACCTCCGAAGGGTGGGACTACTCGGTGGGTGATCCCAACAAATTCTTTGCCCTGGCCGGGCTCGTGGGGAAACGGGCAACCCACATGGTCTCGACAATCTCCGAGTCGGGTGCCGGTCCTGAACCTCGGCTTAGCAAGTATAATTATATCCTCGACGACGCAACGGGACTGCCTGTCGAGATTTCGCGGGAGACGACCGACTACGGCTCCACGAAAGAGTATGTCGATTACACGTGTAAGATCGAGTATGTGAAATAACTGTCGGTTGGAGACAAGTTCCGACTCCATACTTTCCCGGTGAGTTTAGCGTTTGGGATAATTGATAAAGATTTCCTGTCCTATGCTCCCCCTCTTTCGATTGGGGTAGCCGGGCAGGAATTTTTCTTTTATGATAGATTGATTTACAGGATAATATACTCTTTATGTCGATGAGGCTGTTCCCTTAATATCTTGTAATTTCTGATTGTAGTTCTGGAAAACTTTTTTGTAGTTTGATTATCAAAAGTTTCCCAAAAAAGAAAACTTTTCTCTCTCGAAATGTTGTTTGATTGCACTGAAATTGTCTATCTTTACACCCGCATTCCGGTTCGGCCCCGTCGGGTGGCGGTGTCGATAAAAAGGGAATCGGGTGAGAATCCCGAGCAGTCCCGCTGCTGTAATTCCTGCGAAAGTCCGTTGACTCGAAGCCACTGACGAGAATCTGTTTCTGCCACGTCGGGAAGGCGTCACCGGACAGGGAAGAGCCAGAAGACCTGCCGGCGTGAGAGAGAAGCAAATGAACGTTCGAGGAGACGTTCGCAGTATCCAATTCTTAACAACAATCAGCATGGATTATGCAGGTATTACCATCGCCAAGCGCGATGGGGCCCGGGAGTGTTTCTCGATTGAAAAAATCGAGCGGGCCATTGCCAAGGCCTATCGGGCCGACGGTATCAACGACGACGAGGCTTCGGTGAAACAGATTGCCGGTGAGGTGGCCTCGGCCATCGACAAGAGTGAAATTTCGGTCGAAGAGATTCAAGACCTGGTCGAGCGCCAGTTGATGCGGCGCAACCCCTCGGTGGCCAAGCGCTTTATCATCTATCGCGAGTGGCGCACCAAGGAGCGCGAGAAACGCACCTCGATGAAGCAGGTGATGGACGGCATCGTGGCCGTCGAGAAGAACGACGTGAACCTGAGCAACGCCAACATGTCGTCGCACACGCCGGCCGGGCAGATGATGACCTTTGCCTCGGAGGTGACCAAGGACTACGCCTACAAGTACCTGGTGGGGGTACGCTACGGGCGGGCACATCGTGAGGGCGACATTCACATTCACGACCTCGACTACTATCCCACCAAGACGACCACCTGCGTGCAGTATGACTTGGAGGATATTTTCAACCGCGGATTCCACACGAAAAACGGTACCGTGCGTACCCCCCAGTCGATACAGAGCTACGCCACCTTGGCCACCATCGTTTTCCAGACCAACCAGAACGAGCAGCATGGCGGGCAGGCGATTCCCGCTTTCGACCACTTTATGGCGCCGGGGGTGTTGAAGAGTTTCCGTAAACATTTGGCGACGGCCGTCGACTTTATCCTGCGGTTGCATGGTGAGGGCAACCGCCCGTCGCTCCAAGAGACGATAGCCGGGACGGTGACCTCGATTGAAGATTCCGAGGTGCAACTGAAGGCGCTGGCCGCCCGGTTGCAGACGTTGGGCGCAGGGCTCTCGGCCGACGAGCTGCGCACGGCCTGGACCCAAAGCTACGAGACCACTCGCAAGGATACCCATCAGGCCATGGAGGGGCTGGTGCACAACCTCAATACGATGCACTCACGGGGTGGTAATCAGGTGGTATTCAGCTCGATAAACTACGGTACCGATACCTCGCCCGAAGGGCGCATGGTTATACGCGAGCTCCTCTCGGCTACGACCGAGGGGCTGGGACACGGCGAGGTACCGGTCTTCCCGATACAGATTTTCAAGGTGAAGGAGGGCATCTCGTACAGCGATGCCGATTATGCCGCGGCGATGGCCGACTTCGAGGGGGCGATGGGCGGGAAGCTCCGTTTTCAGGCGCCCAACTTCGACCTGTTGCTCGAAGCCTGCCGCACCACCTCCACCGCCTTGTTTCCCAATTTCCTCTTCCTCGATACCGACTACAACCGGAACGAACTGTGGCGGGCCGACGACCCCGACCGTTTCCGTTACGAGGTGGCTACGATGGGGTGTCGCACCCGGGTGTTTGAGAATCTTCACGGGGTGAAGAGTTCGTGGGGACGGGGCAACCTCTCGTTCACCTCGATGAATATGCCTCGGCTGGCCATCGAGGCCCGGCGCGAAGCCGAGGAGCTGCACCCCGACGGCGACAAGCATGCCGTTCGTCGCGAGGCCCGTATGCTCTTCCTCGAAAAGGTGCGCTCTACCGCCGCCCTGATTGCCGAGCAGCTGCACGAACGCTATGAATACCAGCGCAAGGCGTTGGCCCGGCAGTTCCCCTTCATGATGGGCAACGACGTGTGGAAGGGGGGAGGCCGGTTGGGTCCCAACGATGAGGTGGGCGATGTCATCGACAGCGGGACTCTGGGCATCGGCTTTATCGGCGGTCACAATGCCATGTGCGCCATCTACGGCGAGGGGCATGCCCACAGCGACGAGGCGTGGCAGACCCTCTACGACGCCGTGATGGTGATGAACCAGGTAGTCGAGGAGTACAAGAGCCGCTATCGCCTCAACTACTCGGTGCTGGCTACGCCGGCCGAGGGGCTGTCGGGCCGTTTCACCCGGCTGGACCGCAAGCGCTACGGCATCATTCCCGGGGTGACCGACCGCGACTACTACGTCAACTCCTTCCACATCGATGTGAAGGAGCCGGTGACCATTGTCGAGAAAATCCGTAAGGAGGCTCCCTTCCACGCCATCACCCGGGGCGGACACATCACCTATGTCGAGCTCGACGGCGAGGCGAAGAAAAACGTGGCGGCTATCTTGAAAATCGTGAAGGTGATGCACGACGAGGGCATCGGTTACGGGTCGATCAACCACCCGGTCGATACCTGTCGCTCGTGTGGCTACCGGGGCGTCATCTATACCCGGTGCCCCGTGTGCAAGAGCGAGAACATCTCGCGCATGCGGCGCATCACCGGTTACCTGACCGGCAGTCTCGAATCGTGGAATTCGGCCAAGCAGGCCGAGGAGCGCGACCGCGTAAAGCACAGGTAAATGGAGCCGTTGCATCTGATCAATGTCTACCCCGAGACCATCTCCGACGGTTTCGGGGTACGCTATTCCATCTATCTGGCCGGTTGCACGCATCGTTGCCGGGGGTGTCACAATGCCGGCAGCTGGAATCCCCGGGCGGGCGAACCGCTCACCGAGGCGTTGCTCGCCCGCATCGTCGACGAGATACGGGCCAATCCGCTGCTCGACGGCATCACCCTCTCGGGGGGCGACCCCTTTTACAATCCGCTGGCCCTGCTGGCCTTGTTGCAGCGGCTCAAAGCCGATACTGGCCTGAATATCTGGTGCTATACCGGTTACACCTACGAGGCGTTGCTGGCCGATGAGGCGCGCCGGCCCTGCCTCGACTATATCGATACGCTGGTCGACGGTCCCTTCGTGCAGTCGCTGTTCGACCCCACGCTGGTGTTCAGGGGCAGCCGCAACCAGCGCATACTGCACCTGTCGCGTGCCCGATGAGGGGTGCGCGTCGACGAAAAGAGGGGCGTAGATGAAACAAGATTACACGGCCCGGTAATAATCCTGCAAGAGGCAGCGGGCGATGAAATCCCAGTTGTCGGCCACGAGGTGTGGGTCGCCGTCGGCCAGGCAGGCATCGGGTAACAGGTTGTGGGAGCAGAGGTAGAGCAGCAGGTCCACGGGGCATCGTCCGGGGAGGGTAAGCAGCGAGATAGCACCCTTTCGGGCCTCTTCGGGGCGATAATAGGGGTTGGCCGGGTCGGCAATGTATTGTGCAATATCCGAGGCCACCAGCATACCTTTGTAGGGAGTCACGTAGAGTACGAAATTCTTTTTGTGAGCCAGGTGCGAGAGGTGTCCGCCCTCGGTCTCGCCCCACTGCATGCCCTCGGTGAGGAAGCGGTCCAGCTCGGTGTAGGAGCCGATGTACTTCACGGGGCTTCCGCCGGTCGACTGGGTGAACTGCTGGTAGTAGGGGTGCAGCTCCTTCTTCTCTTCGGGCTCTTCGGGCAGGGTGTGTTGCCACAGCAGCGATACCCATTCGTGGGCAAAAAGCGCCAGCGGTCCTGCCGGCAGGGTGTAGAGCGACTCCCGGCGCAGTTTTTCGAGTCGGGAGAGCTTCTCCTTTTCATTGTGGTGCGGCTTGCTGTGCACCTCGTGCAGCAGCTGGCGGGCCAGCGAGCGGTTCGACGGCCCCAGCAGGAACGACTCCCAGAAGAGCCATTCGGCAAAACGGTAGCGTGCCTCGGGGTCGCTTGTCTCGTTCAGTTCGGGCAGGCAGAACTCTTGCAGCAGCGGCGAGTCGGGAGCCGTTTCATATTCACTCTCCAACAGGTCGTAGATGGGGTCGGCCGTAGCGATGAGGCGGTCGTCGAGCGGCGACAGCAGTTCGTGTTCGGCACCGTAGGCGGCCGACAGATACCACAGCAGCACCCGTACATCTTCGCGGTTGACCTCGCCCTCGTAGTAGTTTGGAGTGTCGAAGAACGGCAGCGTGCAGCCGTAGAAGGCCCGGTGCTGGGTCGTGAAGGCAGCCCACAGTCCGGTCTCCGACAAGATGTCGGCAAAGTAGCCCACGAGGTCGCAGCAGATGGATTTCACCGCTTCGTCGTTCCATTGGGTTTTCAGTGGCGAGCGTTGTATCTCGTCGTACAGTCGGTTGGCGAGCCGGACGTAATAGCGGTCGCTGTCGGTCGTTTGGGTATAGGGCTGCCGGGCGAGCCATTGTTGTAAGGTGATGTTCATGTCGTCGTCTTTTTGAGGGTAGAACAAAACAGGAGCCGGTAGGGTTCCCGGCCCGATTCCGCGCGGGACCGCTGGTAGCGGGTATTGGCCGGGGACAGTCGGCAGACGGGAGATTCCCCGATGGAGAATCCCCCGCTCCCGGGAACGGGGTTAAGCCTGGCCGCCGGGAGCCATGAAGGGAGGCATGCCGCCGCCGCGTTGCGGGTCGTTCATCTGTATGGGACCGAACTGGGCTTCATACTTGCGAATGTTGTCTTGCAGGGCAAACAGCAGACGTTTGGCATGTTCGGCCGTGAGAATGATGCGCGATTTGACCGGTGCCTTGGGAGCTCCCGGGGTAACGCGGATAAAGTCGATGACAAACTCCGACGGGGCGTGCGAGATGATGGCCAGGTTGGAGTAGGTGCCTTCGGCCACGGCGGCCGACAGTTCTATCTGAATCTCTTTTTTCTCTTCCATGATCAATGCAATTTAAAGTAATAGTATTTGTAGTTGAAATTCACTTGGTTTACATAGAGTTGCAGCGTGGTGTAGGGACGGCTGCGATACCCCTCGATGTTGAACGACGAGTAGAGGTTGGTCCAGTGTCCTTCGGGGTCGTCGTTGCGGCTGTGGCGCAGCTCCATTTTGAGCGTGTCGCCCGCGAGGGTCGACTCGTCGGCCACCAGCATGAGAGTATGGGGGCGGCTGTGGTAGTCGATGCGGTAGCGCAGGTTGAGGAAGTCGCCGGTCTTCCACACGCTTTGCAGGTAGAGGGTATCGTCGGGCAGTTGGGCCATCTGCTCGTGCGAGACCAGGCGCAGCGTGTCGAAGTGTATTGACGAGAGGGCCTGTATCTCGATGCGCTGGCGGTTCTCGCCCAACGTCTCGACAGGACGGTATTGCAGCAGCACGCGCACCCCTTCGGCCGTCTTCGCCTCGTTTACGGCCCCGACCGGGTAGAGAGTATCCAGTGGAGCCGAGTCGGTAGCCTGGTGGGTAAAGTAGGTCCCGTCGTTGCCTCGGTGACAGGTGACAATGTCGGCATAGAAGATACCATAGATATCCTTCTCCTGCTCACAGGCCGTTGTCAACAACAGCAACAGGGAGAGGAGCCACCAGCGGGAGGCAATCGTCGGGCTCATACCTCCACCTCCTTCTCGGGCGGGTCGACAATCGCACCGTCTTTCATGAAGAGAATGCGGTCGGTCATCTGGGCCAGCGTCTCGTCGTGCGTGACGATGACGAAGGTCTGTTTGAATTCGTCGCGCAGGTCGAAGAAGAGCTTGTGCAGCTCGATTTTGTTCTTCGAGTCGAGGCTCCCCGAAGGTTCGTCGGCCAGGATTACCGACGGGCGGTTGATGAGCGCCCGGGCCACGGCCACCCGTTGCTTCTCGCCACCCGAGAGTTGGGCCGGTTTGTGGCCCAGCCGGTCGCCCAGACTCAGAAAGTCGAGAATGCGCTTGGCCTCCCGCTCGGCCTCCGAACTGTTGCGGCCTCCGATGAGAGCCGGAATCATCACGTTTTCGAGCGCGGTGAATTCGGGCAACAGCTGGTGGAACTGGAAGACAAACCCGATGTGCCCGTTGCGGAATCGGGCCATCTCGCGGTCGGGCAGGTTGTCCACCCGTTTCCCGTCGTAGCGTATCTCGCCGCGGTCGGGCTTGTCGAGCGTCCCCACGATTTGCAGCAGCGTGGTCTTACCGGCTCCGCTCGCCCCCACGATGGCGACGATTTCGCCCTGTTCGATGACGGCGTCGATGCCTTTCAGCACCTCCAACGAGCCGTAGCTCTTGTGTATGTTTTTTATCTCTATCATATCGCGGTAAGTTTCTGGATTACATAGCTGGCCAGGTGGCACCCGAAGATGGCCGGCAGATACGAGAGGGTGCCCACGGTCGACTTCTTGTGGCGCTCGCCCTCCACGGCCACGACGGCGCGAGGGTCGGGCTGCTCGGTCGAAAACACCGTTTTCAACCCTTTCGATATGCCCGCTTTGCGCAACCGCTGCCGCACCGCCCGGGCCAGACCGCAGTGGTAGGTGTCGGCAATATCGGCCAGGCGTATGGCCGACGGGTCCTTGCGACCGCCCGCGCCCATCGACGAGACGATGCGTATCTTGTGGTGCAGGCAATAGGTGATGAGCGCTATCTTGGGCGCGAGCGTATCGATGGCGTCGACTACGAAATCGACCGGTTCCCGATCCAGCAGAGCCGGTATGTCGTCGGCTTCGAGGTAGCGCTGTTCGGCCGTGAGTTGCAGCCCGGGGTTGATGTCGAGCAGTCGGGTCGCCAGGACCTCGGTCTTGGGCTTGCCCAGCGTGCTGTGCAGCGCCACGAGCTGGCGGTTCAGGTTGCTCTCGGCCACGGTGTCGCCGTCGACAATCGTCAGGCGTCCCACACCGGCCCGCACAATCATCTCGGCCGCATAGGCACCCACGCCACCCACACCCACCACCATGACGTGTGCGTGTTGCAACCGCTCGATGGCGGCATCGCCCAATAGCAGGCGGGTTCGTGACAGCCACTCTTCCATTGTTTTTCTCGTTTGGTCGGTTATAATCAATTTACGAAGATACTCTTTTTTTGGAGAAAACAGGAAATACCGGCGGTAAAATGAATCGACACACGGGCTCTTTCTCTGGCGGAAGTCTTGTTGCGGGCCCGGTTGAAAGGGCGCGGCCGGGGAGTGCCGTGTCGGGTGGTCGTGTCGCGGCGACCGGTTTGTTTCTTCGGCCATTTATGCTATCTTTGTCAAGGAGATG
Organism: Barnesiella viscericola DSM 18177; assembly: GCF_000512915.1. Taxonomy (GTDB): domain Bacteria; phylum Bacteroidota; class Bacteroidia; order Bacteroidales; family Barnesiellaceae; genus Barnesiella; species Barnesiella viscericola. The sequence continues at coordinate 1,882,663 of NZ_CP007034.1, forward strand.
GTTCCGTATCCGCTTCGGGATTCGAGGTGGGGGAGCCATTGCCGAATAACCGAAAATCAGAGAGATTGATATGGAAATCGTATGGATTATTCTGGGAGCCTTGTGTCTGCTTGTGGGGCTGGCCGGCTGTTTCCTCCCCGCCCTGCCCGGGCCACCGCTCGCCTACGTGGGCATGCTGTTGCTGCATATCACCGACAGGGTGCAGTTTACCGTCACCCAGCTCATCGTCTGGGCTATTCTGGTCATCGTCGTGCAGGTGCTCGACTACTTTACTCCGCTCATCGGCACCAAGTATGGCGGGGGTAGCAAGTGGGGAAACCGCGGTTGTATCGTGGGCACGGTGGTGGGCATGTTTCTCTTTCCCCCGTGGGGTATCATATTGGGCCCTCTCGTGGGAGCCATCATCGGTGAACTGTTGGGCGGAAAACTCACGCACGAAGCTCTCAAAGCCGGGTTGGGTGCCTTTGTGGGCTTCCTGTTGGGCGTGGTGATCAAGGTCTCGCTGTGCGGTTATTTCATCTATGAGTTTGTAGCGGCACTGGTGTGAAAGGCAGTCGCTGCTGTTGTTATGGGCGGACACCTTTCGTAAGTAAGATACATTTAAAAGCAACCGAGGCTGCTCCCTGACGGAGCAGCCTCGGTTTTTATATCAAATCGATGGTTTCGATTAGAGTTTCGGGCCGGCAGCAACCAGAGCCTTACCAGCAGCGTTGCCTTCGAACTTAGCGAAGTTCTTGATGAAGCGAGCGGCCAGGTCTTTGGCTTTGGCGTCCCATTCGGCAGCGTTGGCGTAGGTGTCGCGGGGATCGAGAATGTTCTTGTCAACACCCGGCAATTCGGTAGGAACAACGAAGTCGAAGTAGGGGATAACTTTCGTCGGAGCCTTGTCGATAGAACCGTCGAGGATAGCGTCGATGATACCACGAGTATCGCGGATCGAGATACGTTTGCCCGTACCGTTCCAACCCGTATTTACCAGGTAAGCCTTGGCACCGGCCATTTCCATCTTCTTAACCAGCTCTTCGGCATATTTGGTAGGATGCAGCGACAGGAAGGCGGCACCGAAGCAAGCCGAGAAAGTAGGAGTCGGTTCGGTGATACCACGCTCGGTACCGGCCAATTTGGCGGTGAAGCCCGAGAGGAAGTAGTATTTCGTTTGCTCGGCGTTCAGGATAGAAACGGGAGGCAATACACCGAAGGCATCGGCCGACAGGAAGATAACCTGTTTGGCGTGCGGACCTTTCGATACCGGTTTAACGATGTTGTTGATGTGATAGATAGGATACGATACACGGGTATTCTCCGTTACGCTCTTATCGGCGAAGTCGATTTTGCCGTTGGCGTCAACCGTAACGTTTTCGAGCAGGGCGTCACGTTTGATGGCGTTGTAGATATCGGGCTCGCTCTCTTTGTCGAGGTTGATAACCTTGGCATAGCAACCACCTTCGTAGTTGAATACACCGTCGTTGTCCCAGCCGTGTTCGTCGTCACCGATGAGCAGACGTTTCGGGTCGGTCGACAGCGTCGTTTTACCCGTACCGGAGAGACCGAAGAAGATAGCGGTGCTCTTGCCCTCTTTGTCGGTGTTGGCCGAGCAGTGCATCGAAGCCATGCCTCTCAGGGGGTTCAGGTAGTTCATGATCGAGAAGATACCTTTCTTCATTTCACCACCGTACCAGGTGTTCAGGATAACCTGCTCGTTGGTCTTCAAGTTGAATACCGTAGCCGTCTCAGAGTTCAAGCCCAGTTCCTTGTAGTTGTCAACTTTGGCTTTGGCAGCGTTGAACGATACGAAATCGGGTTCGCCGTAGTTGGCCAGTTCCTCTTCGGTAGGACGGATAAACATGTTCTTAACGAAGTGAGCTTGCCAAGCAACCTCCATGATGAAACGTACTTTCAGACGAGTAGCGGGGTTGGCACCGCAGAAAGTATCCATTACAAACAGTCTCTTGCCCGAGAGTTCTTTTACGGCTTTGGCTTTCAAATCGGCCCAAGCAGCTTCGGAGCAAGGTTTGTTATCGTTTTTATATTCGTCGCTGGTCCACCAGAGGGTGTCCTTGCTGGCTTCGTTCATGACAAAGAATTTGTCTTTGGGCGAACGGCCGGTGTAGATACCCGTCATTACATTCACAGCACCAAGCTCAGTTACCTGACCTTTTTCATAGCCTTCCAAGCCTGCTTTGGTCTCTTCCTCAAACAGTACTTCGTAAGAAGGGTTGTGTAAAATCTCTTTTACATCTTTAATACCATACTTGCTTAAATCTAATGTTGCCATTGTTTTTGAATTTTAATGGTTTATAAAATATTACTCTATTTTCTTAGTCCATGAAAACCGACTGCAAAATTAACAACAAATTCCACAAGTAACGATTTAATTAAAGAAAATTTTCGCTAATTGTTTGTATTTATTACAAATATGCCCCCAATCGCTATGCCTGCATAGCAAAAAGAGCCTTTTTTTATTCCAAACGGCCAAAAAAACAATTTATAATTTTCTAAAACAAAATTTATACGTACTTTTGTTCTTCGGCAAAAAACAGATAATATGGAAGTAATCAATTTTGCCGAGAAAAACTCGGTAGTAAACCGGTTCATGGCCGAATTGCGAGATGTGAATATTCAGACCGACCGAATCCGGTTCCGTCGTAACCTCGAGCGTATTGGTGAAATCATGGCATACGAAATAAGCCATCGTCTTCATTACTCTGAAAAAGAGGTAACTACCCCGCTGGGGACAGCCCGGGTCAATTTACCCGACGACACGGTGGTGCTGGCCACGATTCTCAGGGCCGGTCTCCCGTTTCATCAAGGCTTTCTCAGTTGCCTCGACGATGCCGAAAACGCGTTTGTCTCGGCCTATCGCAAGTATAAGGATAAACTTAATTTCGATATTTTCATCGAATACATAGCCTCGCCGCGAATCGACGGGAAAGTGCTGGTTATCACCGACCCCATGCTGGCCACGGGAGGTTCGATGGAGCTGTCATACAAGGCGTTGCTCACCAAGGGTACTCCCAAGAGCGTGCACATCGCCTCGGTCATTGCCAGCCGGCAGGCTATCGATTATGTGAAACAACATTTCCCCGACGATACCACCCTGTGGGTCGGTGCCATCGACGACCAGCTCGACGATCACTCCTATATCGTGCCAGGGCTTGGCGATGCGGGTGACCTCGCATACGGAATCAAGGAGTAGGCGGGGTGTAGGTAGAAATAAATTGCTGAAATTATAAACATCATGTCAATCACGATTAAGGAAATTGCCGGGAACCGCGCCTTGAAAAAATTTGCCAGGTTCTCGATCGACCTCTATGAGGGTAACGAATACTACGTGCCCTCGCTGGTTCTGGACGAGGTGGGGACGCTGAGCGCCAAGAGCAACCCGGCTTTCGACTTTTGCGAATCGGTGTACTACATGGCCTATCGCGACGGTAAACCCGTAGGGCGCATAGCCGGTATCATCAACCGTAAAGTCAACGAAAAGACCGGCGAGAAGGCCGCTCGATTCGGATTTGTCGATTTTATCGACGACCGCGAAGTGAGCAAGGCCCTCTTCGATGCCGTAGAGAACTGGGCCCGCTCCAAAGGTATGAACCAGATGCACGGCCCCCTCGGATTTACCGATATGGATCCCGAAGGATTACTGGTCGAGGGGTATGACCAACTCAGCACCATGGCCTCGATTTACAACTATCCCTACTATGTGGATCACATTGAGGCCTTGGGGTATGAAAAGGCCGTCGACTGGGTCGAGTACAAAATCAAGGTGCCCGAATGCGTACCCGAGAAGCACCAGCGCATCAGCGATATCGTGCAACGCAAGTACAACCTGAGGATTCTTAAATTCAAGAAAACCTCCGAAGTGTATAAAGGAAACTACGGGCAGAAGATTTTCGACCTCATCAACGATGCCTATGCCGAATTGTATGGCTACTCGGCCCTCTCGCAGCGGCAGATCGACTACTACGTCAAGATGTACATACCCCTGTTGCGTCTCGAAAACGTGACGCTCATTGTCGACGAGCACGACGACCTCATTGCCGTGGGTATCGCCATTCCCTCCATGTCGCGGGCGTTGCAGAAATCGCGTGGACGTCTCTTCCCCTTCGGGTTTATCCACCTGCTCAAAGCCCTCAAAGGGAAAAACGACGGGGTCGACCTCTTGTTGGTGGCCGTGCGTCCCGACTATCAGAGCAAGGGAGTCAACGCCCTCCTCTTCTCCGACCTCATACCGGTATTTATCCGCAACGGCTACAAGTTTGCCGAGAGTAACCCCGAGCTCGAAGAGAACGAGAAGGTGCAGTCGCAGTGGCAATACTTCGAACGCCACCAGCACAAGCGCCGCAGGGCCTACACGAAAGACATCTGAACGGATTGTTCCAATCAATAACAAATAACACGGACGGCAGAAAGAGCGCTCTCTTTCTGCCGTCCGTGTGTTATGCGAAAGTGAGCAGTCGTTTATCGGTTATGAGTAGTCCTCTTCCTGGCGAGGTTCTACCCGTATAATCCGTTCGAGTTGCTTACCTCGGTTGGCTATAATCAGGGGTACACGTTCCACGACAACGGCCGACGTGTCCAACCCCAAAGAACTCGGCTCGTTGATACCGATTCGTCGAATGACCGAGAAGAGACTCATCAGCAAATTCTGCTTACGGTCGCGTGAGTCCTCGGGATAGTAGATGTGGTGGATAATGATAAACCGGAAATCACCCGGTATGCCATTTTTGCGCAGAGAGGGGAAAGTGCTGGTCAATTCCATCTCACCTTCAGCCACCAGATCTTCCACGATTTGTCTCAGATAGAGGCTTACACGGGGCTCAATGCGGAACCCGATGCGAATCGTTATGCCGAAAAGTGTCCCTTTTATGAGCGGTGTAAAACTGTATTCGAGCGTGTCGGGCGTATCGACAAACTCCAGGTTGAGCAGCCAGTAATGGTCGGCACGCTTAGGCTGCTTGTTGATAATCGAGTAGAGTATTTTGTCGTCGACATTGCCCTCGCTGTGTGTATGGTTCACATAAACCAGGTTGGAGGCATACTTGGGTATACTCTCGTCGGCCTTTATGTCTGAAATGATTTTGTAGTAGTCGCTTAACCGTTTGGTCGACAGGTGTTTGCGGCGGATTCTTTGTGCTCCTATCCACACAAACATGATGAAGCAAAGCACACCGCCGATGAGCAAGGTGAACCAACCGCCGACGACAAACTTCGAGAGGTTGGCCAGGAGGAATATCCCCTCGATTACGCCATAAACGCCTAAAAACAGATAGACCACCCAACGGGGAGTCCCGTGCATGCGCAGGTAGAAGCCCAATAACAGAGTGGTCATGAGCATGGTGATTGTAATCGCCAAGCCGTAGGCTGCTTCCATATGCGAGGAGTCCCGGAACAATAACACCGTGATTACTACACCTATGTACATGCACAGGTTGATAGTGGGTATATACAGTTGTCCCTTGATGTGGGTGGGGTGCTTGATGCGCATACGGGGCCAGAATTTCAAGTTCATGGCTTCGCTCAGTATCGAGAAAGAACCGCTGATAAGGGCCTGGCTGGCCACGATGGCCGCTCCCGTAGCCATGACAATGGCAAACAGCAGCATGCCGTTGGGCACGATGGCATAAAACGGATTGCACTCTTGCACCGCCTCGTCGAGATGGGTCAGCACCCATGCGCCTTGCCCCAGATAGTTGAGGATAAGCATTGCCTTCACGAAAATCCAGCTGATGGTAATGTTGCCCCGGCCGCAGTGTCCCAAATCGGAATAAAGAGCTTCGGCTCCCGTAGTACAGAGGAATACGGCTCCCAGAATCAAGAACCAACAGGGCGACTCGGTCAGCAACCAAATGGCATAATAGGGATTGAAAGCCTTGAATACCTGGGGATAGGAGATAAGCCCGACGATGCCCAATCCCCCCAGCAGTAAGAACCAAAGGAACATGAATGTCCCGAACGAGCGGCCTATGTATTCGGTTCCGAACTGCTGGACAAAGAAGATAATGGTGATGATGACGATTACTACGGGAATCACCGGCAAGTCGGGACTGATGCCTTCCAGACCTTCGATGGCTGTTGTCACGGTGATGGCGGGGGTAATGATGCCGTCGGCCAACAAGGTACTTGCCCCGATGATGGCAATGGCATAAATCCACTTTCGCCGATGTTTGCGCAACAGGGCATAAAGAGCCAGAATCCCGCCCTCGCCGTTGTTGTCGGCTCTGAGAGCGATGAGCACATATTTTATGGTCGTTTGTAGGGTCAGTGTCCAGATGATGCACGACAAGGCACCCAGTATGTAATTTTCGTTAAGGGTTTCACCTGTGTGTATAATGGCTTTCATCACATAGAGCGGAGAGGTCCCGATGTCGCCGAATACGATACCCAATGAGATGAAGAAGCCGGCAAGCCCTATCCTTCCTATGCTTGTTGCGCTTTCTTGTGATAGCTTGGTCATGAAATATTGTTTTTTGTGCTCTTATGAGTGGAGCGGATTTTCCATCGGCTGCAAATATAAATCAAATTTATGATAGCATACCGCCTTTCCTGTTTTTTTATCCCAGGGGGGCTACCTGACTATCGTTGCTTCTCGGGAGGCAAATATGTCGGAGGCAACGATCCCGGCTGTTATCTCTTCTACGGCCTCTCGACCGATGCTCTTGCAGCCGGTACCTGTCTGATCCTTCTCGAAGGCGCGGCTCAGAAGGGTCTGCTCATTATCTTTATCTGTTAAGTATTTTATCATGTAGTAACCATCTTCCCCCTTTTCTTTTTAATTTTTCAACAAACATACCTTCCAAACCATAAAAAAGAGTTAATTTTGCCGCTGTTTTTCCCGGCCGGGTCCGATGCCCGATTCTCCTCAGTACGGTACACTTGCTGCCGGTCGGGTTTTGTGGGGCGAATGCTCCCTGTGGAGAGAGGTAATAAAAGGTTAATATATAATAGGTATTACAGGTAAAGCAAAAGATGAAAAGCAGATTGGATTTTCACCCGAAATTCGTGGCTTCGTTGGCCAGCTATTCCAAAGAGAGATTTCTGAAAGACCTGATGGCCGGTATCATTGTGGGTATCGTGGCATTGCCCTTGGCCATCGCATTTGGTATCGCCTCGGGGGTATCGCCCGAGAAGGGTCTCATCACCGCAATCATAGGCGGGTTTATCGTCTCGTTTCTGGGCGGTAACAGTGTGCAGATAGGCGGCCCCACGGGAGCCTTTATCGTCATTGTCTACGGCATCATACAGGCCTACGGACTCGAAGGACTGGCCATCGCCACCTTCATGGCAGGGCTGATTCTGGTACTCATGGGCTGCTTCCGGTTGGGTACCATCATCAAGTTCATACCCTATCCCATCGTGGTGGGCTTCACCAGCGGTATCGCTCTCACTATTTTCGCTACGCAGATAAAAGACCTGCTGGGGCTCACGATGGAGAGTGTGCCGGCCGATTTCATCTCCAAGTGGATTGCCTACTTTCAGCACATCGAAACCACCAACTTCTGGTCGTTGGGCATCGGGGTACTCAGTATTCTCATCATCGCCTATACCCCGCGCATCTCCAACAAGATACCGGGGTCGCTCATGGCCATTATTTTCATGACGGTGCTGGTCTATTTCCTGCGCCGCTTCTGGGGCATCGAGGGTATCGAGACGATAGGCGATCGCTTCAACATCAGCAGCGAGGTACCCCAGCCGCAGTCGCTCAATATCAACATGGATACCATCAACCAGCTGCTCTCCCCGGCCTTTACCATTGCCGTGCTGGGAGCCATTGAGTCGTTGCTCTCGGCTACCGTGGCCGACGGTGTGACCGGCGACAAGACCAACTCGAACACCGAGCTGATTGCCCAGGGAGCCGCCAATATCGTGGTGCCTTTCTTCGGGGGTATTCCTGTGACCGGGGCCATTGCCCGCACCATGACCAACATCAACAACGGCGGCCGCACCCCTGTGGCCGGTATGATACATGCCGTGGTACTGCTGCTGATATTCCTCTTCCTCATGCCGCTTATCCGGCTCGTCCCCATGTCGTGCCTGGCCGGCGTGCTGATAGTCGTTTCGTATAACATGAGCGGTTGGCGCACAGTGCGTTCGCTGTTGAAGAATCCCAAGTCCGACGTATCGGTGCTCATCATCACCTTCCTGCTCACCGTTGTCTTCAACCTCACGATTGCCATCGAGATCGGTCTGTTGCTGGCCGTGGTGCTCTTCCTGCGCCGAATGACCGAGACGACGAAAATCTCGGTGTTCCACGACGAGCTCGACATTGCCCATGGCACCGAGTCGAACCAGCACGAGGTGTTGAAAGTGGCCAAAGGGGTAGAGGTGTACGAAATCGAAGGCCCCTTCTTCTTCGGCATTGCCACCAAGTTCGACGAGCTGATGCGCAGCATGGCCGACCGTCCGCTGGTACGCATCATTCGCATGCGTCGGGTTCCCTTCATCGATTCCACGGCTCTGCACAACCTTGAAATATTGATTACCTCGTCGCAGAAGGAGAAGATTCACGTGATTCTTTCGGGTGTCAATCCTCACGTGCATGAGACGCTCAAAAAGGCCAATATCGACCGTCTTATCGGCGACGACCACATCTGCGACCACATTACCAAGGCCGTGGCCAAGGCCAACGAGTTCGTGGCCGAAATGCAGAAATAGTAGGCGTATGGGGGTGGAGCGGCTTCGGTGTCGCTCCCCTCTTTCGCGACAACGCTATACAAAGAACGCCCGGGGCTACGGCCCCGGGCGTTCTTGTTCTATCCGGTCGGGTGTGGTTATTTCAATTTCCACTCCACGCCCTCTTTGGTATCTTTGATTTCAAACCCGATTTCGGTCAACTTGTCGCGGATATAGTCCGAGGTAGTCCAGTCCTTGCGGGCCTTGGCCTCTTTGCGCACATCGAGCAGCAGGTCTACGGCTTTGTGGTAAGCCTCGTTGCCTTCGTCCGAAGCCTTGGCCTCCTCGCGAATGCCCATAATGTCGAACAGGAAGGTCGAGAAGGTCTCTTTCAGGTGAGCGATGTCGTCGGCCGTCAGCTTGGTCTCACCGGCGAGCGCCGTGTTGATGATTTTCACCGTCTCGAAGAGGTGCGAGATGACGATAGGCGTGCTCAGGTCGTCGTTCATGGCCTCGTAGCAATGTTCGCGAATCGCCTTGACATCGACCGTCGAGGTGTCGCTCGGCGTGATTTTGGCCAGGTTGTTCCACCCTTCGAGCATACGTTGCAGTGCCTTTTCCGAAGCTTGCAGCGCCTCGTTGCTGAAATCGACGGTGCTGCGGTAGTGGGCTTGCAGAATGAAGAAGCGTATGGTCATGGGCGAGTAGGCTTGTTGCAGCAACTTGTGGTTGCCGGTGAAGAACTCGTCGAGGGTGATGAAGTTGCCCAGCGACTTGCCCATCTTCTGCCCGTTGATGGTAATCATGTTGTTGTGCATCCAGTAGTGAACCGTCTCGTGTCCCTGGGCGGCTACTGACTGGGCTATCTCGCATTCGTGGTGGGGGAAGAGCAGGTCCATGCCGCCGCCGTGAATGTCGAACTCCTCGCCCAGATACTTGGTGCTCATCGTCGAGCATTCGAGGTGCCAGCCGGGGAATCCGTCGCTCCAAGGCGAGGGCCAGCGCATGATGTGCTCGGGGGAAGCCTTCTTCCACAGGGCAAAGTCGAAGCTGTTGTGCTTCTCGCTCTGTCCGTCGAGTTCGCGGGTGGTGTTGAGCAGGTCGTCGATGTTGCGGCCCGACAGCTTGCCGTAGTGGTGGTCCTTGTTGTATTTCACCACGTCGAAGTAGACCGAGCCGTTGCTCACGTAGGCGTAACCTGCGGCCAGAATCTTCTTGATGTATTCAATCTGTTCGATGATGTGTCCCGAGGCGTGCGGCTCGATGCTGGGAGGCAGCACGTTGAGTGCCTCCATTGCCTTGTGGTAGCGGTTGAGGTAGTATTGCACCACCTCCATGGGTTCGAGCGATTCGAGTCGGGCCTTCTTGGCGATTTTGTCCTCTCCCTCGTCGGCATCGTTTTCGAGGTGTCCCACATCGGTGATGTTGCGCACGTAGCGCACTTTATAGCCTTGGTGTTTGAGGTAACGGAACAGCACGTCGAAGGTGATGGCGGGACGGGCGTGTCCCAGGTGTGCGTCGCCATAGACGGTGGGGCCGCACACATACATGCCCACATAAGGCGGGTTCAGTGGTTTGAACTCCTCCTTTTTGCGGTCGAGCGTATTGTAAATAAAAAACGGTTGTGTCATATTGCGTGTATTATACAGATGCTTGGGTCAGAAGCTCCTTAATCGTTGCTGCGGCCGAAGAAGCGGAGCAGATAGAGGAACAGGTTGATAAAGTCGAGATAGAGCGACAGGGCGCCTATCGTGGCCAGTTTGCCCATTTGCGAGGGTTCTACCTCGTAGGCGGCGTTCTTGATTTTCTGGGTATCCCAGGCGGTGAGGCCGATGAAGAGGGCCACGCCCACGAAGCTGATAATCCAGTCGAGGGTGCTGCTGGCTACGAAGATGTTGACTACCGTGGCGATGATGAGGCCGAAGAGCGCCATCATGCAGTAGCTGCCGAATTTGGTCATGTCGTTTTTGGTCACCAGACCATACACGGTCATCGCGCCGAACACACCGGCTGTAATGAAGAAGGTGTAGGCGATGGAGCCCAACTCATACACCACGAAAATTGACGAGAATACCACGCCGTTGAGTATGGCATAGAGGTAGAACAGCAGTACGGCCGTGGTCGAACTGAGTTTGTGGAGCATGCCCGAAACGACAAATACCACGGCCAGTTCGGCGATAATAAGGCCGAAGAAGATGCCCCGGCTGCCCAAGATGGTGGCCAGCAGAGCAGGCGACGAGGCTACATACAGCGCTGTGAGGGCGGTCACCACGAGGGCGAAGAACATGCGCCCGTACACTTTGCGCATCACGGTCGACAGTACCGAAGTACCGGCTGTCGATTTATAAGAATCATACGAATTTTCCATATCTGTTTTGTTTTATGGGTTGTTTTGTTTTTACATGCGGTCGGGAACCTCGATACCGAGCAGCCCCATGCCGCTCTTGACGACTTTGGCGACGTTGGCCGAGAGCATCAGCCGGAAGGCCCGTACCGGGGCATTCTCCTCGCGCAGAATCGAATAGTCGTGGTAGAACTGGTTGTACTCCTTGGCCAGGTCGTACACGTAGTTGGCGATGAGCGAGGGGCTGTATATGCGACCCGCCTCGGCCACTACCGAGGGGAAGTCGGCCAGGTGTTGAATGAGCGAAATCTCTTTTTCGCTGGGAACCACGTGGCTGGTATCTTCGCGATGGTAGTCGATACCGGCCTCGGCAGCCTTGCGCATCACCGAGCAGATGCGGGCATAGGTGTACTGAATGAAGGGTCCCGTGTTCCCGTTGAAGTCGATCGACTCCTTGGGGTTGAAGGTCATGTTCTTGCGGGGGTCTACCTTCAAGATGAAATATTTCAGAGCACCCAGGCCCACGATGCGCGAAATCTCTTCGGCCTCTTCGGCGGTGCAGCCGTCGAGCTTGCCCAGTTCGGCCGAGGTCTCGCGGGCGGTGGCAATCATCTCGTCCATCAGGTCGTCGGCATCGACCACTGTGCCCTCGCGCGATTTCATCTTGCCCTCGGGCAGTTCCACCATACCGTAGGAGAAGTGCACGAGGTCCTTGCCCCACTTGAAGCCGAGACGGTCGAGCAGTATGGAGAGAACCTGGAAATGGTAGTTTTGTTCATTTCCCACCACATAAATCATCTTGTCGATGGGGTAGTCGTTGAACCGCTGTTGGGCCGTACCGATGTCCTGCGTCATATAGACCGAGGTGCCGTCGCTGCGCAGCAGCAACTTCTGGTCGAGCCCTTCGGCCGTGAGGTCGGCCCATACCGAACCGTCCTCCTTGCGGAACATGAGACCCTTTTCGAGCCCTTCGAGAACCTTCTTCTTCCCGTCGAGGTAGGTCTGCGACTCGTAGTAGATCTTGTCGAAGTCGACACCCAGCCGACGGTAGGTCTCGTCGAAACCGGCGTATACCCAGTTGTTCATCATCTCCCACACTCTACGCACCTCGGAATCGCCGGCCTCCCACTTGCGCAGCATCTCGCGAGCCTCCTGCATGAGGGGTGATGCGGCCTCGGCCTCCTCGGGAGTCATACCCTTGGCTTCCAGCTCCTTCAACTCCTGTTTGTAGTGCTTGTCGAAGAGCACGTAGAAATCGCCGATGAGGTGGTCACCCTTCTTGCCGGCCTTTTCGGGGGTGATACCGTTGCCCCACTTCTCCCAAGCCAGCATCGACTTGCAGATGTGGATACCGCGGTCGTTCACGATGTTGGTCTTCACCACCCGGTTACCGTTGGCTTGCAGAATCTTCGAGAGGCTGTACCCCAGCAGGTTGTTGCGCACGTGACCCAGGTGCAGCGGTTTGTTGGTGTTGGGCGAGGAGTACTCGACCATGATGAGCGGAGCATCGGGTGCCGCTTCGCGGATACCGAAATGCGCCTCGTCGTCGATGTGGTGAAGCACATTGCTCCAAAACTCCGGAGCAATCACCAGGTTGAGGAATCCTTTGATCACGTTGAACGAAGCCACGGCCGGTTCATGCTCCTTCAAGTATTCGCCAATCTCCTGGGCCGTAGCCTCAGGAGCCTTGTGCGAGGCTTTCAGGAAGGGGAACACGACGAGCGTGAGGTTGCCTTCAAACTCTTTTTTGGTCTTTTGGGGCGTAGTGGTCCCGGGGGCCGCGTCGACTCCGTACAAGGCTTTCACAGCCTGGGCGGCGGCATCGGATATGATTTGTTCTACTTTCATGTCTCTACTTTATTTAAATATATGGGGTACAAAGATAATGAAAGGTGAGCGCAGAGGCAAAAAGAAAACCAAGTTTTCTGTTTTGACTGTGCCGAACCGCCTCTTTTCTTCTGAAAAGACTAAAAATTCCCCTTGCCCATCGGGCGAGGGGATATGGGGAGGAAGAGTCGCGGTAAAACAGAGTTGTGTGGCACCCTTAACAGAAGGCATTGATGAGAATCGGCACGCTCACTTCGAGGACGATACCATGCAGAATGGCAATGGGAATGAGCTCCTCGCCCCGTGACGAGTTGCGCACAATCATGGGCAGACACACGTCCATCGAGTTGATGCCGGCCACCGATATGGGTACCAGCCGTCCACCCAGACGGGCCAAAGCCGGTGTGCCGAAGAGTGCAATCATCTCGCGAATGACATTGGCGAGCAGGGCCACCGTAGCCAGTTCGGTGGCACCCTGTACCCCCAGGGTGGTACTTTTGAGGTCGGCAATCAGAACCGACGACAGCGAATAGTAGCCAAACCCGCTACCCACGAGCAGGCAGTCGCTGAGGTTGCGCCCGTGCAGCAGCAATACCCCTATGGCCGAGAAGAGCAGCGTACCGGCAATGGTAAACAGCGGCAGCAGCGACATGCGGGGGTTGAGCGAGCGGGCAATCTGGCGCAGGTCGGTACCGGCTCCCAGACTGATGCCCACTTGCAGAATGAGCAGCGAGAGGATAATCATGGGCAGGTCGTGACCGTGCAACCACTCGGGAGCCTGTTGCGAGAGTCCCAGTCCGATACCGGCTATAAAGCAGAACAGAATGAGCAGATTCTCTTTCATGACTTGCCTCCTTTCCTGAAAAAGAGCCGTTGAGCCAGTCGGGCAGCCACGATGCTGCCGGTCACACCGAGGGCGGCGATGACCATGGCCTGCCAGCCGAAGTTATAGAGATTGTCGATGAGGTCGCGGTTGGAACCTATCGAGATACCAAATACAAACAGCAGGAGACAAACGGTAGCCTGAATGCTCCATTTGGTCACCTTCACGCAGGAGCGACCCCGCAGAAGTATGCCTGCGCCTATTCCTATCACGAGCAGAATGAGAATGCGTAACATAGTTGTACACTCTTTTGTGCAACAGATTTTCCCCCGACACGATGACCGGGAGCCTGTTGCGGAATTGAAAAATAAAATCGGTTGAGTAAAAGGTTGGGAGGGTAGGAGGGGTGTGAGCAGATTTCTCCTACCGCGACGGATAGGAGCAGGTCAAATGAATCCGCTGAACCAGTGGACATACACCGTGGGCGAGGTGAGTCGTCCGATACCCCGCACGATTGAGAACCGTTGTCTGTCCCGTAAAGCAATCATACAAATAACCGTATAAAAATTCGATGCAAAGGTAGCTATCTTTTGGAGAGTCGCAACAGAAAACCGATTGACTTAATATAATTTAATAGATGCCGAGGCTTTTTTTACGCTCTTTTGCCCGTCGGGAGGAGTGGTCGGTACCTTTTCGATGGAATCGGTTCGGAACGGTTCCCGGTTAGGAGAAGGGAAAAAGAAAAGGCTGTCCCCTCGATGGAAGACAGCCCCGGTTTCATTCTTTTCGATAACTCGATTTACTTTTTCACAGGAGTTTGGGTACAGCCCGGAGCACAGTTGCTCTTGCAAGTAGCCTTTTTGTTGCAGTTGCTCTTGCAGGGAGCCTGCTTGTTACAGTTGGCCTGTTGTTTGCAGCAAGGTTTATCAGCCTGGCAGTTGGCCTGGCAATTCTTCTTGCAATCTTAGCATTTGCAGTCGGTGCATTTGCAGGTTTGACAATCGGCTTTACAATCCTTACCCTTGCAGTCGGTACACTTGCACTCTTTTTTGCAGCACTCTGTTTGAGCCTTGTTGCCGTTGGTAGTTTGGGCGATAGCCGGTGCGGCAATTATCGAAGCAGCGGCAATACAGGCCAGGAAAAGAAATTTCTTCATATCACAATCCGTTTAATAAGTTTCGATGCAAATATAGCACGATGTGTTTGTGAGTCAAGGGTCGTGAATCTTATTTTTTCCAAAAAGCCGGTGGTATAATTTATAAAAGGTGTAAAACAGGAATGATTCTTGTTGCTTCAATTCGTCAATCGTTCACTGATGAACATCAACGGAAAGCAATCACCTTGTCTTGCTCCCTCGTAAATTTGGTACTGCCCTCGTCTTGCGTTATCTTTGTCGGAAAATAAAAAGAGAATCCAGTGAAACTGAAATTTTATTTGTCGCTCCTGCTGCTGGTTTGTGCGGGTAGCGGAGTCGTTCAAGCCGTCGAACACCCCAAGCGGGAGTTCCGCGGGGCATGGATCCACACGGTGGGTCAGAGCCGTTATTGGGATATGAACCGCGATTCGATGCAACGCTATTTCGACCAGATGTTGGACAGTCTTCAACACATCGGTATCAACGCGGTGATTTTTCAGGTGCGTCCGGCGGCCGATGCCTTCTATCCGTCGCAGTTGGAGCCGTGGAGCAAATACCTGACCGGCCGGCAAGGGGTGGCTCCCGAGCCGTTGTGGGATCCACTGCAATACCTCATCGAGCAGTGCCATGCCCGCAACATGGAGCTGCATGCCTGGCTCAATCCCTATCGGGCGGCCACCAATGCCGACGAGCCGCTGGCCGCTTCGCACATTTATCATCAACACCCCGAGTGGTTCGTGCGGTATGGCCGTCAGCTCTATTTCGACCCGGGGTTGCCCGAGTGCCGCGAGTTTATCGGCCGGGTGGTCGACGATATTGTGACCCGCTATGATGTCGATGCCATTCACATGGACGACTATTTCTACCCTTATCCCGTGGCCGGGCAGGATTTCCCCGACGATGCCAGCTATGCCCGCTATGGCAACGGTCTGTCGCGGGGCGACTGGCGGCGGGAGAATGTGAACCAACTTATCCGGGAGTTGAGCGACATCATCAAGTCGCGCAAGCCGTGGGTGCGCTTCGGCATCAGTCCGTTCGGTATCTACCGCAACCAGAAGAGCGACCCCGACGGCAGCGCCACCAACGGGCTGCAAAACTACGACGAGCTGTATGCCGACGTGCTGTTGTGGACCCGCAACGGGTGGGTCGACTACATGATGCCTCAACTCTATTGGGAGATAGGCCACAAGGCGGCTTGTACCGAGACGCTTATCTACTGGTGGAACAACCATGCCAACGGGCGTCATCTCTACATCGGACAAGATGTGGTGCGGACGATGGACGCTACCGACGTGAATCCGCTCTATACCCAGCTGAATCACAAGATGCAGCTGAGCCGTTACCTCGACCACGTGGGGGGCAACTGCTTCTGGCCGGGTTACTCGTTGCTCGAAAACTACAAGGGGATAGCCGACGACCTGCGCAACTACTACCATGCCGTGCCGGCTCTGATTCCCGCCTATACCTTTATCGACAACAAGGCCCCCGACGAGGTGAAGAGCCTGAAAGCCCGTTGGACCCCCGACGGGTATGAGTTGCAATGGAAGCGCAAGTCGACCAAAGACGAGATGCAGCGGCAAATCTATTTCTGTGTCTATCGGTTTACTCCGAGCGAGAAGATTAATCTCTACGACACCTCGCATCTGGTAGCAGTGACCCGCGACACGAAATACCGGTTGCCCTATAAGCGGGGTACCCGCGAATATGTCTATGTGGTTACGGCTGTCGACCGCATGCACAACGAGAGCGACGGGAAGAGCCGGAAGGTGAAATTGTAACCGTCGCTTTTGCTCGTCCGACCCTGTTTGTGCCGAGGCCGCCTTCCCGACTTGGGGGGGCGGCCTCGACGCGTTTCTGGGGGGTGCGGTTCGCGTCAGGCTCTGAACCCGATGCGCATCATGGGAGTCCGGTGCGGGGCCGATAGTTCGAGCATTCGCTGTTCGGCCCGGTCGATGTCGTCGACCGTGATGGTACTCATCAGCTCCCGGTCGGTACAGTCGTGGCTGGGCATCGACATGATGCGGCGCGCCATACTCTTGACAATGCCCTGTTCCACCAGGTTGTGCACCCAACGGCCGTTGCCGAAGTTGGGATTGGGGCAGGCGACGGCTCGGCCGATGACCTCGGCCAGCCGCTGGTCGGCTTCGCATGTGAGGATAAACTCGCGGGACTGCAACCGCTGGCAGGTAATCGCGTGCAGCTCTTCGGCCGAAAAATCGTCGAAGCGGAATTGCAGGGGAAAGCGGTCACGCAGGCCCGGATTCGATTGGAGCAGCAACTGCATTTTGTCTTCGTATCCGGCCAGGATAACAATCATATCGGGGTTGGGTTCCGACAGAATGGAGAGCAGGGCGTGAATCACCTCCTTGCCGAAGTCGTTCGATTCGCGAGTGCGTCCTCCGGCAAGCGTATAGGCCTCGTCGATAAACAGCACCCCGCCCCGGGCCTGCTCCAGAATCTCTTTCGTGCGGTTCTCGGTCTGCCCGATAAACTCGCCCACCAGTTCGCTGCGGCAGGTCTCTACGGTGTGGCCTTTCGACAGCAGGCCCATGTGGTGGTAAATCTCGCCCATCAGCCTGGCCACCGTGGTTTTACCCGTACCCGGATTGCCGTAGAAAATCATGTGGTAGCGGTTCTCTCCGTCGGGGTCGAGGCAGATTGCCCGACGCTCCTGGGTGAAGCGGGCCATGAGGCAGACGTCGCGCAGGTCAGCTTTCACGCGGGAGAGGCCGATGAGTTTTTCCAGCTTGTCGAGTGCTTCGCAAGCGGTTTCGGACTGTTCCCCTTTTGAGAGTCGCAAGTCACACAGCCCCGCTTCGTCGGGTATCGGCAGGTCGGTCCCGTCGTCATTGTCGGGAAGGGCGTCGGGCTGAGGGGCGTCGAGATGGAATATCGACCGCTCCTCCTCAAACTGGTCGCCCAGAGCCGGAATGTATTGCAGCAGGAGTTCGACATTCTTTTCCGAACCGTAGAAGATAAAGGGAATCGCCTCCGGACTTTTCAGCCATTCGGCCAGCAGGTCGAGCAGATTCTCGGCCGAGTCGTTGTCGCCTATCCGTTCGACCTGTACCACCGCCGCCTTTTTCCCGGACAGGTGACTTCGCAGTGTCGACCAGCCAATGCCTCCCGAGAGCAGGTCGTTGAGAGCGAAACGGCAACAGGCCTTCGGGGCACCATCGGTAAGGCAGGCTGCCAGAATACCCGAGGCAAAGGCTGCCGCCTGTCGTTCGTCACCCTCGACCGCCCAGTGAAGGGCCGGAGCGGGATCGGCGTTCCGCAGGCGCAGCTTGGTAATCAGGTCGCGAATGGTAGCGGGGGCGAAGCGACCCTGTTCCAGTCGGCACCACCAACTCTGGTAGCTCAACCGCTCGACGAAGAAGAGCTCGTCGGGGTGGCAGCTCATCGTTTCGAGCTCGACCTGTATCCATTTTTCGTAACCGGCAGTCAGCGGGAACGAGGCGTACCACCGGGGACGGCCGTCGCCATAGAGGAACAGGTGGCAACGCTCCTCCTCCCAGTAGCGGTCCGATACGAGGCGAAGCCGTATCTTGCGCGGCAGTTTCTTGTTGCGGGGCTTTTGCCACACGTCACACCCCAGCAGTTGATAGCGGGTGGAGTAGACCCGCAACGACCATTCGTGAACCATGTCGTGTGTCGGGTCGGTCATGATTTCGGCCACCAGCAGGTTACAGGCATATTCGGGTCCGCCGAACGATTCGTCCAGCGAACGCATGATTCGTACAATAGGATTTTTCATAACAACAAATGATTTAAAATGAAAAGATAATAGAGATTCCACAGCCTTTGCATCGCGCAAAAGCTACGGCATAACCACGCTCATTTCCCAGGGCGAGATGAGCGTTTGATTTTCGAGCATGTCAAAGAACGCAACAGCCTCCGCACCTCCTGATGTGCAGACACAGTTACACTCCGTTCACCCCGCTATGGGTCGAACAGACTGTACCGGCTGGTTGCGTGAAACATCTCTTTGACAATCATTTGTTGCATATAATCAAAGGTCTTAAAAATGACGGCCGACCGATGGGTCGACTTCATTTCCATGACAAATATAGCGAAAGGGAGAGATATGCCAATGAAAAAGTAAAGTTTTTTTGTTCACCACCCCGAATCAATATCGGTCTGTTCGATAAAAAACACCGAAAATTTCGGGGAAAGATTTTTGCAAAAAAGCCCCTTTTTGCTATCTTAGTAGCGCAAAAAGAGAGAAAATCATGGGGAAACGAGTATATCTGGGCTTAGGCTCCAATTTGGGAAATAAAGAGCAAATTATCAAGAAGGCTATCGATCGGATAGGCGAACGGGTGGGTACGGTCGCAGCCGTGTCGTCGTTCTACAAGACCGAGCCGTGGGGATACCAGTCGGTCCACACCTTCTGCAATGCGGCGATAGCGGTCGATACCGACCTCTCGCCCGAAGAGGTGCTTCTGGCCGTGCAGGCCATTGAGCGGGAGTTGGGCAGCAAGAACCACCGCAAGAGCGACGGCAGCTATGCCGACCGGCTCATCGACATCGACCTGCTCGACTACGACGGAGAGGTGGTCGACTCCTATGCCCTGGTATTGCCACACCCCTACATGCACAAACGCACTTTCGTGATGGAGCCTCTGGCCGAGATTGCTCCGCAATGGCGGCACCCCGTGTTGGGGAAGACTGCTGCCGAGATACTGGCCGGGCTGCATGCGTGAGTTGTTCTCGGGGTGGGTGACGGCCCGCGGCGAGGAAGTCCGAATCCCGGGGCCGGCCTCCCGGTCGGGCAGGTGTCCCCGATTTGTGTGAAATAGCGTATAAAAATTTGGTATTGCCCGCGGCGTGTATTATCTTTGCCGCGCAAATGCAAAAAATGTGGAAGGATTTGGCTGCTTGCAACCACGAAAAAAAATGCTAAAACTGCGTTACGGGGCTTCGCCGAAGCCCGTCCGGCTTTATCAAAATCACCTTGTTTTTGTGGGTATTGCAGTCGTTCTTCCTTGAAAAAGAAGTATTTACTATTTATTCAAGAGAGAAATGAACTATTTGTTTACCTCGGAATCGGTGTCGGAAGGACACCCCGATAAAGTGGCCGATCAGATTTCGGACGCTTTGCTTGACGAGTTTCTGGCCTATGACCCCAACTCGAAAGTTGCTTGCGAAACCCTTGTGACGACCGGACAGGTCGTTTTGGCGGGCGAGGTTAAATCGAATGCCTATGTCGATTTGATGGAGGTGACCCGTCGGGTAATCCACCGGATTGGATATAATAAGAGTTCTTATAAATTTGATGCCGACTCGTGCGGTATCTTTTCGGCCATTCATGAACAGTCGGCCGACATAAACCGGGGCGTGGAGCGCGCCGATGCCATGGAGCAGGGTGCCGGTGACCAGGGTATGATGTTTGGCTACGCCTGCAACGAGACCGACAACTACATGCCCCTCTCGCTCGACCTGTCGCACCTGTTGCTCATCGAGCTGGCCGCCATTCGTCGCGAGGCTTCGGCCATGACCTATCTGCGCAAGGGGCGGGTGACGTCGTATCTGCGCCCCGACTCCAAGTCGCAGGTGACTATCGAGTATAACGAGAAGAACGAGCCGGTGCGCGTGCACACCATCGTTATCTCGACCCAGCACGACGAGTTTGTGACGCCGGTCGATGGCTCGAAGGAGGCACAGGAGGCAGCCGACCGCGAGATGTTGCAGACTATTTACAACGATGTGAAGACGGTACTGTTGCCCCGTGTGATAGCCCAGTTGCCCCAGCGGGTACAGGCTCTCTTCGACGACAAGCTCGTGTTGCTGGTGAACCCTACCGGCAAGTTTGTCATCGGCGGCCCTCACGGCGATACCGGTTTGACAGGCCGCAAAATCATTGTCGACACCTATGGTGGCAAGGGCGGTCACGGGGGTGGAGCCTTCTCGGGCAAGGACCCCTCGAAAGTCGACCGTTCGGCAGCCTATGCCGCTCGTCACATCGCCAAGAATCTGGTGGCCGCCGGTGTATCCGACGAGGTGCTGGTGCAGGTATCCTACGCCATCGGTGTGGCCGAGCCGGTAAGTATCTATGTGAATACCTACGGCAAGTCGCACGTGTCGATGAGCGACGCCGAGATTGCCCGCCGTGTGAGCGAGATATTCGACATGCGTCCCCGGGCCATCGAGGAGCGGTTGAAACTGCGCAACCCCATCTATGAGGAGACGGCCGCCTACGGTCACATGGGTCGCAAACCGCAAACGGTGGTCAAGACCTTCACGTCGCACTACAACGCCGAGCCGGTGGTGCGCGAGGTGGAGCTCTTCACCTGGGAGAAACTCGACTATGTCGATGCCGTGAAGAAGGCTTTCGGGCTCGACTGAGAGATAGCCACGAATACCTTATAGTACAGAGTCAGGGCCACCCGAATCTTTTCGGGCGACCCTGACTGTTTTCGTTCTATCAGCTCTTTCCCGTTTTTTGAGTGGCTGGCAGGGTGCACAATTAAGTCGGTCAGAAGTTGCTGAAATTCTGAGGCTTGATGACAAACCCTATTCGCAGGCGGGAGTGGAACTTGTTGTAATCGAGCAGCCCCTCGCCGTAGCCGTTGTAGTATTGCAGGAAGAGGTATTGGTTCTCGTTCTTGAAAAGTCGGGCACTCAGTTCGATAACCGTGTTGAAGTTGAAATTCCAGCCGCTGCGCTTGGTGAGAATGACCGAGGCTCCGAACCGGCGGTTGTCGCTCAGGTAGCTGCCGGCCAGCTGGAAGATGCCGCAGTATTTGAGAATGTCGCGGTTGTTGCCGCTGTCGATGATGGGAATCCAGGTTTTGAATTGCAGCTCTATGTTATGGTCGACGGCCAGCGCACCCATGAACGACACCTTGTTCCAGCTGCGCGACCAGATGCTGTCCTGTCCGTTCGATTCATGTTCGAGCAGGAGGGTAATCTGTCCGATGAAGCGGTCGTGGTAGATGACCGGGTGGGTGAGACCGATACCCGGGTTGAAGTTGAGGTCGTACATGGGGAGCGATTTTTGAAACACATTCCAGAAGGCCTTCTGCGTGTAGGTGATAAAGAGATAGGTATCGAAGGGCAGCTTGCTCTTGGTAAGCCGTTGGCTGATACTCAATTGAAATTTTACGTCGGAGTTCTGTCCCGTTGGTTTCGCCCCCAAGGTCGTACCCCCGATAAAGTAGTTGTCCTTGAACAGCGAGAAGTAGGGACGTTTGTCCAGTTCTGCACGCACGCTGTCGGGGTTGTACTTGGGTACATTGCTGCGTATCTGGCCTTCGGTGGCAACAGCCAGGAGGAGCAGGGGGAGGAGAATGGCGAGCCGTTTCATAGTAAAGGTATGAGATAAAGATATTCTGCAAATATATAAGAAGGCGTGTGTCATGTCAAGTGAAAACATCTTTTTCGAAAGAGTCATTTACATCGTTTACAGGCGATGTGACAAATATAGGGGAATTAGAGAGGAATGCGTGGATAAAAAGGGCGCTCTTTTTTGTCATTTTTTCCAGAAAGTTCAAGCCGGGCGATGGCTTTTGGGTCGATAAAGTTTGGCTTCTCCCGCAAATCGAGTACATTTGCAAGAAAAGAAAAAGGTTTGCCATGAGTAAGATAGGCGCG